>JADZEF010000236.1 GCA_020850695.1 Planctomycetaceae bacterium | reverse complement strand
TGAGAGCGCCGGCAAACAACGCGATTGATGGCGACGATCTGATGTTTCAGTCCCCTCTTGATCGGGGTTCGGGCTGAGAGGTCACGACCCCTGCCTCCTGCTCCGCGACCCAGGCGAGTTTCAGTCCCCTCTTGATCGGGGTTCGGGCTGAGAGCATCCGTGCTCTCGGAGCGTGGAGAGCCGGAAGCGGAGTTTCAGTCCCCTCTTGATCGGGGTTCGGGCTGAGAGTTCTCGCGGGCCGATGAGCCAGGGGAGCCGATGGCTGTTTCAGTCCCCTCTTGATCGGGGTTCGGGCTGAGAGATCGCGAAGGCGACGCCGCTGGATTTGTGGGAATCGTTTCAGTCCCCTCTTGATCGGGGTTCGGGCTGAGAGCACAACCTGAGCTCGCCGCTCAAGCCGTTCGTCTTCCGTTTCAGTCCCCTCTTGATCGGGGTTCGGGCTGAGAGAATGCCGGGCGTGGCTCGTCATGCAGGGGTTGTTGACCGTTTCAGTCCCCTCTTGATCGGGGTTCGGGCTGAGAGGACGGAGAAGATCGCCGCCAGTCCCGCGGTGAAGATGTTTCAGTCCCCTCTTGATCGGGGTTCGGGCTGAGAGCTAATCATAAGCGACTAAAAAATAAGCACTTGAGGCAGGCGACTTCGCCTTGCTGTTCGCAATATGATGAACTGCGAGGAACATGCGGCTATTTGCGACTTTCAACATGAGTACCTCCCTCAGTTCGTGCAAATCAGTCTTGAAACTCTGGCGAGGACTTTGGTCTCGGTGCATGGCCTGGCCGCGACTCAAGACACGTCCCCACAGAAATTACGATATTCACAGTCGGAGCATCGTCCTTGAATCGGGCTGGGCGGCGGAGCCCTTTCGGCCGAGATCATCTCGCGAAGGGATTCCAACAGGCGATTCGTCGTTTCCATGAGGGGAGCGTCCAGGTCGATCCGGTCGACGGTCTCATCGGGCAGCCGCACAATATATCCGTGCGGAACATCGACGCGATAGACCTCGCGAAGCAGCATCGCGTAGCCGGCCAACTGCACGCGATGGTTGAGGCGGGCCGGCCCCGAAGTGAACTTGACCTCGACGGGATACGCCCGGCCCTCCTGCCAAATAAGGCGGTCGAGCATGCCAGTCAGGCCAAGCCGCTCCGAGTGAAGCCGCACGTTGTCGTGCACGGTTCCCTCGTGCAGGCGGAAGGCGTGCAGCGAGCGGCGCTTCTGCAACCGGGCGAGGCGGTCTTCCTTCATGCGGCCCATCCGCATCTTGTACGACTCCACCTTCCCCACCGGGCACATCAGCGTGAACCACGCGACGCGCGGGCAATAGACCCACTGCCGCAAGTCGGACACGCGAATGACGGGTTGCGGGGCGGGGGCTTCGGCCAGGCGAAGGGCGGCCGTCATGTGGCTTCGTCTCCGGTGAAAATGGCCAGCCGCGGTTGCGGGCCGGCGGGGTCGTCGGCCACCTTCGCCGCATTCGAAGGCTCAATATCGAAGTTGATTGCCGCGGCTACATCCTCCGCACACACCGGCATCAGGCGGATGCGTCCCCCGCGCTCGGCGATCAGTCCGGCCAGAAGCAGCGCCAGTTCTTCGCGGCGGTTCCGGCTGAGCGAGCCTTCAAACGCGCTGTACTGAAACCGCGCCAGGCCGAAGTTGAGGCACGCATCGCTGACCTTCGTCCGCGTGCGGTCGTGCGGGACGTCATAGAGGACGACGGTGTGCTGCGACTGGGGGGACATGGGGCTGGGGCAGGGTATGAAGAGGTGCGAAGAGGCTGGACAGGACCGGCCGTCGCGACGGCGATTGGCACCTATCTATTCCTTCACCACCGGCTGCAGAACGGCTTGTAGACGCGTTCGCCCCGCACGGCCGTCGCCAGATGGCGGGCCTGCATCTGAACGATCGACCGCAACCGATGCCGCTTCCCTTCGAACGGAACCGGCTTGTTCAACCGCTCCAGCACGCGGTCCGCAATCAGCCGCTTCGTCTCGCCCACCAGCCCGTGCTCGCCAATCCGCACTTCAATCCCCTGGTTGACAATTGCCAGCACCGCCCGGTCCACAATCGGCGCCCGAAACTCCTCCACCAGGTCCAGCACCAGCGACGGCTTCCCCGGCCGGTCCACATGCAAAAAACCCGCATACGGCTCCAGCCCCGCATTCACCACCGCCCCGAACACCTGCGAATACAGAATGCCGTAGCCGTAGTTGAGGGCTGCATTCACCGGGTCCAGGGCGCCGCGGGTCTCGCGTCCAGGAAACGCGATGCGGCCTTCGAGAATGACGGCCACCGCCTCCCAATAGCTGCGGGCGGCGGCCCCCTCAAAGCCCATCAACTTGTCGCGCAGCACCTCAATCAACGACGACTCCGCCGCCCGCCGCGGCGTCGACTTCGCCAACTCGCGCAGCGTCCGCCGCATCGCGTGCATCGACTTCGCCTTCTCGAACACCTTGCGGTAGCGGTCGGGGGCGGTCGCCTTCAGGTACTTGCCGAAGTACAGCAGCGTGTGCCGCTGGTTGCGGACCTTGCCGTCGATGAAGGCGGCCGCCAGCTCGACGCCGGTGCGGGTGGAATAGGCCGCCAGCTGCGACCGCCGCGTCTGCACCGTCGCCGACAAGGCGGGGGCGTTCAGATGAGCGACGGGCAGGCCGCGCGACGACAGGAACGACAGCTGCACGCCGCGCTCGACCAGAGCCTCGACCAGGTCCGAGCTGATCGTCACGCCGCGGCTGGCAACGACAACGCTCTTCAGCCGATCGAGCGGCACCTCGCAATGCCGCCACGCATTGCCCGGCGTGCTGTCGAAGTCGGCTTCGAGCTCGCGGAGCGTGGCGTCGAGACGGCGGAAGCGGTCGTGCGGGGAGGAACCGTCGTCGCCTTCGCCTGGCGCAGGGGGCGGCGTTCGCGTCTCGCCGGGGCGAACGTTGTTGAAGCCCGCACCGGGCGCAGAGCCGGACGAAGCCCCGCCCTTGCCGAAAGGCGCGGTGCTGCGCGAAGATCGCGGCGTGCCCGCGCGACGGCTCCAGAGCGAGAGGAGCCGCGCGGCCACCGCATCGGGCGCGCGGTCCTCGGAGCCGTCCGAGTCTTCGGTGAGGAGTGCGGGGGCGTCGCCGGAGGGTTCGACGTCCTGAGTCTCGCTGGCGTTCGTCCCGAGAGGGGGCGACGTGCCGTCGACCGTTGTGGTGCCCTGAAGAGCGACGTTGGGCGGAATGTTGTCGACCGGCGGAATGCCGAGTGCGTCCGACGCGTCTGATGACGGGGGCGTTGGATCGACGGCCGTGCGGGGGGCCTCTGCGGCTGAGGCTGCGGACGGGTGTGATTCAGCCCGCACGCCGGCCTGGGGGTCCGACGGCCGCGCGAACTTCAGCACGGCGGGCGGGCGTCGCGGGGCGGGTGGAGTTGCATCATTCGCCCGAGGAGCGCTTCCGCGGGCGTCGCCCGCCCCGCCCGCCGGCGGTTCCTCGCGGGGCGGGCCGAAGGGATCGGGGTGATCGAGAAGGGGGCTGCGCTGCGGGGCCGCAGGCTCCCGCCACCGCAGCAACATCCGCCCGGACCGCTTGCCGAGAAACGTGCCGAAGGTGTCAATCACGAGATCGGCGGGCGGAGCGGGAGGAGGAACAAAAGGAGGCAGAACAGAAGGATCGGCCATGACACCCTCGTGGCGAGTGAACGCCGAAGGAGAGCGCGGAAGAAAAGCTCCTGGTCACGATTGGTCCTCCGTGGTTGCAACAATGAAAGTCACGACATGTCCGTTGCACGACATTCATATTGCGTAAAGCTTCTTGTTGCGTGGACACGAACGTAGGGAATGAGTGTCGGGATCAAAACCCGATGCTGCCCCAGCGCGATCTTTCCATCGTGATATGTGCTGATGCGCTCGAAGCCGTCCTTGGCGGCGCATAAGGTTTCTCCAAAGTCGTCCAGGAATTGAGACATGCCGTAATGGTCGGGCCGCATCGCCTCTGACGTTCCCTGTGGAATCGTGAAACCCGGCGGCAGCGACCCTTCGCGTCCCGCGGCGTCGTGGAACTGCCAGAAGCAGCCGCGCTTGCCGAAATGGTTGATGTGAACAGCAGCAGAGTGCAGCAAGGCGCGATCGTCCGGCGAAATTCCTCCGATGCTCATGGCGATGCAAAGTTCGCCCTGAAAGTAGACCCACTCTCGATATGCGATGGTCGAGGTATAGAATCCACTCTCGGCATCGCGCTCATCCTGCCGGATCTTGACGAACGTGTTCTGGACGATGCACTCGCCGGGCGGGCGGAACCGGATGATGGCTTTCTTGATCGCCTGAAACAGCGCGCGGGCCTGCTGCGGTGCGGACTCCGCCGGGAAGGCCCGAAAGCACGCGTCGATCAGGGCCATCTTCACCGCATACGGTGTCGGCACCACCAGCGTCTTGCCTCCCTTGTTCGTCGCATGCGTCATGCGCAGCGAGAACAGTGAGACCGGTTGATAGCGCAACAGCATCCACTCGCTGTCGCGCGGCGTTTCGACCTTGGCGGAATCCGCCTGGGCTCGTTTCTTGGCCACGGCTCAGCCCTTTCGATCGATGACCAGGACCTGTTCGATCACGTCGGCGAAGACCGCAGAGAACTCTGCGAGGTTATGGAATCGCCGGGCCTCAAGCGTCGCCTTCGGGTTGACCTTCTTCATGTTCTCGCAAAGTCCCGCGATCTGCTCATTGAAGGCCGGATTGAGCGCGCTGACGGACGGTGCGGGGAGCGACGACGTCGAAAGGACCACCGTTCCTTCGAAGTCGACAAGGTGCGGCAACTGCGTGTTGCGATGCGCGCCGTTCATGCGGACGAAGGTATTCATCACGCTCACCAGCAGGCCCTTGACCCGCAGCAGTCGCTCTTCGTCGCCGATTGCGTAGTCCAGCGTGATGTCGTTTCGTCCGACCTTATACAGGTCGATGCTGGCGACCGCCGCATACTGTCCCGACGACGCAGGGCGATGGAAGATGTTCTGACCGAGGTTCTCGCCGGCCCCCGAACCCTTCCCGCGGCCCTCTGGAACATACTTCGCGTGGAAATAGGATTCGGTTCGTGTGGTGTCGGGCCGTCCCACCATCCACCCGAACTCGACGCACGACTTGCGGGCGATGGACCGCTTCTTCCCGATATCGCTGGTGATCAGGATGCCCTCCGCATCATCCAGCGTGCAGGTCTGGATCGCCTTTCCGAGGATGACGGAGTCAAGCGTCTCCTTGGTGAACTCGGGAAACTTTGTGAAGGTCTCGTCGGCACAGATTCGGTTCGCGTCGAACGATTTGCACCCCCCGCACAGCTTGAGTCCGGTTTCCTGCGACCACTTGAAAAGGTGCTCGGCCTGAATGTGCTTCAGCATGTCGCCCGAGACGGCGTTGACGGTGTAGTTCTTGATCTTGCCCCCGTCCGTCGGATCGGGCGCGACAATCTCGACCATACGCGTCATGAGCGCGTTGCCTTCCGCGCCCTCGTTGTTCAAGGCATGCATATCGAGCGTGGCGAGGCCACAGAGACTCAGCGAATGAACCTTCATGCGAGATTACCTTGTTCAAAAGTTATGGAAGTGTCGGCAAAAACATGACGCTGCGTGACAGAAACATTCAGTTGCCCGGCTTGTCGGCGTCCGTCGTCACCTTCTCCGCTCGCGCGAATCCGTATCCGAGCAAGAGCATTCCGACGAGTTCCGCGCCGTGCTTCTCCACAAGCCGCACAACCTGATTGAGGTCTTCCGCGGAAACAACGTGTCCCCTCCCCTCCAGTTTGTGGACAACCTCCCAGTTCTGCTCCTGGACGAACTCGCCAAGCGTGGCAAGAAACGACTCGTTGCCAGCCTTGATGCGCTGCTTCCACTTCTGGGCGAGACCGAAGCGGACCTCACGATCGCTGCTTTTCATTCCTGCGGCATATATCGTGGTGTTGCGGACCGCGCGGGCGACGCTGAGGAAGCCGTCGCTGGTGATGATCTCGGTCACTTTCGGATACCCCTTTTTGAGAAGCAGGTCGAGGATTTCGACACGGAAGGCTGTGGCAAACTCGCCCGCCGCAAGTCGAGGAAGCAGATCGATGGCGAACTGGACGTGGAACGTCAGCAGATCGTCCAGTTCGCCGGTCGTCATCCAGCGCCGATACTGCTGAAGGATGGGAACGTCACTCGACAACTCCTTCTGAAAGTTGCTGAGCGGGCCATACTTGATACCGTATCCGCCGTATGGCTCGTTGGTGATCTGCAGATAGTCTTCGACGTCGTCGCGGCTATTGACTTCGAACCAGGACGGGAGCGGAAGCAGGGCGTCGTTCATCAAAGCCGCGGCCGTGCCAAGGCTCTTGAAATAGGCCTGTCGCAGTCCGCGAATGACCGACTTCGGGCGTCGCCCGCGAAGAGAGATCTCTCCTCCGTTGACGTCGGACCGCATGACCACAACCTGCAACAGCCTCAGGCCGGATTCAATGTCGAGCCGCAAGCCTCCCCACAGATTCCATTTCTGAAGGTCGCTGCGCACCTGCTTCAAGTCAGAAACTCGAATGTCTCCCGGTTCGATCACGAAGAACTTAAAGTCTTCATCACTTCGGTGCGGCAGCATGGACGTCGTGATTCCGCGAAGCTTCATCCAGTCGGTGAACGTGTCGCAAACGCCTTTCGAGATCGCATTGGGTGAAGTGGCAACGGTCTTGGATGCGTGGACTCCCTTGCCGGTGCTGGGGTTGAGAATCTGACTGTTCGACACCTCCATCCGCGGCTCGACTGAACGACCCAGAAAACGATCGCGGCACCACGCAAGAGCTTCGTCTTGATGATCGATCACCCAGGCGTAAAGCTCTTTGTCGCCCATCCAGCCTTTCCGCATCGATTCGATGATTGCCGCCAGACGGAACTCGGAATGCACGACGGCGGGAGCGAACTCCTGCTCTTCCTGAACCGCTTCCGCGACTGCTCTGCGGGCACGACTCGACGCGTTCGCCTTCTTGATTTGTTCGCTGAGTTCCTTCTCCTTTTCGTAGTCCATCACATCCGTGCCACGAGGCTTTGAGCCATCCTTCTTCGAGCGCCAGATATAGAGGAACCCGGGCGACGGGGGAGACCAATTCGTTCCTTCGCCGGAGCCATCGATGCTGATATCGAAGCGGTCTCCGCAATCGACGATCTGCGCGGCAAGGCCGGTCATCTCCTGAAGTGCGGAGGCGGCCCCGACTGCCTGGAGGGTGTCGGCATAAGTGCCTGTTGCTTTCAGAATGGCAACGGTGGTCATTGGTCCCCCTTCAAACTGGCCTGGTCGGCGAGTCGCAATCGACGGACGATCCATGCATAGGCCGCCCATGCCGGCGCATCGGTCAGGTCGTGAAAGCGAAGCAGGCACGAACGGAAATCGTCCCGCCGAGTGACTTCGCCGGGCTTGTCAAGAAGTCGCACCGTTGCCGGTGGCAGAAGGTCCCCAACAGTCGAGCGGACTTCGTTCGCGGCAGATTCGGGGAATGCGTAGTTCCCCAACTCTTCGGACCAGGTCACATGGTGCCGCGTAATGGCTGTGAATATGGCGCGGGCCGCAATTTCCTCAAGCGACGCGGCAAGCATTCCGGACACGGCCCACGCCCCTTCGGCGGCGTGCGGCGGTCGCCGGAATTGATTGTCTCGTTGTCGCGTGCGGTCCGTTTCCGGATCAAAGTCCGAATGCGCGATCGGCCCGTTTCGAAGAGTTCTGCCGGCTTCGTCATCCTTCAGGTTCTGCCAGTTCATGATGGGAGTCTGCCAACCGGTGGCAAGCTTCCCGATGTCGTGAAGTGCGCATGCGACATCGACCCAACGTTCGACGTCGTTCTTTGTGACGCCGTAGCGATTCCCGAGGAGTTCGGCGGCGCGCTGGCACTTTCCAAAATGCTTGATCGCTGCATCTCGAACTCGGCGGATATGGAGCGAATACGGTTCAAACTCATAGGAATACTGCGTAAACGCCGGGCGAACTCGCGGCTCAAGGGACATTGGCACCCCGGCGACTCCCAACTGAAGACCCAATTTCGGCGAATAGGATGCGAAGTTCGGATGCACCGCGATCATCCATCCAGCGGTCGGCAGTTCTTCTTTCGTTCTGAGCGGGATCCATTCGACGAACAGTCCACCGCCCGGCAACACGTCCTTTTCCCGCGCCGTCTTTACGACCCAGGGCGCTTTTTTGGATTCGATTGCATCGCGCAGCGTCCACAAAGACATGCGAGGTATGGATATTGCCCTCGGCCACTGCTTCCGGTCGAACCTGATCTCGTCCGGCGTGGCTGTGACAATAACATCGATCGAATCGACGTCCCGAACAAGCTCTCTGGCGGCGTTCGCATTGTCGCCGTCCATCGCCAGATGGACAGCATCGCGAATGCCGTTGAGATTGCGGAGATTTCCGAGAGCCTTCCGCTCTTCGTCCGCATGCACGCAATCGACCCATGCGAGTTCTTCGTGACTGGCGACCGGGGTGTCGGGGTTCGACAGACTCGCGATCAGGGTCTTTCGCGTGTCGTCGACGATGACCGCACGATCCCGATACGGGCCAAGACGCCGTTTGCCGTCCGGGCTTTCTTCCAGTTCGTAGACCCACACGGTCCCCGTCTCGTTGCGGCGCCGGGCGCAGCGTCCTCCGCGCTGCACCAGGGAGTTCATCGGGGCGAGCTCGGTGTGCAGGTTGTCGCAGGAGAGGTCCATCCCCGCTTCGATAACCTGTGTTGTGACGAGCACGACGTCGGACCGTGTGACCTTCGGACCGAACCAGTCCGCCAGACAATCCTCGGCCGCTTTTCGGTCTTCCGGCAGATACCGGCTGTGAAGAAGCCGGAATTCCGTGTTCTCACTGAATCGCTTCCGGCCATCGGAGGAGGTGAGTTCCGCGAAGAGCTGCTGAGCGCGGCTAACCGAGTTTGCGAGGACAATCGTCCGCTTGCTGCTGTGGCACGCGACGATGTCTTCGACAGTCATCGGTCGATCGATCAAGCGATAGAAGCGCTTCTTGCCTTCCTGGGACGGAAGGGCCGCAACCTCCTCAAGAGGCAGCGTCACGATGTCCGCATTCAATTTTTGTGCGAGCCATTCCACCGTGTCGGTGCAGAGCGTGGCCGTCATCAGCACGAACTGAGCGAGCGGCGAGCCGGAGACAAGCCGGTCCAGCATTTCGATGGCGGTCGACATCGACTTGCCCGGTTCGAGCAGATGGAACTCGTCGAAGACGATCAGCGATCCGATGAGCGCCCCGGCGTTGATGTTGCCGATCTTCCGCGCCGGCAGGCTCACGGGATGGAAGAGGTAAGACGACAACAACTGGTCGATCGTCGTGAAGACGATGTCTGACTCGAAGAAGCGGTCGTCGCGCGTCTCACCCGTCTGCAGGCGAATGTCGACGTCGACCATTCCGGCGGCGATCGCATCGTTACGGGTTTCGCGGAAAAGCGATGTCGCCAGCGAGCGCAGCGGCAAGGCATACAGCACGCGATCGGCGATCGGACTCTCGATCTGACGCGAATAGAAGAACGGGGCCAGCGCGGCCCAAGTCTTCCCTGCGCCCGTCGGGGCGCGAAGGATCACATTGCGACCCGCAAGGAGAATGTCTGCCACGCGCTCCTGGTAGTCGTAGCGTTCCTTGCGTGTCAGCTTCCGAAAGAACTCCCGGTACTTCTCTGCATTCAGGTGCGTCATGGCTGCACCTCCACCCACCCGTTGCCCCACACCGCGTGCTTGCCGGCGTGGATGAGTTCGCCGCACTTCAATAACGGCAGCAACAGCGCGCGGTGGGCGGGGGTGTCGAAGGCGTAGGTGGCGGTGCCCGTCAGGCCGCTGATTTCGTGCGTGTCGCCCGTCCGCGTGCTGTAGCGGCTGCGGTGGTGCCACGTCGTTTCACTCCGCACCAGCCGCACCCCGTCCGCCAGGCGGCCCATTTCGGCGAAGTCGGGTTCGAGGATGCCTTGTTCCCTGGATTCAGGGCCGGTCCACGGCGCTTCGCCGAAGAACGTGCAGAGGGCCGACAGGCGGTCCCGCAGACGGCGGATGAGGACGCCGAACGGGGGACGCTCGCGGACTTCCACCGCGGGGATGCGGCGGCCCGCACTGTCTACCCCGCTGCCCGTGCGCATGAGCGTCGGCGTGAGGAACCGCAACGTCAGCTGAGGGGGGGTTGCGGGAAGGCCTTGCGAACCCGCAAGCGTCCCGCGGGAGGGGTGCGTGGCGTCCGAGGGGGGTACTTCGATTGGAGACGTGGACGATACGTGGCCGGCGGGGGCGGTGTGTGCGGTGAGGAAGTCGCCGGCGTTCTGGAGGTGTTGCGGTGTGGTGAAGGTGTGTGTGGCGGGGTTGTAGAGGCTCTCGGGTTCGGCGCCGGGGGCTGTGGTGGTGACGGACTCGATGGTGAAGGGGACGCGGTGCGGGCCCATGCCGACGCGGCCGAGTTCGGCCAATGTGACGATGAAGTGGGCCAGCTGGTCCACCGCCCGGCCAATCAGCACCAGGCCGAAGCGCAGCCGCTCGGGCTCGGCGGGGTGGGGCGAGGGGTTTGTGGCGGCATGGCCCATGGGGCCGCCGTCGCCCGTGCCATGCTTCGCGAAGGCATTGCGAACCCGCAAGCGATCGGCGAGAAGGTTGTGATGGCCCGCGGCCTGGGGTGGCGGCGAGGGAGGCGGCGCGGCAGGGGCCGGTGCGGTGAAGGCCAGGGGGGGCTTGAGGACGAAGGGACGCGGGAGGTCGGCAATGAGGCGAAGGCGGTCGGCGTCGGGCGGGGGGGCGGGTTCAAAGAGTTGCCCGTAAGGGCACTGGGCATAGAGCGGGCAGGGCGAGCAGGCGTTGTCAATCCATTCGGGGGGACAGACGAGCCTTCGGAAGGTGATGTTGAACGCCCCCCGCAACACATTCGCTAGGATGTGCGGGGGGATGCCCGAGGGCCGCGACCAGCGGATGGCGATGTCGAGCGGGAGCAGCCGCAATCGCAATCCGGCGTACCAGTCGTGGGGTTGAGGAAGCATGGCGGGCGGCGGGTGCGGGATGAGTGGGCTTTGTGGAGTGTGAAGTGTTGAGCGGCGTTGCGAGTTCGTTACGCGTGGAGGACCCTGGGGATTTCACGCGTGGTGCTATTCTTTGGGGCGCGTGCGACGAGCCTTTGAGGAAAGGGTGATTGGGCGCTGGCTGGGTGGGGTGGCTGGCGTTGCTAAAGGCACCGCTACGCCGCAAGCGGCTGGGGAGGCGGTGTGGCTGGCGAGCATGCGCCGGGCTTCTTCGGCGATCTGTTGGCGGAGGTCGGCGGGGTTCCAGCGCTTCGCATTCGGATCCGAACGACAGAGCCCACTTGCGGACTTCAATCAGCGACGAGACCCGCAGCGTCACTTCCAGCGTCCCGTCGTCGGTGCGGTGCTGGGTTTGCGTTGGGTGCCAGGTGCGTTCGCCGACGTAGCGGGCGGCGAAGCCGGTGAACCGCAATCGGACGTTGTGCGTGGGTCCGCGCTCTTCCTGGATGATACGGAAGCTGGAGGCGAGGTGCTTCGCCGGGTCGAAGTCGGCGGGACGGACGAAGGTTTCTTCGCAGGTGCGGAGGGTGCGGATGCGGGACGGGGAGAAGGTGAGGACGCGGCCGCGGCGATGGCACCAGGCGAGCAGGAACCAGTCGCCGTCGATGTTGGCGAGATGCAGCGGGTCGACCTTGCGGTCGGTGGTTTCGTCGCGGGAGGCGGTCCAGTAGGTGACCTGCACCGTGTGTCGCGAGCGGGCCGCAGCGACGAGTTGCCGGAAGACTTCGACGTCGTGGGGCGAGGGTGCGGTCAGGCGGAACGACTGGAGGGTCGCGAGGTCGGCGACGCTGATCGAGATTTCGCCCTGCAACTGGTCAGCGAGCTTGCGGAACGCCTGCGACAGTTCGACCGCCCACGACGTACCGCGATACTGGTGCATGACCCGCTCGGCGATGAACAGCGAGACCATCTCCCCTTCGCTGAGGGAGAAAAACTGGGGCCGCCAGTCGGGCTGCGTATAGTAGTATCCACCGCGGGCGCGGGAATGGCCGATGGGGGCGAACCAGTTGGCCCGCATGAATCCGATGTCATCGAGGATGGTGCGGCGGCTGGCCCCCAGCCTCTCGACAATTTGTCGAAGGGACGGAAAATCTTCGGTCCGCAGCATGCGGTCGATGGTCGCCATGCGGGCGTAGGGGGGACGAGTGGCGCGGTGCATGGAGGGACGCCTGGAGAATGATTGGCATCCTGCCGCGGACGGCTGATGGCGCGACTCCATGCTTCGCGTGAAGGCATCGTAAAAAGGGACGGTGCAGAATACCGGCGCTGAACAGGACAATCCGGAAAAACCTGAAGAATTTTGCGAGACGGTTCGGCCTGGCGGGCTTTTGGAAAGTTGCACCGCACTTTGCCCGACGAGTTGGACGTCAAAAGATCAATCGTCCAAAAGTCGCCAACCGGAGGCCGTCTCCGGGTTCTGCATCCGATCGAGAGTCGGCGTCGCCAGGCTCGATGTTCCAGGTGAGCCACGGGAATCGAGGGGCGTCGCGTCGACCAATTGTTCTTGCCCCCGCCATTTCGCGCGGGCCACAGTGTTCCTTACGGACGCTTCGACACCTCTGCACGGAGAGCCCAATGAACGCATCCAGTGCAATGAGGGGAAATCATGGCGACACGCGCCAGCTGGTGCGGGTATCTGAAAGTGAGCCTGCTTCACATCCCCGTCAAAGCGTATTCGGCCACGACTTCGGACGCCGGAAAGATCTCGCTGCGACAGTTGCATGACGGCTGCTGGCATCGGCTGAAGCAGCAGATGAGCTGCCCGGTCCACGGGCCGGTTGCCGCAGAGAATATCGCGTCGGGATATGAAGCGGCGGAGGGGGAGTACATTGTTCTCAGCGACGAGGAACTGGCGTCGCTGGACGAGAAGGAAGACCGGACCGTCGAGATCGAGGCCTTCGTGCCGTCCACGCTCATCGAGCCGGTCTACTACACTGAGAAGACATGGTATCTCACGCCGAACAGTCCGGCAGGGCAGAGGATCTATGCTTTGCTGCACGGCGGGCTGGCGGAGGGAGAGCTGCATGCGGTGGGGCGTGCGGTGATTGGCCGCAGGGCGCAGCCGGTGCTGTTGCGGACGATCGGGAAGCTGGTCGTGCTGACCGTGCTGCGTTACGACGCGCTGGTGTCGAAACCGGAGGCGTTCGAGGAGATGGTGCCTGGGGCGGCGGCGTCCGAAGAGGAGGCGGGACTGTTCGGCCAGCTGATTGATTCGCTGTCGCAGAGCGAGTTCTCGCTGGCGAAGTATCGCGACGAGCATGCGGAGCGGATGGCGCGGCTGATCGAGGCCCGCTCGACGGAGCGTGTCAGCATCCCCATGAGGGAAGCCGAGACCGCGAAGGACGACAACCAGCTGATGGGCTTGCTCATCCGCTCACTCCAGAGGAGTTCCGCAGAAGCGGCGACGACTTCTGGAGCCGGGGATGTGGTTGATGCTTCGGTAGAGCATCTCGGGGCCAATGACTCCCGATTGAAAAGGCCTGGTTGATGGAGCGTCTGGCGCTTTTACCCAAGTGCATAAGGCACTTCAAATCGAGGTAATGCCTGTCTGCTGGTTGTAGACCTGGGGATAGACCGCCTAGTTTTCAGGAGTGCCTGGCATGGAGACCGTCGTGCCATCAACCAGATAGACGCGCCGACCGTGCCACAACCAACGAGGCTCCGCCTTGGCGTTCGGAATGCGACCGACCAGACAAGCCACCGCGAAGAAGAAGCGTCCCGGCAACCGCTTTCTGGCCTGACATTAAGCTCCTGTGCGGGCGGAACAGGCCGGCTCACCTTGTGAAGTTCGATGTGCGATGAATCGAGCCACGGCGGCGCGGCAGGAGTGATCGGCTCAGAACACCTGACTCAGAAAGACCCAGAGGGTGACAACGGGTGTGAAGATACGGTCCTTCCAGACGATCCCGATCTGCTCCAGCACTTGCGTCACGAGCGCGGTCGAGAGCACGTCGCTAAAAGGAAGACGCCCCTCCTGCAGAACCTGACGCCTCAGTATGTGGACTTGCTGACCCAACCGGCCTTGGTGTGAAGAACACATCGCGGGCTTCTACCCAGAATGGAAGACGTATCCCTTCCATCAAGAGCAGGAGACTTCGGAATTCCCATCCCATTTCGCCTCAATGACTTGAGGGGAAACTAAGTGCCATTCGTATTCACGACCGAGGCAGGAGCATCGAACCTTCGGTTTCGTAGGCCCACGTTGCGAAATGGAAAGGGCAAGTCCCGCCCTTCCTTGCGGCGAGACCCGGATTCGGGTTGCAGCCAGCGTTGCGCTGCCTTCTGAGCGGCCATCCACTGAAGCGAAGGCGGCGGGAATTGAACCCGCAGCCCGTGCCCGAAATCTGCGTTGGCCGGAAGCCATTGGTGCGGTGAAGGTTACTGCAGTTCACCGAATTGATTGGGGTCGGGGACGTCGTGTCTTCAAGCACGGCGAAGGCAATCCGGTGACTGAATTGCAACCGAATCAACATCATAGGCAATCCGAGTGCCTGGGACTCGTTCGTTGCTTATCCACCCCCAGGGGCCCGCAACGCACCGCCACCCGAATGCGTGGCCGATGCCGATGCGGAATCGGGAACGGATGCGACGAGTGCCGCGAGTAAAGACCCCGTGTTGACTTCTCGGATGGAAACACCTTGAATGACAGCGCTCGCCGCTCCGGTCGTGAACACCGAAGCGGGCAACAATCAACGGTTCATCGATGCAGTCGATGTGACCGACGAGTGCGGCGTCATCGCGAGGCACTCGGCGAATACCTTCGTTCCTTCGCCGGGCGTCGTCGTGCGCCCCTATTTCTCGAACGCGAACACGCGTTTCCAATCCTTCTTCATGTCGACGACCGTCCAGCCTCGCTTCGGCGCTTCGTCGAGGCCCTTGTCGAGCCGGGCGAGGCCGGCTTTTCGGTCGTACGCGTACTCGCGGTCAGCGTCGGTGTGATGGACGAACAGGCCAAACCGCGGTCCGGCTCCGGCGGTCGTGTATTCGAGCATCTGGAAGTCACCGTCCGAGTTGCCGAAGGCCATCACCGGGCGACGGCCGATGAACTTGTTGATGCTCACCGGCTTGCCGGCCTTGTCGTCGTTGAAGTCGAGCTCCGGCATCCGGACGAGGACCGGTTTGCCGTCGCGCGATTCATACTTCGTCTTGATGGTGCTGCCGATGACTTGCTCGGGGGGGATGCCGTAGGCTTTTTCCATCCACGGCCGCATAAACTCGATCCCGCCTCCGGACACGACGTACGTCTTGAAGCCGCTCGCACGCAGGTATGCAAGCACTTCGAGCATCGGCTGGTAAAGAAGTTCCGTGTACGCCCGCTCGTATTTCGGATGCTTCGCGGTGACGACCCACTCCTTGACGATCGCTTCGAACTCGTCGGTGGTCATGCCGGCGTGAGTGGCCATCATGAATTCCACCAGGCCGCGTTCCCCGGAGGCGAATAGCCCATTCAAATCGCCTTCCAACACAGACTTGAATGGCTCCTTCTCCTTCCACTCGGGATGTCGAGGGACCAATGCCTTCGCGCGGTCGACGGCGAAATACAACTGGGTGGGCAACGGCATCTCACACCAGAGCGTGCCGTCATTGTCGAACGTGGCGATGCGCTCGGCGACCGGCACGAAGTCCTGACCGCTTTCCTTCGTCACCTTCGCGACGAAGTCGAGAATGGACTGCTTGGCCTTGCCTTCGTTCCACGACGGCAGCGGATCGGCGGGGGCCGAGGTCCACAACAGCTTCTGAGCCGTTCCGAACTCGCCGAGCTGGTAGACGTCGACCGAACGGGCCTTGAATGTGAATGACTGAAATGGCTCCGCCTTGAGCTTGTCGACGAACTCACGCGTGCCGAGGCCGATGGTCACATGCGGGTTGTAATTCTTGCCGCTGGACTTCGGAACGAACGACGTGACGTATTCGATCGTCTGCTGCGCTTGCGCGATGGTCTTGCCGTCAGGACGCAGCGCGAATGCTTCTGCCGTCCCCTTCTCGACATTGAACGGGGCGACGGCGTCGATGACCTTCTGCTGAAACCGGAGCAAGTCCTTTGTCGGCTCGATGACGATTCCCGCCACTCCCAGCGTTTCGACGGGGATGTCGTAATACCCTGTCGCCTTCAACTCCCACGCGACGGGGTTTTCGTCCTTCAGCACCTTCGCGATGGCCGCGTTCACCTTGTCCAGATCGCGGGTTCGGACGAACCGCTGAATAACGGTGACGTGCGGTGCGTGCGTGGCATCGAGGGCGAACCCGTTCGGGAAATCGGCGCGAAGCCGCGCATTCGCCGCCTTCGCGCGATCGATCATGACGTGATCGGGGGCAAGCAGGACGTCGATCGCCGTCACGTCGGGCGCGGTCGTCGGATCTTCTCCTGATGCCGGGCCAAAAGCAGGCAGAATGAAGGCGATTGCGAAGAACATGCGATACGGCGATCTCACGGGTGAAGTCCTCCCTCCGTTCTTCATGTGGAATCGAATCGGGATAGGGGTCCACCTCGCGGCGGAGCCCTTCCCACACCACCGGACGTACGGGACCGTATCCGGCGGTTCAAACGGCTTGCGACCTAAGTCGCCACTGTGCGGTCAGGTTGAAGAGCCCCAGAGTGTCGAACCAGGTCTTGTCCAGACCCGCATGAACTGCCTGTGTTTTCGACAGTCGCCACGGGCCTTTGCGCGAACCGGAGTGGGGGTCCAATACGCCCAGCCGTTGGAGCGCCCTCCGGCGGCCCCGGCCCGGTTTCCACTGTTTCAACAGGAAGCAGCGGAGCCGGCGTCGGATCCAGCCGTCGAGTTCTTCCAGCACGCTGGGAGTCTCGGACAGGCGGAAGTTCCATGTGGTGATTTCGCAATGAGAATGTCCTATGGTTCCTTCGGCACAGCGCTTCTCGCACTGAGCCATACGCGGCCCAGCAGCAGCGTCAGCACGGCATGCACCGCCACCGCCGGCCACAGGATGGGGCCGGCCCACTCGCCTCGGATACCCAGGTACGCGAGATAGAGCGTCACGAGCAGGCCGTAGGTCGCCATCCCGCCGAGTGCCCCGCGCGCAGGATCTCTCCCAGGCCAGCAGGCGAGTCCGAGCGCCATCAGGCTGATGCCGGCGACGCGCCCGACGGCAACGGCGACGCCGGTGAGTTCCGTTCCGAGCAGCAGACGTGCCACGAGAGACGGCACGACGATGAGTGCCATGCCGATGGCGGCTTCGGCCAGCGCGGCGACAGCGAGAGGCTTGTTCATGCGAGGGGCCGTCCGGGCGGCGCTATTCCTTCCTCTTGTCGCTCTTTTCCGCGACGAACTCGTGCGGGCCCAGCGTGTAGATCAGCCGATTGATCCTGCCGGTGAACTTGAACGGGCACTCATAGCGATACTCGACGAGGGCGAGCGGCGTGCGGGTGTCCATTCCGACGTCGAACGCTTCGTCTTCCGGGAACGTGATCGGGACCGTGTTCTCCAGCGTTTTCGTCTCGATCTCCTTGCCGTCGACCGAGAGGGTTCCGGCGCCCCCTTTGCCGAAGCCGGGGCCGTCGTACTTGAAGGCGAACGTGATCGTGTGCTTGCCCGGCTCGAGTTTCGGGCCTTCCCACGCGATCCGTTTCATTCCGAGCAGATTGTAGAGGAACACGACCTTGCCGCGGCCGATGTCGAGCTCTCCTTTGCTCAGGAAGAGGCCGTAGCCGCCGAAGCGGCCCCCTTCGGTGACGATCATCCCTTCGGCGCCCCCTTCGGGGATCTCGACCACTGCTTCGATGTTGTAAGAGCGTCCCAGAATGCTGGGAGCGCAGGCCGGCGGAACGCCGCTGAGCGTTCCGCTGTAGGTGAATGTGGTGCGTCCCGCGGTCGGACTGGGGCGCGGCGTCAGAAACCGGGCGAGACTGGAGTTGTCCAGCGGCAGGACGTCGTTCTTCTTCGCCTCGGCGTAGAAAACTTCCTGCAGCTCCTTGAGCTTGTCCGGCATCGCGGCAGCGAGGTTGTCGGCCTGCGAGAAGTCTTCCTTGATGTTGTAGAGTTCCCACTGGTACCCGGTGATCACGTCGGGCGACGGTTTGATGCCGAGATCCCAGGGGGTGCTCACCGGAGTTGTGCAGGCGACCCAGCCGTCGTGATAGATGGCGCGGTTGCCGAGCATCTCGAAGTACTGCGTCGTCCGTTTCGAGGGGGCGTCGGCGTTTGCCTTGTCCCACGTATAGACCATGCTCACGCCGTCCATCGGACGCTGCGGGATGCCGTTGATCGTGTCGGGCGCGGGGACGCCCGATGCTTCGAGAATCGTCGGCACGACGTCGATCATGTGGTGGAACTGCGTGCGGATTCCCCCCTCGTCCTTGATGTGGCCGGGCCAGGACATGCACATGCCCTGGCGTGTACCGCCGAAGTGCGACGCCACCTGCTTGCACCACTGGAAGGGCGTGTCGAAGGCCCAGGCCCAACCGGCGGAGTAATGGGGGAACGTCGCGTCCGAGCCCCAGAACTCATAGAACAGGAACTGATCCTTCACCGGGACCGTCACGCCATTGAAGAAGGTGAACTCGTTCGGCGTGCCGTTGATCGTCCCTTCGGGGCTTGCTCCGTTGTCGCCGCTGATGAACATGATGAGCGTGTCGTCGAGCTTGCCCATGTCTTCGACGGCCTGAATGACGCGGCCGATTTCGTGATCGGTGTAGGCGAGGTAGGCGGCGAAGACGTCGGCCTGCTTGATGAACAGCTTCTTCTGCTCAAGGTCGAGCGTGTCCCATTCGGGCAGCTCCTTCGGCCACTTCGTCAGCTTCGTGTTCTCGGGGATGAGGCCGAGCTTCTTCTGGTTCGCGAAGATCGTTTCGCGGAGCTTGTTCCACCCGTCGTCGAACAGGTGGAGATCGCTGATCTTCTTGATCCATTCCTTGGTGGGATGATGCGGCGCGTGGACGCCGCCCGGCACGTAATAGACGAAGAACGGCTTGTCGGGCGCGACTTCGCTGAGACCCTTCATATAGTCGATCGCGTCGTCGGCCATTGCGGTGGTCAGGTTCCACTCCGGGTTGCCCTGGAACGGATAGATGGCCGTCGTGTTGCGGTACAGGTTCGGCGTCCACTGGCTCGTGTCGCCGCCGATGAAACCGTAGAAGTACTCGAAGCCCATTCCATTGGGCCATTGATCGAACGGTCCGGCCACCGACGCTTCATAGAACGGCGTATTGTGGTCCTTGCCGAACCACGACGTGGCGTAGCCGTTCTGCTTGAGGATCTCGCCGACGGTGCCGCACTCGCGGCGAATGACGGAGTCGTAGCCGGGGAAACCGGTGGCCGCCTCGCCGACGACGCCGAAGCCTGAGACGTGATGGGTGCGTCCGGTGATCAGAGCGGCGCGCGTCGGCGAGCAGAGGGATGTTGAGTGGAACTGCGTGTATCGCAGGCCGCTCTTCGCGATGCGATCGAGGGCCGGCGTGGGGATCACTCCCCCGAACGTGCTCGGCGAGCCGAACCCACAGTCGTCCGTCATAATCAGGAGCACATTGGGCGCCCCCTTCGGCGGCACGATGCGCGGCGCCCACCACGACTTCGAGTCGGCCGCTTTCTCCTTGATCACGCCGCCGAATTTCGGGTCGGGCGGGGGGAGCTGATTGCCGGGAATGCTGACCGTCGCGCCGGGGCTGCCTACCGCGGCAACCTGCGTTTCGGCGACAGGTTGCTCGGGCTCGGCCTTCGCTGTCGATCCAGCGGGTTGCTCGTTTGCCGCGGCCTTGGCAGCCGCACCTTTCTTCCCGCTGTCTACGGAATGCTCGGCACAGCCCGAAGTGAATATCAGAGCCGCCAGGACCATCAGGCCCTGGATCGTTCCCGACTGCGAGCGTCTCATTGTTGCGTCCTTTGACGGTCGGCGAGCGCCGGGTATTCGCGGAATCGCGCGATTGTGGAGCGGTCGCTGGATGCGATCGATCGGGGCGGTGACCGCCGCGTTCCCATCATCCGACGTTGTGCTCCAAAGTCAACATCCCTCGTGACTGTCCGTGACTGGCTGGCCAGGCCGTGATCGTCGCTTCACCGGAACCGACGCCACCGGACAATCGAGGATCGGCATCGGTGATGCGTCGTGACCCCCAGTCGCTGTGACCGACGCGTGGTGCCGAACAACGAAGATTACCTGCCGGCGGGCTGATGAGCCGTGGAGATTGGCCTTCGACGCCAGAATCACAACGTGAACAACAGGGCCAGACTCACGACGCCGAGGACTGCCACGAGCAGCGCCAGCGCGAGGCTCAACGGCCACAGTCCCGCGCCAGGTGGTACCCCCCGTTGCACGGCCCGGAACGACCGCCAGTGGGATGCGCCTGCGAGCGCCAGCGCGACCACCCCCAGCACGAGGAGGATCAGGCCGAAGGCGATCGCCGTCTCATGGAGTCGGCGGGGCTCCTCGCCGGGGTGGGCCTGACGGAGCGACCGGAAGAAGGCAACCGTGCCAAACCCGAACCCGACCATCGACAGCGCCGTCCGAACCCAGGCCAGCATCGTCCGGTCGAGCGCGAGCCGGGTTCGGAACCTCGCCAGGGTGGCCCCCTCTCCGATCGATTCGCCCGTTCGGGCTTCATGTTCTGGGTCGTCCACGATGCCCCCCGCCTGACGGCCAGCTTACGATATCTTCAAGGAGACAGACGACGCACCCCACTGCCATGACGGTATGCACCCCGACCACGGGCCAGAGCGCGGGACCGACCGTGCCAGAGCGTCCGCCAGCGACACGGAAAGCGTTGTCACCCGGTCCTTGTTTCCCTTGCCCCACGAACCAGCAGTTCGCGTCGTCCGAATCCGAAACACGCACCGCTCGGCCTACATCCGGGACAACCGCAATCTCGTCTATATGACCGGATGGTGGGGTCGTCGAGGCGGTCATGGCTAGCCCGCCTGCACTCTCGCTTGAACAGGAATGTTCAACGGGATTGCCCGAATCCATCGCGTCCGGCATCGAAAGTCAATCGGCAGTTCGACTACAACGAGGGTGCGTCGGTCCGACACCTGTCCGACACCTCGATGGTCTCCGCTGGAAGCGTCTGCACGCGTCGGTGAAATCGCCCGAGGCCGAAGCATCTTCGTACTGCTGATCCGGCCGTGAGCACCGACGCGTGCACGACGGGGGCTTTGTCGATGCAGTCGATGTGACCGATGCGAGAACCGACGGCTGAGTCCGCGCTTAACCGAGCACGATCGGAATGCCAACGTCCTTATCTACCGCGGGCACTCATTCGCTGGCGCGATTGCTCCGCTGCCCGTCTTCCTGGAATCGCTTGATGTCCTCTGGCGTGAGTTGCGGGCGGTCGACCCTGATCGTCAGCTTATTCAGTTTGGCGGTCAGCGCGAATGGGGGCTGGTAGTCCGCATCGTTCACGCCGGTAAGCGTGTCGGAGCCGATGTCGAAGGCCTCGTCCCATTGCAGGATCATTGGCAACGTGCGCTCCATCGTCTTCGTGGCGACCGGCATTCCATCGACCTTGAGACTCCCTTGGCCGGGACGGGCGAGGCCGCTGAAGCTGTTGTAAAGGAGCGTACCGATTCCTTTCCCTTCGTACTGGAAGTCGAACTCGACTGTATGCTTACCGGGGGAAAGGGCTTCCGAGCCTTCCCATTTGATCCGGTTCAGATCGAGCAGGTTCCAGAGGAAGACCGGCTTCCCCTTGAGCAGATAGAAGCCGTAGCCGGCGAACCGTCCGCCGGAGGTCAGGATCATGCCTTCCGCGCCCTCTTTCGGGATGTCGATCTCCGCCGTAATCGTGTAGGAGCAGTTGAGCAGTTGCGGCGAGTCTCCCTGCGGCAATCCGGTCATCGGACGGGTGTAGACGAATTCCGTCCGTCCCGCCGTGATGTTCGGGCGCGGCGCGATGATTCGGGCGGCGACCGACGCATCCATCGGGAAGACCTGGTGTTTGCGGGCTTCTTCGACGAACTTCTGCTTCATTTCTTTCACCTTGTCGGGGTGTTTCGCAGCCAGATCCTCGGTCTGGTTGAAGTCCTTCGTCAGGTCGAAGAGTTCGAGAACCTGGTTGTTGAGAGGATCGGTGTTGGCCGGTCCGTAGGCTTCCCACGGGGCACGGTTCACCTTTGTGGCGAGGAGCCAACCCTCGTGAAAGAGGGCGTACTGACCCATCATTTCGAAGTACTGCGTCTTGTGGCGGGACGGCGCTTTTGCGTTCTTCGCGTCGAACGTGTACGCGAAACTCACGCCGTCGAGCGGCGTCTGCGGGATTCCGTCGACCCGTTCGGGCGCAGCGATGCCGCAGGCGTCCAAAATCGTCGGCATGACGTCGATGACGTGGGTGAACTGCTCGCGCAGCCCCCCTTTGTCCTTGATGCGAGCCGGCCAGGAGACGCACATCCCCTGGCGGATTCCGCCGAGCCGCGAGGCGTTCTGCTTGAACCAGCTGAACGGAGTGTCGAAGGCCCACGACCATCCGGCCGACATGTGGTTGTACGTCTTCTCGGTCCCCCAGTCGTCGTAGTACTTCGCGAGCTGGACCTCGACCGGGACGCTGACGCCGTTGAAGAAGGCGACCTCATTGGGCGTTCCCAGCGGTCCTCCTTCGGCGCTTGTTCCGTTGTCTCCGTTGATGTAGATGATGAGCGTGTTATCGAGCTTGCCGATGTCCTCAACCGCCTGGATGACACGGCCGATCTCATGGTCGGTGTAGGCCGAGTAGGCGGCAAAGATCTCCGCCTGCCGGATGAAGAGTTTCTTCTCGTCCGCCGTGCACTCGTCCCAGTTCTTGATGACTTCCTTCGGCCACGGGGGCAGCGTGGTGCTCTCGGGAATCACACCGAGCTTCTTCTGGTTGGCGAAGATCGTCTCGCGGACCTTGTTCCAGCCTTGGTCGAAGAGGTGCATCTCGCGGATCTTGTCGACCCACTCCTTCGTCGGATGGTGGGGGGCGTGAGTCCCGCCCGGCGTGAACTTGACGAAGAAGGGCTTGGAGGGCTCGATCTGGTTGAGCTTGTGGAGATGGTCGATCGCATCATCGGCCATCGCCGTCGTCAGGTTCCAGCCGGGCTTACCCTGGAAGGGATAGATCTGCGTTGTGTTGCGGAACAGGTTCGGCTCCCACTGGTTCGCGTCCCCCCCGACGAACCCGTAGAAGTACTCGAACCCCATTCCGATCGGCCATTGATCGAACGGTCCCGCCGCGCTGGCGGCAAACGCCGGCGTGTTGTGGTTCTTCCCGAACCACGACGTAGCGTAACCGTTGTCCCTCAAAACGCGGCCGATCGTCGATTTGTCCTTCGTGATGATGCTGTCGTAGCCCGGATAGCCCGTCGACTGCTCGGAGATCACGCCGAAGCCGACTGCATGATGATTGCGGCCGGTGAGAAGTGCGGCACGCGTCGGGGAACAAAGCGCGGTCGAGCAGATCTGGTTATAGCGCAGGCCATTCTTCGCGACGCGATCCATTGCCGGCGTCGGGACCACGCCGCCGAACGTGCTCGGGACGCCGAAGCCAGAGTCATCCGTCATGATCAGGAGGACGTTTGGCGCGCCTTTGGGCGGAACGATCCGCGGCGCCCACCAGGGGGTCGACTGAAGAGCGCCGTCCTTGATCACGCCGCCGAACTTCGGGCTCGGGGCCGGCAGCTGCTTGCCGTCGATGCTGGTCGTCGCCGCGGGTGAACCAATCGGCGGCGGCCCTTTGGAGGCCGGCTGCTGCGCGGTCGCTGCAACATAGCCGAGACCTGCACCGCTGATGCAAGTGATGAGAACGAGCGCGGACGTGCTTCGCGTGCGACGAGGCATGAGCTTCCCACCGGAAATACTTGTCAGTTGAAATGAGCCCCGGTGACGATCGATGGATCGCAACCGAGGCATGCGAGAGCCGACGGTGATGTGTTGCGAGACGACCCGCGACTTCAGGGTTGCGGCTGCTGGAGCCGAACGAGCGTGAGCTGGTTCGACCGGCCATCTTCCAGATGCACCAGAATCGGCGTGGCTTCCTTCGTGAGATTCGCGATTCCCGCCTCATAAACCGGGGATTTGTCGCCGCCGATGGTCCACGCTGCCCGCTGCGTCTTCTTGTCGACCGAACCGGCGACGCTCTCCATCTGGTCAGAGCGGACGTTGTGGTAATTGCCTTGAATGATTCCATCCGCGTTGACGGCCAGCTGGAAGACGTCGTCCGACGTGGTGGCATCTCCCTGCACGAGCGCGAAGACACCCAGCGGAATCCACTTAGAGTTGGGCGCCGCATGAGCCGACGCGCCGGCAGCGGCAATGGCGCTCGCCTGACTCGCGTATTGCTGCGGAGTCCCCGCCGAGTCGCCGTTGACGTAGACGGTCGTGGGCTGGGCGACGACGTTTGCTCCGTAGTCGTAGGCAACGGGTTGAGCGCTCAAGCCGACGCCGGCGGCCACTGCCCCATACCCCGGGTTCGAATAGACCGAAGCCGCTGCCAGATTGGTGGGCTGCCAGGCATTACCGTACGCCGCGAAGGATGCCGTGTTGTAGGTCGGGTTGGCGACGGCAGCCGCGCGAACCGAAGCGGCCTGCGCATTGAGCGCCGAATTCGACGTGTAGCGCGTCCCCTGGGCCGCGGCGGGTACACCGGGCAGGCCGGCACCCGCACCGGGGAGAACGCCGATGCCGCTTGCGGGACCTCCCACCCCACCCGCGCCGACGCCCGGACGATTGGCCGTGGTCGGCGGAACCGCCTGCGTGGTCGATCCCGTGCCGGGCCGCGCTCCGACGACGTTCGTTGTATTCCCCGCGGATGTTCCCGACCCCGTGCCCGGGCGCACGACATTGGCCGTGTTTCCTGTGGAGGTCCCCGGACGAGCGCCCGTTCCTGGTCTGCCGGTTTCTGGCCCCGTGCCTGACCGCGTTCCGGTCGTTGCATTCTCACCCCGAGTTCCTGGCCGTGCGCCGCCGCCCGGCGCTCCCGGCCGACCGGCTTGGGATCCCGGATTGGTGCCAAGTCGGGCGGCCGGAGGCGCCGATGCACCGCCATGCGGCCCGGACCCGGCTCCGCCGTGTTGTAGATGCGATGCCGCTGACTCGTTCTTTGGCGGAATCCCTCCGCCCAGTCCGCCCCCATGCGGCGACTGGCCGCGGGGTGGTTGCCCGTGCGGGGGCTGGCCGTGCGGAGCGCCGGCTCCGCCCCGGCCTCCGCGTTGGGCGTAGGCAGACGGAACGACGACGAGCGAGAGCGCGAGAAGCGACGCGAACGACTTCCGAAGCATGGGTTAATCTCTGGTCAGGGTGATATCGCGGAAACGGCCTGATTGCGATCGTCAGGTCCAATGACTACTTCGACTTGACCCGCGTCACTTTGACGGGAGGCAGGTCGTCAATCTCGTCGTCGCCGAGAAAGCGATTGATCGATTGCCAGGTGAAGGTGTCCGCGTCGACGCGCCGCAGGATGTTGGTCTCGGTGATCGTCGTCCCGTCGGCCAAGGTTCCACTCGCCTCGATCACCCAGTGATCCCCGTCGCGGCTCCAGTCACCTTCGGCGACCCCTCCGTCCCCTTCGAACGTCCACGAGCGAATGTTTCCCGTCGACGGAGCCACTCCCAGAACCTGCGACCCCGCCAATTCGAGATCCTTCTCCTTGAGGGAGAACTCGACTTTGAGGAACTTCCGGCTCGGCGCCCACGAATACGTGGTCCGAATCTCGGCTCCCTGCTGCGGCGTCGATTTCCATTCGCCGACGAGCCAGCCCAGATCCGCGATGGTGACTTTGTCGTTCTTCGTTTCCGACAACTGAGCCAGACGCCAGTGGCCATCCTCGCGCACCAGAAGACTCGTATACTTCGCGCTTGTCGAAGCCTCGGCGGCTCCGCGACGGACCTTGACCGTTCCTTCACCGACGGCCGTATCGCGCGAAAGAAACCGCAGCTCTCCGGGATGAATCTCGGCCGAGATCTCCGGCGTCGCGGCGAACAATGCGGCAAACGCGGCTTCGATCTCCGCACGCCCCCGGAGCGACACGCTCGCATCGTTCCGATACTCTCCTTCCTCGGTCCAGTGCGAGGCCAGCGCCTTCGAGTCGCGGGCTTCGAATGCCTTGATCAAAGAACCGAGGTTCTTTCGAATCGCCTCACGTTCTTCCTTTCGCGACTCCTCGGCTTGTGGTCGAGCGCTGCCCGACTTGGCGGATTCACTCGGCTTTTCCTGGCTCATCGCCGTCGTGCCGTGGAGCACCGCTCCGGTCACAAGCAGGAAAACAACGCGGGACTTACGGAATGGCATCAAGAGGCACCTCGGAGTCGAGAAAACGGCGTGCTTCGAAACGGGAGTGAGTGGATCGCTGTCGAAGGGATGGGCAGCTTCCCCGCGTCAGAATTGACAGAATGACGTCGCGCGGGGATGTCTCATGGGCCGGACGCGAACGGTCGGGCGCCCAAGTGGAGCCCATTCTTCAAATCTGTTTCGAAAATGCTATCGGTTTTCGGCAATTTGAAGCGATCTTCACGATGCCAGATCATCCGCCTCCCTCAGTCGCCCCCTGTGCGGTCCGCGAAATTGACGGGATTGAAAGCCTCAACGACGCCGTGAAAGGGGAGCAACCTCGACCACTTTCAGCTGGGTCGGGGAGTGATGACGGTGACCCTCGGCTACGTGGGCCTGGGGTCCGCGCTGCTGGGCTTCGGGCGAACCGACACTCCCGTCCACGCGCGGGTGCTTCAACCCCGTCGGTTATGCGCTGGGTGTGCTGATCGAGATGCCGCGAACCGGGCGATTCTGGGGCGTGGAGGCCCGGCCCGGTTCGCTCCTACTTTGCCCGCCCAAGACCGAGGCGGACGCCACGGTCACCGGGTCGCACTTTATGCTGACCTGATCGTGCCGCCCGCGATCTGGGAAAGATCTGTGGCGGCGCTCGCTCCATCGCACCGCAATCGGGGAGTCGTCAACCCGCGACCCGCCCTCGCCAGAAAGTTGAACCGCAAGCTCGCGGCGCTGGTCGAATTCATGACAACCGGGCGGCCGCTCGCGGCCGATGCAGCCACGTCTGCGCGCGACGAACTCCAATCGCTCATCGTCAGTGCCGCAACCGGTGGCGAGCAGACGCCCGAACCCTGCGGTAGATTCTTCCGACACAAGCACATCGTCGCGCGAGCCGAGGAATACCTCCACGATCGGCATGCTCAGAATGTCTCCACCAAGAGCTTTGCGAGCACTGTGATGTGAGCGAGAGGACGCTTCAGTATGCATTTCGCGAGATCCTGAATATGACGCCCACGGCCTATCTCCGCCGACGCAGATTGTCGGCGATCCGATGCGAACTGGCAGCCGCCGGCGCGAGCGGGGTTCCGTGGCCAGCGTCGCATTGCGATGGGGATTCTGGCACCTTGGCGAGTTCGCGGGCGCTTACCGCACGCTCTTTGGAGAATCTCCCGTCGAAACACTGCATCGAAGACATGCCGAGCCTGCTAAATGAGCCGATTGAAACCGGCACGCGCACAGTCAGATCGTCCCTGCATCAGTCCGAAACCTTGATGGTTTCCGGGACGTGTCTGCACGCTTCGGTGAAATCGCCCGAACGCGAAGCGTCTTCCTGCTGCTGAGTCGGTCGTGAGCAGCCACGCACACAACGGTCCGAAAAATGTTGGATCTGTCGATGCGACCGACGCAGATCGCCCGCTTCCTCGCCGTCATCACGGCCTTGAAGCGTCTGAGTATTGTTCGACCAACTCTGGCTTGATGCGGTTCTGGATTGTCGTCCGGTGCTTTCCGAGCCGGCGGGCCGCTTCAGTCAGGTGTGACGAGCGGGCGAAGACGAGAGAGCAGTAGTTCTCCAGCAACTCATCGAGCGTCATATCGGTGGCGCGAATTCGGGCAAACAAACGCTCGAGCGGAGACCTGCGATTCGGCTTGGGAAGCGACACCGCGTCCTCGACTCCCGTCGGCAGGATCGGGATGGGCTGTGGGTGGTATTCGCCCCGGACCATGACGTTCCGCACGCACTGCTCGAGTTCACGGAAGTTTCCGGGCCACTCGTAGTCCGTTCCCAGTTCGGGAGACGATTCGATCCAGCGCACCGTGAGCCCCGCCAGCCAATCGATCTGTTCGGGCCAGGCCCGTTCGCCGAGGCACTTCGTCGCGATCAATCGCACGAGGAACGGCAAATCGTCCGGGCAGTCATCGAGTTGCTCCCGCAATGAAGGCGTCTTCACGAGGTCCGAGCAGAGGCGATAGAAGAGGTCCTGCCGGAACCGGCCCGCGGCAATCTCGCGCCCCAGGTCGCGATTGGTCGCGGCGATCACTTTGCCCGCGAACCGCCGCGGTTCGCTCTCTCCGACGCGGTAGAACTCCCGGCTCTGAAGCACGCGCAACAGCTTCACCTGCACTGATTCGTCGAGTTCTCCGATCTCGTCGAGAAAGACCGCGTGGCCGAGATCGCATTTCTCAAACCAGCCCTCACGGTCCTTCACCGCTCCTGTGAAGGCTCCAGCGCAGTGCCCGAACATCTCCGACTCGATGAGGTCGCGCGGCATCGCCGACAGGTTGACCGGATGGAATGCGCCGGCCAGCGGTTCGGTGAATCGTTCCCGCTTCGCATCAAAGGGGATGTAGCGGGACAAACCGATCGCCGTGGCGACGAGTTCCTTGCCGGTTCCCGAGGGTCCGAGGATCAGCGTCGTGACGTCGTGCATCCGGTCGTAAAGGAGAGAGCCATAGAGCTGCAGCTCGTGCGGGAAGATCGAGTGCCAGATCTCAGCGCGCAGCCGCCGCACCGGCCGCGAATTGCCGCGGACGAGCTCGAAGATCAAATCGAAGCTGCGGAAGAGCTGGAAGTAGACGGCGAAGGCGTGCGCCGGCTTGCGAAAGAACTCCGACAACTCGCACCCGAGGGAGGTGAACTCTCGAAAGCCTTCGAGGAACGCGCGGTATGAGGGGACTCGGTGGGTTCCGTCGCCCGCCTCCCGAATTGGTCTCCGGCCTTCGAAGTGGCGGAACGAGACGGCTCCCGTAATCAGCGCTTCGAGGCGGCGCTGCTCTTCGTAGCCCTGCGGAGACGCGCCTGCCTGGATGCGTTCTCTCAGACGTCCGAGGAGCGCTTCGACGCGGCGCACCACCCGGTCGATGCCGGGCCGCTGCACGTCCGGAACTGGGGGCCGGCGTTCCTCTTCGTCGGAGAGTCCGAGGTCCATCGTGGCGAGCCGTCGACGGGCGGCAACGGACGCCTCTTCCTCAAATGGGTTGAGGTAAAGGTATTTCGCGAAATCGGCTGCGAACTCCGCATCGATCGCTTCGAACAGTGGCCCAGCCATGTCAGATCCTAACACGTGACTGATAATCTGTGGCGCCATCTGTCAGATTATGGCATTGCGGCTCATTGAATCAGATTGGACTCTGAGACGCAAGAAATTGCCCATAAACGCCTTACGAGTTACCCGCTGCATGTGGCACGACGACTGCTTCAGGAGAACGGCGATCGAGACGGAGAACTGACCCTCAAATCGTCTACTTTCGCCAGGAGAACTCCCCGTGTCGCATGGCGTTCCTCTTTTGAAGTCATCGAAGCCACCCCGATTTCGACGGCGCGGCGTCATTCTGGCAACACTCCTCGCTTCCCTTGTCCTGAGCAGCGCCTGGTTCGGATGGCACGCGCTTCAACTCCAGCCGACCGAGCGCTTTGTCGTTCCCGCGGACGTCGACGGTGTGCGGTGCACCATCCAGGTCGAGGCGTTTCTTCCCGCCGCCCATGCCCGAAGCGCCGGGTCGCATCCCGCCGTCGTTCTGCTGCATGGCGTCGAAGGGGCCGCGCGCTACCGTTCCGCTCACTATCGCACGGCGCGCTGGCTTGCCGACCAGGGATACGCCGTCTTCTTCGTCCACTACTTTGACGGAGGCGACTACGACGACCTCTGGTTCCTTCGAGAGGACGGCGATCTCGACGTCAAGGAGATCGACGCCGTCTGCCGGCGCGACGCGGCGCGCTGGACGGGGGTCGTCGCGGAGTCGCTCAACGCCATCGCGGCGCGGTCGGACGTCGATCGAACGCGAATCGCTTTGGACGGGAACTCGCTGGGTGGCTTTGTCGCCCGCTCGGCGGCCGCCACGGCAATCCACGACGAACGCGTCGCCGACCCGCGCGCCGTCGTCGTCAACTGGGGTGGGCTGTTCGAGAGCACCAGGCCGTCGCACGGCTTTCCTCCGACGCTCTTCATTCACGGAGAGAAAGACACGGTCGTGCCGCTCGATTCGGCGCGCCATGCGGCTGAGTCCGTGCTTGCCGTCGAGAGCGAAGCGACCCTCTTCATTGTTCCCGGCGCTTCACACATCGCACGGTCCCAGGAATCCGACGCACGGACACTGCAGTTTCTCGAGAAGCATCTCGGCGCGGGGCCGCGTGTCGAGCCGCAAACCGTTGACGAAGAAACGCGACTCCGCGCGGCCATCGAATCGAGCCTCTGGTCGATGAATTCCTCCCTCTTTCGCTGACATCACGGATCTTCCGATGAACTCGCTTCTCCATCTCTATCGCGAACGATGCGGTCATCCCGGCTTCTGGGCCGAGCCGGTGAACGCGGTGACAAACGCCTCATTTCTCATTGCGGCCATCGCCGCATGGCACCTCGCCGCGCGGCGTGGGGTGCTGACGGAAGGGACCTGGACGCTCCTCGTCCTGGCCGCGGCGATCGGCTGCGGCAGCTTCCTGTTCCATACGCTGGTCAACCGCTGGACGATGTGGCTCGACATCGTGCCGATCGCACTGTTTCAGGTCGCGTTCCTGTGGCTGGCGGGCCGGTCGATGCTTCAGTTCAGCGCCACGGCAACGGCGGGCATCATCGTTCTCGTCATCGGACTCTCGTTCGCTGCGATGCCGCTGCATCGACCGCTCAACGGCTCTCTCTTCTATTTCCCCGCGCTGATTGCAGTGGCCGCGTACGGCGTGGTGGCCGTGCTGCGATCCCAGCCTGAGCCGTGGCTTCTTCTGGCGGCCGCCTCGGTCTTTTGCGCAGCGATTGTCGCGCGGTCGCTCGACCGATCCGTGCCATTCGCCGTGGGGACACATTTTCTCTGGCATCTGCTCAATGGGGCCGTGCTCTACCTCGCGATGCGGGCCTGGGTCCTGCACGTTGCGGCCCTGCGAACTCGATCGATTTGAACTGACCGTCATCATCATCATTAAGGAGACTGACATGAACGAACGCCGACATTCGTTTGCCTGGGTCTGCATTCTTCTCGCGAACGTGCCGCTGACCGGCGTCGCGGCGCACGCCGCCTCTCCCATCGAGAAGGCCGTGTCGGCGACGGCCTATGTCACAAGCGGAGGGCACGGGCTTGGAACCGCGTTCTGCATCGGCAAGGAGGGCCTCTTCCTGACGAACGCGCACGTCCTCGGACAGCCTGGGCGAAGCCGGCCACTCACCTTGATCGTCGGAAGCGGCGAGGGAGAGACGGAGCGTCAAATCCCGGCGCGAGTCATCCACTCGAACGTCTCGCGGGATCTCGCCCTGCTCCAGGCCGACATAAAGGAGAAGAGGGCGGAATTCACGCCGCTCGATCTGGTCAAGGACGTCAGCCAGATCAAGCTCGGCGAGGACATCCGCATTCTCGGCTTCCCGCTGGGACCGATCCCTTCGGGAGGCGAGAACCCTTCGGTGAGCCTGAGCAAGGGAGTGATCTCGTCGCTGCGAAAGTCGGCCGGGACCCTCTTCGCCATCCAGACCGACGCGGCCGTCAACCGGGGAAACAGCGGCGGGCCACTGTTTCTCGACGATGGACGCGTGGCCGGCATCGTCACATGGCGGATCGAAGGATCCGTGCAGAACATCGGGTTCGCGCTCGCCGCCAACCAGATCGCCGAGTTCCTCAAGGAGCCGCGACTTTCTCTGAAAGAGGCCCACATCGACTGGAACGACCGGTTCGCTCCGTATGCGTTCGAAGCGGAAGTGCTGCCGGCGGACGGCGGCGAGGTCCCGGAACAGATCGAGCTGATCGTTCACTCGGCCGGACAGACCCGGTCCATCCAGGCCGACGCTCCGAAGGACGCCGGAACCGTAACGCTTCGCATCTCACCTTACGGCGCATCGCAGGAACCCGTCTCGCTTCACCTGCGCCGCGGCACGAAGTCGGGCGCCAAAGGGGGGATGCGCAGCTCGAGGAAGGATGCCGTCCTCATTCCGTACGACGGGACGCGACTCTCCGACGTCGAATGGATCAACACGATTCCCAACGAGATCTACGAACTGCACCTGCGAAACGGGGAATCGCGCCAGGTGCGGCGCGACGACCTCCAACTCACCGACTCCGAAGCGGGACTGCTCCTTCCCCCGCTGTACGAGAACACGACCATCCATGTCGGGGACGCGACGCAGGGCGTGTTGACGATCGAACTCTGCGCACGCCGGCAGGGGAAAGAGCTGACGCGCATCGCATTTTCCGTTGTCCTCAAAAATCGGCCCCTCTTCCCGCACCATCCGGGCGACCAACCCGACTTCTCGAAGCAGGACCAGGCAGCCCATCCACGTGAGCGGTTCACCGTCGGGATCTGGGCCGAAGGGATCTTCGAGACGCGGCTGCTGAGCGAGGCGGCGACGAAGAACGTGCTTGGCACGACGCTCCCGGCGGGAAGCGCAATTCTCCCCGAGGCGGCAGCAAAGAGCGGGCCCGTTGTTCGCGGCCTGCAGCTCTCCTACACGTTGGGACCGCCCCCCGGCTATTACAGCCTGATCGGCCCGCACGTCTTCCTCTCCGGTCGTCTGCACCATCCCTTCTATGACCCCGCGAACCCGATTCCACCGACGATCGGAAAGGGCTCCGCGATCACCCGAGTCGATTCGTCCGTCCTGCCTCTGAAGCTCGCCCCGGGGAAATGGCACTGCCGGATACATCGCGACTATGCGGCCGGCGCGAAGGGAAACGATCTCCTTGCGGGCGAGGCGGAGACACGAGACGAGGAGGGGATCCTGGCCGTGCGGATCAGCACGCCGAAATACCAGGCGGCCATCTACCGGCTGGTGTTCGAACGGGAACTCGCGAAGTGAGTCGGGCCGCTGGGCTTGTTCCTCGACAACGCCGCGGCACTCGGGCGCGGCGGCTTTCTCATTCTCCGCGCCCTGAGCTGACGGGATCGAAGTTCCTCTGTTTCCGGAGACGCACCGTGGACTCTCGCTTCAACGTCATGGACGCCGACTTCATCCGCGACCCGTACCCCACTTATCGCCGTCTCCAGGAAGAGGCGCCGGTCTACTGGCACGAGCCGACCGGTTACTGGTGGTTGACGCGACACGACGACGTCTGGAATGCGCTGCGCGATCCGATGTTTCGCTCGGGTCGGGTCGATGCGCTCCTCGGGAACGTCCCCGACGCTCAACAAGAGCCGAAGCGAATTCTCCGGGAGCTTCTCGAGCCTCGCCTGCTGCTGACGGACGGGCCGCGGCACGCGCGGCTGCGGTCGCTCATCGGCCAGGCATTTGCGCCCCGCGAGATCGAGCGGATGCGTCCTGTCGTCCGGGCGACGATTCAGGAGCAACTCGACACGCTGCGGAATCGCTCGCGAATCGAGGTGATGAGCGAGCTTGCCGACCCGCTCCCTTCGCGGATGATCTGCCGCATCATTGGCCTGCCGTCGGAGCGATTCGACGAGTTCAAGGCCTGGACGAACGACATTTATGCCTTCATCGGAATCGCCTCGGGCAGCCGTGGCGATCAGGCTGCGATCGCGGCCCGTTCCGGGCAGGCGGTGGCGGAGTTCCTGGAGAAGGAGATCGCGGTCCGCCGCCGGCGCCCGAGCGACGACCTCCTGTCGACGCTCATCCAGGCCGAAGAGGTGGGGGGGAGACTGACTCATCCGGAGATCATCGCGAACGTCGTCGGCCTGCTGAACGCCGGTCACGAGACAACCACCAACCTGCTGGGAAACGGGCTCTTCCTGCTGCTCCAGCATCCGCACATCATGCACGAGCTGCGCTCTGATCCGGATCGGATCGGCGCGGTCATCGAGGAGATGGCCCGACTGGAAAGCCCGGTGCAGATTCTCGGTCGACGACTGGATGAGAGACTCTTGCTCCACGACGTGGAACTCCCCGTCGGATCGAACGTGTTGTTGCTCACGGGAGCCGCCAATCGCGACCCGTGGGCCTTCGATGATCCCGATCGGTTCGACATCTTTCGTGCGGGATCCCGGAGCGTCTCTTTTGGATACGGACCGCACTTCTGCATCGGAGCCGCCCTGGCCCGCGTCATTGCGGAGGAGTTCTTCCGGAGTCTCCTCGCGGAATGGACTTCGCTGAGCCTGGTCGGGCCGATTCATTGGCGTCCCTACCCCATCTTTCGGGGAGTCTCATCGATGACCGTCGAAGTCGAGCGCCGTCGGACGCCCGGCATGGCCATCCGGGCCGAACCGATTGAGGAACTCGGACTGGGTGTTCTCCACGAGCCGACGGACACGACGGAGCTGAACTGAACGCGCATCGAGTTCTGCTGCGAAGGGGGGCAAGCATGAGCGAAAGGAAATCCGATGTTGGTCGAAAGCGTGAGACAGTGATGCGGGGTCTTGCCACTCGCTTGACCGGCACCCTTCGCCGGGGCACAGCGTTCGTCCCCCCGCTGGCGCTCGCCTGCGTGGTCGTCGCTCAACTGCCTGCCGCAAATGTCGATTCGGTTCCGGTGCTCCCGGCCGAGATGGTCGACGCCTGGAAGAAGGCCGGGGCGACGCTCCACAGCGGAATCGTGATGATCGATGGCGAGAAGCGCCGAGCCTCGCCTCCCCTGTTCCGAATCGCCCTCTCAACGCGGGGCGACGAGGCAAGGTGGAAGGACGGGCGGATTGTCCGATTGCCGGCGCCTCAGACGCCGTTCGGGATCGCTTTGAATGCCGGGATCGCACCGAATTCGCTGTTGAAAGACTCGTTTTTGAAGGATCTCGCCGGCCTCGAACACCTGCATTGTCTGTCGATTCGCAATGGCGACGTCACGAACGACGGCCTGAAGGAACTGACCCCTCTTCAGAACCTGCGGATCTTGCGGTTCTCCGGCACGAGAATCGGCGATGACGGCATGAAGCATGTCGCTGTCCTGTCCAAACTCGAGGAGCTGCACATCGGACAGAGCGAAATCACTGACGCGGGAATTGCAGAACTGGCGCCGCTGACGAAACTGGAAAAACTCGACGCCGGTGACACCCGGATCAGCGGTGTCGGGCTGGGCAAGTTTCGAGCGTTGAAGACCCTCAACCTCAACGGCGCCCACATCGACAACGACGGGCTGGCCGAGATCGCGAGCCTGCCCGAACTGCAGACCGTCGACCTGAATGGCACGAACATCACGGGCACTGGTCTCGGCAGAGCGGCCGCACTGAGGTCGCTGTCGATGCTCAGCTTGCGAACCGAACTATCGGACGCAGGTATCAGGGAACTTGCCTCGCTCACGAATCTCAAGACGCTGTTGATCGAGAAGCTGACCGACGCCCATCTGAAGAATCTGGCGGGGATGACCGGGCTGGAATCGCTCTACCTCAGTGACAGCCGTGTCACGGATACCGGCCTCGAGCGTCTGGTGGCCCTGAAGGGTCTCCAGCGACTTCACCTGATCCGATGCCCCGAGGTGACGGGCAAAGGATTGGCCGCTCTGGCTGCCTTGCCGCGGCTCCAGATGCTGGGGATGAGCCGGATCCCGATCGGAGTCGAGGGGCTCGAATCATTGAGTTCACTTCCCGCTCTGCAGACCCTCTGGTTGAACGACGATATGGGACTCGCCGCTCAAGACCTCGTAAATCTCACGTCGGCGAACAGCTTGCGGTCACTGAATCTGAATGGCTTCCGGAAGACCGATGACGGGAAAGGTCTGAGCGACGCGGAAGTTCGCAGCCTGAAACAAACCCTGCGGACTGTCACCGTCAAATAGTTGAACACAAATACCGTCCCGCCGTCCCGATCCATCGTCATCGTCGCCGGGGCACGGAAACAACGAAACGCATCTGCGGCCTCAGGCAACAACGGTGAACCGTCCGGCCCATTCGCGGCGTCAGTTCCGTCGTCACCGTCCCCTCTCGCTGGACCACGGCAGCATCTCACCGTCGTCTCACGTTCGATGGGCCGCGCCGAGCCGTAGGCGGCCACGACCTCGAATCACTCACAGGGATGAATTGAGGGACCAACGACTCAATCCGGCGTGTGTCTTCGCCCCGCTGGTCTCGACCGCGGTGACTGTATTCCGGCCGTTGTGTTGGCTTCTGGGTCAAGACGGCGTCCTACGCCGACAAAGCACACCTTGACCACCCGACGGACTCCATTGGCCCCCGAACCGCGCCACCACCCTCAGCTCACCCTCGGCGCTTCTGTGGGACGTGAGCAGCAGCGCGTTGCGGCAAACTCCAGACGCCGACCCCCACGGTTGCCCGTGGTGGACTTCCTGAATCCTGTTCCATCAAAGCTCCCCTGACTACTCCCTCGGCCGTCTGCTTTCTGAGATCCGTGAAAGTTGAAGAAGTCGTCAACGGACTCACTGCGTGTTTTTGACGCCTCATTCCGAAATCCCGAGGCTTACTCGGACAGAGTCTGCACGCTTCGGTGAAATCGCCCGATGTCGATGAGGTTCGCTGCCTCGTCGGACGTGAACACCGACGCATGCACGACGGGGGCTCAGTCAATGCAGTCGATGTGACCAAAGCGCGATGTTGAACGAGCCAGCTCAACAGCAGCGGTCGCGCGTAGTGCCTGGAAACCCCGAGAAACAGACGCGCGGCCGCCGTCTGCCGGAGCGCCTTGTATGGTGGCCCTTCATTGAACTCATCGCCTGCACTTCCGCCCAAGTCCGGCCGCGCCGAAGCATCTATTCAGGCGCATTCCTGAACTCGGCGAGGACAAGTGTGAAGTCGTCCTGAAAAGTTTGTGCCTCACAGAACTCGGCCGTACGCTCAACGATCCTCTGAACAGCCTCGGTCGGCGTATCGTTTCGAGTAGCCAGGAGGACTTCCCTCAGGCGTGCCAGTCCGAACAGATCGTCCCTGGGGCCGGACGCCTCCGTCACCCCGTCGGTGTACAGTAGCAATCGGTCGCCCGGCGCGATCGATTCGCGCTGCGTGGTCCAGACGAAATCGCTCAAGATTCCCAGCACCGGGCCCTCGGATTTCAGTTCCCGAACGCGCTGGGTTCCGTCGACCAATAGGGCGGGGGGATGTCCGGCGCCCGCGAATTCCAGTCCGGGCGGATCCTGATCGAGTCTTGCCAGGACCATGCTGACGAACATCTCCGGGAGATCCATGCCGGTCAGCCGGCGATTCACGAAGCCGAGGATTTCTCCCGGGTCCGACAAGCGCTCCACGGCGTTAAGCAGGCAGACCTTCACCATCGCCGCCACCAGCGCAGCCGACACGCCATGTCCGCTGACGTCTGCAATGCAGAACAGACCGCTGCCGTTCGGCAACACCAGCAGATCGTAGTAGTCGCCTCCCACCGTTTCTGTCGATTGAAAGTGGTGGGCGATCGTGATGCCGTCGAGCCGCATCCGGGTCGGCAGCAGGGAGTCTTGAATGGAGCGCGCCCTGCGCATCTGGGCGGACCGGGCGTTCTCGACGTTGGCCAATGTCAGGCTCATGTCGTTGATCGCACTGGCCAGGACGTCGAACTCGATTGTGCCAATCTGCTCAATCTGCACTCCAAGTTTCCCGGAACCGATTTCCGCCACGGCGCCGGTCAACAGCGAAAGCGGGCGATGGAACGCCAGCCACAGAGTGCCGTTAATGATGACGATACCGCAGAGGAGCGCGATCGCGACGCCAACCACATGCCGTTCCAGGTCGGCACGGATGGCGGCACGAACGTCTCGGAAGTCCTCGGCGAGGTAAACGGCCATCGCGTCTTCCTCGTGTTGGCCCACGATGAATACCCTGCCCCCGATCTCCGCAAAGTGGGATCCGGTTCCGGCAGCTTCCCGCAGCCGCCCAGCAACCAATTCTTGATCCTCGCCGGCAATCCCACTCTGGTAGAATCGACCATCGACTTCGGCCGCGACCACGTGCGCATCCGAGTGCGTCTCGTCCATCTGCTGACGCGTATCCGCAAGGTAGATGCGAATCTCTGCTGGATTCTGCCTGTTCTGGATCCCGGGCAACAAGATTCGAGACTGTTCTTTGAGCGCGGTGCGTTTGAGTTCCAGACGGTCGGCGGAATCGTTCCTGTAGTCATAAACGAGAAAGAGAACGAACAGGAGAAACAGGGTGCCATTCAACACCGCCGCGACTCGCCCACGAACAGTCCGAGGGAGAATTTGAGAAACGACTTTCCGCATTTTTTCCCCAAGAGACTGCCATGTGCCACCGGCACCCGAAATCGCGGAAAGTCAACACCTGCTGTCGAACAAGCTTTCGTTTGCGTGACATAGCACGGTCAATATTGCGTCCGGCGCAAGCTCTCACTGCTGATAACGCATCGCCGAATCCGACGCAATCCATTGAGTGCCCGGTTGAGTGGTCGGATTTCGTTCGGTCCGCGTCTTTTTTTTTGCTCAATCTGTCGAGGGAAACCTTTGCACCGCCTCCGCGACTTGAGGGGCCAGTCGACTGACCGATCGGACGACATCTCGGACGGAAAGCTCATGCAGGACGAGCAGATGAAGTCCAGCCGCGGGCCAGAGAGCCCACTGATTTCGAAGTTCAGCAGCACGTCCAGCGGGCGGTGTCCGCGCCTAGGTCACATCGCCCAAGGTTCGATGTCGGAAGCGGACAAGAGTTCGCCACGAGAATTTCTGCTTGAGCAGAATATTCAACGGTGCATCGGCTTGTCCTCGTTCGGACTCAGTAGATCATCAGGATTCCCGCACCGGCGACCACGTACGTCGTCGCGCGGGTGAATGCGACCGAGAAACCCTTTCAACTTGGACTCGAGTCGAGTCCCGGTTTCATCTTGGCGAAGACGCCCTTGCGGCGACCAGCGCACAGTTCCTGATGGCGGCCAAAGCGTCTGCGAGTGCCGACGAAATCCACTGGCGTCACGAGGCATCGGCGAACGGCCGACGACGGCATGGACACGCTCCGTCGAAGCCTCGAATAGGGGCCGAGAATGCTGATGGTTGCGGCAGAGCCAGGATCGCCTTGAATGGCAGCGGCGCTCGATGCGCGGAGTGGCGGTAGGTCACTCCGGCGACAGAATGGCCGAGAAACTCAATCGATGACTCCGGGACGTGCTCGTCGTAGTAGATCGCGCATGTTTTGCAGGTCCTTGAGCACCCACGGTTCTTTCTCCCCAGTCTCGAAATTGGTCTTCGGCATGATTCCGGCGAGACCGCAGAGCTCACGGAAGACCGTATTCGGACAAGAGCTTCCCCCAACAAACACCGCGTCTTCGGGGTTCTGACTCTCACGCAGGAGGCTCTTGAGATGGGCGTGCACGACGCGATTGATCGGGCGGTAAGCGCGGCTGGGCGCTCTCGACGGGCGTTATGGCACACGACTCAACGGCGTGCGGGCTATCTCATCGCTTCGACGAGGGCCGTCTGGCCGCACTCGTCGAGCAGGTCGTAGATCGGTTCGAGACCGCAGTAGATCCCGCGCTGCAGTTCTAAGTGCAGCGCACTGGTCACACCGACGATCTGCCGCCTCTCGGCCAGGATCAGCGGGCCGCCCGACTCGCCCGGTTGCGGCGTGGTGGTCGTCTCGATGGTGGGCGGTCCGAGGAACGGATTGACGCGCGTGATCTGGCCGCGGAGGGCCGACATGTCCTGCGAGGCGTGGCGCCAGCGGAGCGCGTAGACGATCTGCCCCGTCTCCACCTTCGTTCCGCGGGGGGCGAGTACGTAGGCGGTTCCGATCGCGTCCGGGTCGTCCAGCCGAATCAGGCCGCAGTCGGCTTTGGGATCGTAGCACCAGACTTTTCCCGTCACCGTGCGATGAGGCTTCCAGGTGCCTTCCGCCAGAACCTGCACCGTGACCGGCGCGCCGCGTCCTCCGGCCGACTGGAAGCAGTGCGCGCAGGTGAGAATCAGCCCGCGACCGATCTGCGCGCCATTGAAGGCGACGATCGCCCGCCCCTGCTCGATCTTCGCTTCCACTCGAACGAACCCGAGATCGCCCGCAGTCGCCGCGGCGACCGGAAACGCGACCAAGCCGAACACGATCGCCCGCGTCATCCTTTGATAGATCATTGGCATCCTGCCTTTCTTGTTGACTGGTCCGCGTGCCAGATTCGACTGTGAAACCTGGTGGGCAGTTCCGCTGGTGACAGAAACAGCTGGCGTCGTCAGTGGTCGTACCAGAGTCCGAAGCCGAGGAGACTTTCGCTCCGATCGGAGAACTCCAATTGAGACGTCTTGCCGAACGCGGCCTGTGCGCCGACACGTAACAAGGGTCCGTCGTTGTTTCCGCGCCAGGACCATCCCGCCATGAATGACCAGGTGCCGCCGAAATCAGCCTCCTGCCTCAACAGCGCGTTGGCGGCGAGGAACGGGGCGCCGCGCGGTCCGGTCGCCGCGGATGGCGCGAACTCGGTGCCGAACTGGAACCACCACGGTTCGCAACCGCCGTCGGAGTCGAACGCATAGTCGGCTTCCGCATAGATCCGCCATTCGGGAGTCAGGAACAGTCCTTGTCCGACAACGACGGCGTTCCGGCTGAAATTCGTCCGGGTCAGGATCTGATTCCGCCTCAGAAACTCGTCGCCCACATGCGAGCTGAGGTGGTAGAGCGCGAGTTTCGCCTGCATCGGCCCGCGCCGCCAGGTCAGCGGCACACCCACTCGAAAGTCGGCCGATTCCAGGTCCGACGCCTCTTCGACATCAAGGCGGGGAAACGCGGCCCCTTCAAGATCGATCTGCAACCCGCTCGGAACGACGGTGTCGGCCGCCTCCAACCGCGCCAATCCGACGCGTCCACCGAGCGTCGAATCCCACACCCAACCGCGCTGCGGATCATGCAGCCAGGAAGTTCCCAGTCGGCTCTCTTTCGGACCCGCGAGATACGACCGGTACAACAGCCCTTCGGGAAGCAACTGCCAGTCTTGAACCCGCGGTTGCGGCGTCGGCGCGAAGGGCTGGAAATGCAAGTGAGTGATCACGCCGGCGGCGTCGGGATCAAGCGTAATCTGCTCCTGTTGCGCCGTCAGGGGAGACGCAAGGAGCATCGTCAGCAGCACGATCCCCAGAGCGCGCCCCAACGTGCTGAAATCGGATGGCAATATCGGCATAGGGGGATTTCGCCAGATTTCTCCATCGGCGCGAAGAGCAAATTTCCAATAGCTACCGGCAGTTACAGTGATTCCATGAGTGCGTAGCGCCTCTTCGAAGTCAGCAACGAGAGTCCCGGCGCGGCTAGACTAATACGACAGCGCTAGTGCCTCGTCTCGCCTGAAATGAAGGTAGAGACGTTTGAGTTAGGTCCGGGCCTGGTTCACGGCGGTTGCGCCATATTGGGTAACCTGCAAAGATTGGCGATCGGGGTGTGGTTTGTGTTTGTTGCGTGGTATCGGTCATGCCCTGAGAGACTCAGGGAGGTTGGCCGATGTTGCGAGCAGGCGGGAAGGCGGATGTCCGGGCTCACTTCGAGTCCTTGACCGATCCCCGGCGGGGGAAGTCGATCTATCCATTGATCAATGTCGTGGCAAACAGCAGTGCTGCGGAACTCTGTGCGTGAGTTCCTGATCCATTACCATGGCGAGCGCAATCATCAAGGACTCGAGAACGGAATCCTCTCACCGGGTGAGGGGGTCGGCCGAGTCGCGGGAACGATTCAGTGCCGGGAGCGACTCGGAGGACTGCTGAAGTATTGCCACCGCGAAGCGGCGTAACGACTTCAATTTTCGTTCTGCTTCGCCTGCACCTCCTGCGCGGAGCGTGGCGACACGACTCCAATCGCCCCCCGTTTCGTCGGATCCACGTTGGCACTCGTACGAGTTCGGCCGAGATCGTCGACGCGAAGCGACTTCAACTCTCAAGATTCCAGCACTTTCACCGTCGTTTGGATATTTTGACCGCACGGGCCATCTTGTTGTGCGGGTTCGAAACCGAGGTTTCGCCGCGTCGTCCTTCTGAGCGATTCTTACTTTTCGGATGCGGCAGAGCCGGTCGGTCACTATGCGTCACGCAAAGTCCACACTTCTTCCTGGCATGCCTTGAAAGAATGTGTTCTTTCGGACAATTGACTCCGTTGAGGCGCGCGTCACACCACATTGATCGTCTTGGTCGGCGTGTTGCTGGTTCCGCCGTCGCCATCGGTCAACGTGGCGCGGATCGTTCGTGGCAACAGGGATGGAGCGAAGGCGGTGCTCGTGAACTCCATGCTCCGCAGCAGGACCTGAACGGCGTCGGCATCCGCGCGGTCGGTCAGGGTGATGACCAGTGCGGTCGTGCCCGCGCCGCCCGTGAACGTGCCGATCGTCACTCCGCCGTATTTGATGGTCGACCCGTCGACTCCGATTTCTCCCGCCCCGATTCCTGTGTGACGCACCCTCAGGCGGTCGGTCGACTGGGCGTTGTTGGTCAGCTGCAGTGTCAGCTTTCCCGTCGCGAAGTCGAGACGGTCGACGTCGGTCACCGTGGCGTCGTCGTCGATCAGCACCCCCTGGCCGCCACTCGTGTAATCGACCGAACCGCCGAAGCTGCCGAGGACCGGGGCGTCGTTGACCGCCGTCACGGTTTGCGTCTTCGAGACCGCCGCACTCGCAAAACCGTTCTCATCGGCAAGTGTCAGTGTGACCGTCCTCGGCAGTGTGGACGGGGCGTCCGAGGCGTTCGCGAACGTCAGGTTCTGGATCAGCATCTGGACGGCGGACTTCGTTGCGCTGTCATTGAGGACGATGGTGAGCGGGGTGAGACCCAGGCCGCCCGTGGCCGTGCCGATGGTCATTCCCTGGTAGCGCACCGTCGTGCCATCGAAGCCGATCTGACCCGTGCCGTTCCCTTGATTGCGGATGCCGAGGCGGTCGTCGACCGTCCCGTTGACGGTCAGGGCTGCAGTCAGAACGAAGTTGTTGAAGGATGTCGTGTCGGGGTCCGTGAGCGTAACGGTCGAATCGATCAGCACCGGCGGCGCGTTCTCGGTATAGCCCATCGTCCCATCCCAACCGCCGATCGTCGTATTGTTGATTATGTTGACGGACTTGGCGGAGGCGACACTTGTCGCTCCGTCGCCGTCTTCCAGGGTCACCTGGAGCATCCGCGGCAGGGGAGAGCTGGCCGCGTTGGCAAACGTGATCGCACGCAGCAACGCCTGCACCGATGCCGCATTGGCCAAGTCGCTCGTGAAGGTGATGACCAGCGGCGTCGCCCCGTCTCCGCCGGTGAAGGTGCCGATGACGTTGTTCACGCCGCCGAACGTCACCACGTTCCCCGCGATGCCGATCTTCCCGCTCGACGTCCCCTGGTTCGTAATCCGCAACTGGTCGGCCCCTTCCGCGTTCGCCGCCAGTTCCACCGTGAGCCGTCCGCCGTTGAAATTCGTCGAGTCCGGATCGGCGACCGTTGCGGTCGCCGCCATAAGAACCGCCGGCCCGCCGCGCAGCGAGTTGACAGCCGGTCCCACGACGACCGTCGGCGGCGTGTTGACCGCCTGCACGGTGACGGTTTTCGAAACCGTCTGGCTCGTACCGC
>JADZEF010000235.1 GCA_020850695.1 Planctomycetaceae bacterium | reverse complement strand
TCAGAGTGGCACGACATTCCATGTCGTGAATCAGTGTGGAGCGTTACCCAAACCCATCCTATGCGAATCGATTCGCTTTGGCCGAGTTTCGCGTTCTGCCGCGCCGATTCACGAGACGGAGTCTCGTGCCACACTGACAGGCTGTCAGCATCGCAGGGCACGCGGAAAACGACGTGCGAATGCAGATTCCCCTGTGCGATCGACGGCCTGCCCCATGCCGATCAAGGCACCGGCAGGTTGTTGATAAAGAACTGCCCCGTCGTCGTGCCGATCGGCGCCGCGAACGGCGTGAAGGCGCTGTTGACCAGGTTGGTCGTCGCCCGCAGTCCGCTCAATGTCACCAGACCGTTCGTCGTGTCGATGTTGTTGAAGAAGATGCCGCGATTCAGCACGATGCCCGCCCCCGATGGGCCGATCCAGTTGTCGTTGATCTGAATCGTCGACAGGCCGGCGAGGTTGTTGAACATCAGGCCGTTGCCGCCCCCCGCATGATCCATGATGACGTTCGACGTCACCTGGACGAGAGCGTTGCGGGCCAGCGAGAACGCCATGCCGGTGCTATTGGCGCCGTTCATGTCGATCTCCTGCCGCACGAGGGTGATGTTCGACGAACCCGCCGTCGTGATCCGCACGCCGGTGTCGCTGCCTCCCTGGAACGACATGAGATTGCGCGTCATGTCGATGCTGGCCATGTGAGCGGCGGAGCTGGCCGTGATGTCGATGCCGGTGTTCGACCCGCCCGGCGCCCCGATGATCAGGTTGTTCGCCAGACTGGCCGACAACGTCCCGTTCCAGTTCATCTGAATCGCCGTGTCCCCCATCCGTCGCAGCGTGATCTGGTTGGCGTTCGCCAGCAGCGTGATGTCCGAGCCGTTCGCAGCGCCGCTGTTGGAGATGGAGATGGCCGTGCCGCCGTCGGCATCGATCGTGTTGCTGATGATGCGGGTGTCATACGTCCCCGCCGCGTCGGCGCGGATCCGCATCGTGTTCGTCCCCAGCGACCCGTTGTTGTCGAACAACGAATTCGAGACGAACAGCTCGCGGGTGTTGAGGGCGTCGATCGCCTGGAACGTCGAGTCGGTCACGCGGTTGTTCGCCAGCTCGAGATGCTGCGTGTTGGTCGCGACGTATCCCGTCCCGTTGCCGTCGACGTCGAGATTGGCGAAGCCGACCAGGCCGGAATTGACCACCTGCACGCCGGTGACGTTGTTCGAGATCAGACCGCCGCTGCCCAGGGTGCTGCCGACGCCCGTGACCATGAACGTTCCGATGCTGTCGACCAGCCGCACGCCCACCAGGGCGTTGTTGCTGGTGACGCTCGTCAGGCGAATGCCCATGCCGGTCGAGTCGATGTCGACCGCCGTGCCGTTGTTCGACGTGATGGCCCCGTTGGCGATGTTGATCGAGCCCGGATTGTTCGCGGCCGACAATCCGGTGCCGCCGTTGGTCGTGACGTTGAGCTGGTTGATGGCCAGCGCGCCGGCGCTGTTGTTCATGACGAGGCCGTCCTGCAGCGCGGCCCCGGTGATCGACAGCGTTCCGAACTGCACAATGCCGTCCGCGTCGTCCAGCCGCACGCCGGCGGTCCCGGCTCCGGTGATGGTCGTCGTGCCGAAGAACGTCATGTCGCCCGGCGAGTTCTGAATGTCGATCGCCGGTCCCGACGTGTTCAGCAGCGTCAGCCCGTTGAAGATGACGTCGCTCGCCGCGCTCGACAGCAGGACGCCGTTGCCGCCATTCGCCGCCACCGTCGTCGAACGCAGGTCGACCGTTCCGCCGGTGGTGTTCTCCACGACCACCGGTCGTCCCCCCAGCACCGTATTCGAGATCCGCCCCGAAACCATGATGTCCGCATCGCCGTTGTTGACGCGGAAGCCGACGCCGGCCGAATCCTCGACGGTCACGTTCTCGAATGTCAGGTTGCCCGTGGCGTTGACCAGGCGGATGCCGTCGGCCCCTGCCCCGGCGATCGTCACTTCGCGCACCAGGACGTCGGTGACACCCGTCCCCACGATGCCGTGGTTGGTCGGGTTGTTCAGAGTGAAGCCCGAGAAGACGGTGTCCGAGGCCAGCGAGACCGTGCCGCCGTTGATGATCGGCTTCACAAGTCCCTGTCCGCCCGCTTCCGGCAGCAGCAGCGACCCGTATCCGTGCGCCGTCACGAAGTTGTTGACGCCGCCGCCATAGATCCGGTCGCCGGCGTTGAGATTCACCGGCGACACGAACTGGCTCCCCGCATGCACGAAGATCAGGTCGCCCCCCGCCGCCTGCGCCGCCGCAATCGTGTTGAAGGGATTGTTGAATTCGCCATTGCCGCCCCCGCCCGCCGTCGAGTCGACGTGCTTGACGTCATACGGCATCAGCGTCAGCGGGTTGATGGCGGTCAGGCCGATCTCGGTGATCCGCTCGGTCGGCGTGATGACGTTGTAGTTGCGCTGCGGGTACCGCATCAGCTTCGCCGTGTTCCGGCCCGAGCTCGTCCGCTCGCGGGGCGACCCTCCCGAGAACTGGATGGCTCCGCCGATGATCACGTTCGAGCCGTAGGTCGGATCGTTCGTGTACTCGGTCTGAGCCGTGAAATAGTCGTTGATGCTCCCTTCGAACCGGACGCGGTAGCCGTTGATGTCCTCCAGAGAGCTTCCCTGGAAATGGTAAAAGCCGCCGTAGAGCCGCAGGTTGTGGTCGCGGGCGAAGTCGCCGTACAACCGCACGCCCGCTTCGATGTCGGCTCCGGGCATCGCCTCGCCGATCTTCCGCAGCCGGTCGAACAACAAGAGGTTGTTGACGAACCGCGCATTGGCCAGCGCCGCGCTGATGTTCTGCTCGGTGTCGCCGATGGGGAAGTAGAAGTTCGAGCGGACGTCGAGAATCTCGCCGTACGACTCGAGCCCGAAGCCGACCTGCTGGAACATCTTCCCCGTCGTCTGGTCGTTGTCGTAATAGAAATTGATGCCGAGGACGCGGTCCCAGTCGCTCTGCAGATAGCGATAGCCAAAGCCCAGGTTGCCGCCGTAATCGAGATCGTTCGACGTGAAGAAGCGGGCGTCGGCAAAGATCAGGTGCTCGTCCATCATCGCGTACGGAAAGAGCTCCGCATGCGTAATCGAGCCGTTGCGGCCGAAGGTCTTGAAGGCGAGATGCCCGATCCGACCGTTGATTCCCACGGCGCCGTTGGGCTCGGGGCTGCTCGACGTGTCTTCATCTTCGTCTTCATCGACGGTGCGCGCCGGCCTTCCCGGCCCTGCCAGGCCCGAGTTGCGGCCGACGCTCGGCCAGTCGCCGTCATCGCCGCGCCGCGAGGAGCTTTGAGCGCGAATGACAGGCTTCTCGGCGGATGCGGGCGTAACACTCTGGAACGCGAAAAGCACGACCAGCAGCCACTGAGCGCAGTGCCGGACCGGGTGCCAATGCGTACGGTCGGGGACCGTCGGCATGCCGTGATTCCTTGCCGTGCGGTGGGAGCCGCCGCAGCTCGAAATTGTGAGGATGGGAAACTCAGGGTATTGGCAGGACGCCAGCCCTGTCGGCGAGGACCGCCGCTATTGAGGGGTGCGGCGATTTACGCCAGATCCCCGGAAGTGTCAACGGGAAAGCCCTCACCGCGCGGGCGACGCCAGTCCGCCCTGGCGGCAGGCGACGCACTCGCTCGCAACGCTATCCGGACACAGATCACAAGTTACGACGCTCGCGGGATTCCGCCTGAATTCGCAGTTCAGGAAGCGTTGAGAGAACGTCATGTCACCCCGCCCACCCGGGCCATCTCTCAAGAAGTCATTCCCCGCGCCCGGCGCTTTACGTCCGTTCCGCCGCACCAGTACACTCGCACACGGAGCCTTGATCGCGTCGAAAGACCTCACACAAGTTCAACGCAGGAGAAGCCGGTGAGCGCCAGCCGTCAGAACCGTCGTGACTTCCTGAAGACGTCGGCCGTTGCGGCCGCCGCCGCATCGACCCCCTTCTGGTTTTCCCTCGAAGGGGCCCGCGCCTTCTCCGGAGCCAACGAGCGCCCCCGCATGGGCTGCATCGGCGTCGGCGACCGCTGGAAGGCCGTCGGCCGGAACGCCTTCGAATTCGCCGACTGCCTCGCCGTGTGCGACGTCGACCGCAACCACGCGGAAGAATCGCAGAAGATCGCCCAGGAGGCTCGCGCGAAGAAGGGGGTCGAGACGAAGGTCGACCTCTTCGAGGACTACCGCAAGATCCTCGACAACAAGGACATCGACGTCGTCACCATCGTCACCCCCGACCACTGGCACTCGAAGATTGCGATCGAGGCGATGCAGGCCGGCAAGGACGTCTACTGCGAAAAGCCGCTCACACTCACCATCCACGAGGGAAAGCAGATCATCAAGGTCCTCAACGAGACCAAGCGCGTCTTCCAGGTCGGGACGCAGCAGCGGTCCGAAATGGGGAGCCGCTTCCTCACCGCGGCGGGCCTTGTCCATGACGGCCGCATCGGCAAGGTGAAGAAAGTCCAGTGCGCCATCGGCGGCGCTCCGACCAGCGACGCCATCCCGGAAGTGCCAGTGCCCGAGGGCCTCAACTGGGACCTCTGGCTCGGCCAGACGCCGGTCGTTCCGTTCCGCTTCCAGGAAGTCGAGAAGTACAAGTACGGCAAGTCGCGCTGCCACTACGAATTCCGCTGGTGGTACGAATACTCGGGCGGCAAGATGACCGACTGGGGCGCCCACCACGTCGACGTCGCCCAGTGGGCCATCGGCATGGATGACACCGGACCGCTCTCCGTCGAAGGGACGGCCAAGCACCCGGTCGAGTTCAAGGACGGCTTCCCCACGCAGAGCGACCGCTACAACGCCGCGAGCGAGTTCTACGTCACCTGCAAGTTCCCCAAGGACATCGAAGTCGTCATCCGGCACGACACCGAGAACGGCATCACGTTCGAGGGAACCGAGGGAACCTTCTTCGTCAGCCGCGGCAAACTGACCGGCGAAGCGGTCGACTCGCTCAAGAAGAAGCCGCTGCCGGAGGAAATCCTCAAGAAGCTGACGAAGGGCCGCATCCCTCGCGAAAACGACGGCAACGCCCACATGCGGAACTTCTTCGACTGCGTCGTCGACCGCTCGATGCCCCGCTCGGACGTCTGGTCGCACCACCGCGCCATGACGACCTGTCACCTGGCGAACATCGCCATCCGCACCGGCACGAAGCTCGAATGGGACGCCAAGGCCGAGCAGATCACCAACGACAAGCTCGCCAACAGCATGCTCCAGCGGGAGCAGCGCAAGGGCTTCGAGATCAACGTCACGGTCTGATCGCCCTCTCGCCGTCCCGATTCCCGTAGTCCGGCCTTCCAAGGCCGAAAGACCGAAAGGTCAACTCCAGGATACCGAAGGGCAGAACCCGACAGCCTGGGGCGCGCCAGCGCCGCCCCAGGCCAGTCGGGATTTCTCTGTTCTCACGAAGCACACACCCGTTGTGCCTCACATGAGCGGCGGGCGGCCGAGTTTCCGACGCAGGACGGCCCACTGGCCGGCGTGCATCAGCCAGTGCTGGGGCTGCAGCAGAAAGACGGCCCCGACGGTCGGCGCGTACGACCGCATCGACTCCGGCCCCGCCTTGTCGAGCTCGTCGTCCGTCGTGCGATCGAGCGCCTTCATCGTCCCCGCACGGACCGCGTCGTACAGCTTGAGATACTCGTCCTTCGAGAGGAATCCCTTCGGGTCGTCGCTCGCGGCCGTCTCCTTGCTGTGCTTCGCCGCAAACCCCTCCGGCAGGGGAGGCATCACGCCCGGACAGACCGCCTCAACCATCGAATGCTCGGACTGGATGAGATGCCCAAGCTGCCATTTGATGTGGTTGATTCCCGGAACCGGCCGCATCATCAATTCGTCGTCGGACAGGTCTCCCAAGTATCCCTTCACGATGAAATCGGGAGTCGCCATGTTCTCCTTCAGTGCCTTCACGCCGTTCATCGACCATCTCCTGGAGTGACTGTTGTGGAGCCGCGAATGTGTGAAACGACTCAGCGTCCGCGCAAAACCTGAGCCCTGGATGACAGCCTTCGCCTCCGTTTCACCGATCATTGCGATAAGAGCGCGAATCGGAAACCTCGCGAGCCTTTCTCACCGGACCGTTTGTGAGCGGCGCCGTTTCGACCAACGCCGACGCGGGCTATGCTGACGGTATCCACTCCACTTCCCGCTCGTCCCCAGCGACGCGACCACCGACACTGATGCCCGAGACGATCGGCCCCCGTACCCAGTTCGTGATCTGCCTGGCCGGCCACATCGATCACGGCAAATCGTCGATCGTCCAGGCCCTCACCGGCGGACGGGTCGACCGCCTCCCCGAAGAGCAGCGCCGCGGCATCACCATCGATCTGGGCTTCTCGCATTTCGACGTCGATGGATTTCGCTACGCCCTGATCGACGTTCCGGGGCACGAGCGGTTCATCCACACGATGGTGGCCGGGGCGTCGGGGGTCGATGCGGCGTTGCTGGTCGTCGCCGCCGACGATTCCGTGATGCCGCAGACGCGCGAGCATCTCGCCCTGCTCGAAATGCTCGGCGTGCGGAGCGGCGTCATTGCTCTGAGCAAGTGCGACCTGGCCGATGCGGAGCAACTCGAAATCCTCGACGTGGAAGTGGCCGAGCTGGTCGCACCGACGTTCCTCGCGACGGCTCCGCGAATCCAGATTTCCGCGCAGGATGGACGCGGCATCGAAGAGTTGCGGTCAGCCCTGGTCGCCGCCGCCCGGCAGGCCCCGCGACGTCCGACAAGTGACAAGCGATTCCGAATGCCGATCGACCGGGCGTTTTCCCCCACAGGACAGGGAGCCGTGGTGACAGGGACGGTGTGGCGCGGCGCCGCACACGTCGGCGACACGTTGCACCTGCTCCCCGATTGCGCGCCGGTCCGCATCCGCCGGATGCAATCCCAGGGGAAGGACGTGGATCGAGTCGTCGCGGGCGAGCGTGCGGCAATCAACCTGGCCGGCGTGAAGGCGACCGCCATTCACCGCGGCGACGAGCTGGCCACGCCCGATGCGTTCGTCCCGGCCACGCGGCACCTCGTGGAAGTGCAATTGCTGGCTGACGCCGGCGTGACGCTCCGGCACCGCCAGTCGGTCCGCGTTCATCTCGGAGCCAATCAGGCGACCGCCCAGATCGCTCTCGGTCAGAAAGAGCTCGCCCCCGGCGAGACCGCCTTCGGCATACTCCGCTGCAAGACGCCGATCGTCGCGGAGTATGGCCAACCATTCGTCGTGCGTCAGCTCTCGCCGGCCCTCACGATCGGCGGCGGACGGATCGTCAGCCCGGCCTTGAAGCCCGGCGACCGCCTCGTCCGCACCCTGGCGGCCGCCGCCGGCCTGAGCAGCGCCACGCCCGCGGAACGGCTGGCCGCCTACATCGCTCTCCGACGCGAAACGACGCTCGACGATGCCAGCGAGTCATGGATCGGCCTCACGCGGGAGGAATGCGAGGCCGTCCTCCCTGAGCTGATCAAGCAGCGACGCATTGTCCGTGTCACCGGGACACCCCCCTGGTATCTGACGGCCGAGCGGTTTCAGAAGATCAAGCAGCAAGTGGTCCGTTCCTGCCAGGTCGAGCTGGAGCGGCGGAAGCCCGCTTCCCGCGTGCCGCTGCCCGTCATCCTCTCGGCGATGAGCCACCGGACCCATCCGACGGTGCTGCAGGCAGTGTTGGACGAGATGACCGCCCGCCGCGAACTGGTGCGGAACAACGAACGTGTCGGCCTGCCGAGTGGGGCCTCCCTGTCCAACAAGCAGCGGCAGATGCTCGCGGCACTCTTGAGCGAACTCCAGCAGACGGGGCCGACGCCCCCCTTCCTCAAAGAGTTCGCCGAGCGCCACAACTATCCCCTCAAGGACCTCGAGCAGATCGTGCAGGTGGGGGTGGACGACGGCGAAATCGTCCGCCTCACTCCGCAGATGGCGATCACTCCGGTAGCGCTCGAACGCCTCCGCCGGAATCTGGCCGATTACTTCCGGGATCGTGCCATGGCGACCACCAGCGAGATCCGCGAGCACTGGGGGATAACCCGGAAGAACGCGGTGCCGCTCCTCGAATACTTCGACCAGCTCCAGATCACCACCCGCGCCGGCGACGCCCGCACGGCGGGCCCGCGACTCGCGCTACCACTGGACGAGCCGGGCTCTTGACGACGCTCCCCCAACACGCGCGAAAAGAACGAACGGAGTGTCGCATCGACTCGTGCAATCTCGAATGCTCCACCCGGAACCAACTCACGCAGCGCATAACACGCTGCGGCGCGGGCTGTCGTGACAAGCGGGGGTGGCCTATGATCGAGATCCACTTTCGGGAGTGAATGCAGCTCTGGTGACTGCCCCGGTCTTCAAAACCGGTGGAACGTCGTATACCGGCGTTCGGTGGGTTCGATTCCCATCCGCTCCCG
>JADZEF010000234.1 GCA_020850695.1 Planctomycetaceae bacterium | reverse complement strand
TGACCCCGCCGGAACAAACCGCCGCGTGACAACTCAGAAACCTGATCGCACGCCTCATCCTCCTATCGAGGACACGCTGAGACTCCATCCACATACCGCGTTCAACAGAGCTATTTTCGGAACAGTCGAGAATGCGGCTTCGCCGCACTCTCAATGATGAAAACGGCATCACCTGTGCATGGCTTGGGGGCGTGACGCCTATTTTCGGAACAGACACGGAGACACGGAGACACGGAGACAGGCAAGACAATCAGAGATTTTCGTGGCACCAAACGCAATACACTTCGGAGACGGCTCTCCAAGACAGAGAGTTTACACCTAGCCAGATGAGCGGCGCGTAAAAGGAGTAAAAGGCCCGGCCGGTTTCAGGATAGCCTTTAACAATCCGCCACGCGGGACCATGACTGAGTGCGTAGAGCAGTGTCGCCAATGCGAGAGCACCGACCACGGTCGGGAAAGAGGTGCGTTCAGACATACTGAAGTCATCCTTCATAACAGCCACCGCAACTTGCCTTTCTCCGTGTCTCCGTATCTCCGTGGTGGAAAAGATCTGTTGATCCAACAACGCACCCACTTCGCGCTGTCAGACGCAACACGTTTGCGGCGTGAGATCCCCCTCCGTAGCATACGGGACACCTGATCGAATCTCCATCCGCGGTCGCTTCCGACCGCCCTGTTGCATCAGCGCATCCCGACATTCGGAGCCTCACCCAATGCCGCGCTCGTTCCGGCCGACTCTCGCCTCGGCCCTCTCGGTCTGCTCTCTGCTTCTTCCATTGTCGGCCGCCTCGCTGCGGGCCGCCGATCCCAAGCCGCTGTTCGACAGCAAGCTCGTCACCGCGCAGACGAAGGGGCATGCGGTCGACGTCGATGTGGACTTGAACGGGGCGAAGTCGCTGTATCTGGTCGTCACCGACGGTGGGAACGGCTTCGGCGCTGACTGGGCCGACTGGGCCGAGCCGCGGCTGATCATGGCCGACAAGAGCGAGAAAAAGCTCACCGAGCTGAAGTGGAAGTCGGCGACGAAGGGCTGGGGCGAAGTCCAGATCAACAAGAACTGCGAAGGGCAGCCTCTCCGTATTAATGGGAAGGCGGTTGAATACGGAATCGGCACGCACGCTAACTCGGTCATCGAATACGAGTTGCCATCGGGGGTCGCCCGCTTCAAGGCGCGGGCCGGCATCGACAACGGGGGCAGCGACCAGGGGACGGGAAGCTCGGTTCAGTTCCTCGTCTATGCCGAGAAGCCTCCCGCAACGATCGCCTCGGCCGCACCGGCCAGCGCGGCGGATGCGGGGAGCCGGCTGCCGATTGATGCAGTGAGCGGACTGGACGTCTCGGACGGACTGGAAGCGACCCTCTTCTCTTCCGAGCCCGATCTGCTCAGCCCGACCAACATCGACATCGATCACCTCGGCCGCGTGTGGGTGTGCGAGGTCGTCAATTATCGTCTCCGCAACGGCGAGCGTCCCGAAGGGGACCGCATCCTGATCGTCGAAGACACCAACGGCGACGGCAAGGCCGATAAGACTAGCGTCTTCTACCAGGGGCGCGACATCGACACCGCCCTCGGCATTTGCGTGCTGCCCACCGTCTCGGGCAAGGGGACGCGGGTGATCGTCTCGGTCGCTCCGAATGTCTTCGTCTTCACCGACGACGACGGCGACGGAAAGGCCGACCGCAAGGAGACGCTTTTCAGCAAGGTGGGACAGCCGCAGCACGATCACTCGACACACGCCTTCCTGTTCGGACCGGACGGCAAGCTGTACTGGTGCGTCGGCAACACCGGCATGGCGGTGCACGACAAGGACGGCAAGCCGATCGTCGACCTTGCTGGCAATACGGTGGTCGCCAACGGCCAGCCGTATCGCGAAGGAATGCCGTTCCGCTGCGATATGGACGGGAGCAACTTCGAAGTCCTGGGCTGGAACTTCCGCAACAATTACGAAGTGACGGTCGACAGCTTCGGCACGCTGTGGCAGTCGGACAACGACGACGACGGCAACCGGGGCGTCCGCATCAACTACGTGATGGAGTTCGGGAACTACGGGTACAAGGACGAGATGACGGGAGCGGGCTGGCAGACGCCGCGGACCAACATGGAATCGGAAATTCCGCTCCGCCACTGGCACCTGAACGATCCGGGCGTGGTTCCCAACTTGCTTCAGACGGGGCAGGGCTCGCCGACCGGCATCTGCGTGTATGAGGGTCGGCTGCTGCCGAAGGCGTTCTGGGACCAGGTGATCCACTGCGATGCGGGTCCGAACGTCGTCCGGGCGTATCCGGCGAAGAAGAACGGGGCGGGCTACACCGCGACCGAGTTGCCGATTCTGACCGGCACGCGCGACAAGTGGTTCCGCCCGTCGGACGTGTGCGTGGCGCCGGACGGGTCCCTGATCGTCGCCGACTGGTACGACCCGGGCGTCGGCGGTCACCGCATGGGAGACGTCGAGCGCGGACGGTTGTTCCGCGTCGCCCCGCCGAAGACGGCGTACAAGAACCCGAAATACGATTTCACCTCGATCGACGGCTGCATCGAGGCGCTGAAGAGTCCGAACCTGTGTGCGCGGTATCTGGCCTGGACCGAGTTGCACAAGCAGGGAGAGAAAGCGGTCCCCTCGCTGAAGACAATGTTCAAGTCTGACAAGAACCCGCGATTTCGCGCGAGAGCCTTGTGGCTGCTCGCGAAGCTCAACAAGGACGATGCGTTCCTCGATGACGTCGGACTTGCGCTGGACGACGGCGATCCGGATATCCGCATCGTCGGGATTCGCGCCATCCGCCAACGTCATGCCAATCATCTGCAGACGGTGATCAAGATGGTGCTGGAGCAGGACCAGCCTCCCGAGGTGATTCGAGAATGTGCGATTGCGCTCCGTCAGGCAAGAAACACCGACCTGTTCGTCGACGTGATCGCCGCCGATTGTTGGACTTTCATGGCACAGAAATACGACGGCAAGGACCGCTGGTTTCTGGAAGCCCTGGGGATTGCCGCTGACGGCAAGTGGGACCCGTACCTGACCTACTACCTCAAACACTCGAAATCTCCTTGGGTTGAAACTCGCTCCGGACGCGACATTATCTGGCGTTCCCGTGCGAAGCAGACCCCGCAACTCCTGGCCGAAGTGATCCAGAACCAGTCTGCGCCACATGAAGAACTGCCGCGTTACCTCCGCGCGTTCGATTTCCAGACCTCCGACACAAAAGAGGCGGCGTTGATCGAATTGGCTTTTACCCCCAAAGGGAGTAAAGAACGCCAAGAGTTAGTCGCCACAGAAGCACTTTCCCGTCTTAAGGGCTTCGACATCACGAAGAACCCCGAGCAGGCGAAAGCGCTCGCGAAGGTTCTCGACGCCAATAAGGGGACGAAGCATTACCTCGACCTCGTCGCGAAGTTCCAGGTGAAGGATCGCTACCCGGAACTGCTGGTTCTGGCGCAGGAGAAGCCGCAGGACCAGCTCGGCGTCGAGGCGATGCGGGCGCTGCTCGCCGCGAACCAGGTTGACCTCATCGAATCGGGGTTGAAGAACAAGGACGTCAAGCTGGCGACGGCGACGGCGACCGCGGTGGGCAACTCGGCGGATGGGCGGTTATTCGCTCTGCTTTCGCCGCTGGCGGCCGACAAGGAGCAGCCGCTCGAAGTACGGCGGCAAGCGGTCCGAGGGCTGACGCAGGTGAAGAACGGGGCCGAGATGGTGCTGAAGCTGGCGCGCGAGAAGAAGCTCGAAGCCAACCTCGCGCAGTCGGCCGCGGCCGGGCTGCTGAACGCTCCGTGGCCCGAGATCCGCAACGAAGCGGTCAAGCTCTTCCCGCTTCCGCCGACGAAGAACAACCAGCCGCTGCCGTCGATTCCCGAGTTGGCGAAGCTGGCGGGCAATGCTCAAAAGGGGCGGGTGCTGTTCAACACCGAGGCGACGTGCGCCAAGTGCCACGTGGTGAACGGCGTGGGCAAGGAAGTCGGGCCGAACCTCTCGGAGATTGGCTCGAAGCTTGCGAAGGCCGCCCTACACGAATCGATCCTGTTCCCCAGCGCCGGCATCAGCCACAACTACGAGACGTGGGCCCTGTCGCTGACGAACGGGACGACGGTCACGGGCATCCTCGTCAGCCAGACGCCCGAGGAAGTGACGATCAAGAACAACGAGGCGCTCGTGCGGACGTTCAAGCGGGACGAGATTGAAGAGATGGCGAAGCAGCCGATCTCGCTGATGCCGGCCGACGTGCAGAAGCTGCTCACGCAGCAGGACCTGGTCGACGTCGTCGAGTATCTGACGACACTGAAGAAGGTGGAGTCGGCGTCGAAATAGAGTCCGCTCCCGGCCTGTCGTCATCGTGGACGTTGTGATGAATGCGACGAAGGGTGATTGGTTCCCGCTCGCGTGGAGGCCGTGGCGGCGGCGGGCTCTGCTCAGCATCGTTGCGGCGCTCGGCAGCGTCGGATGCCTCGCCGAAGCGGAACCGAAGGCGATCGTTCATGAGGACGAGACGCCAATCAATCGACTGAGCCTGAGACGCTATATGGGACGCTATAATCGAACGACACCGACGGCACTGACACGAGCGGTCCTCGACGAAACGAAGGACGACGACCTTTACACCCTTTGCGTCGATTACATGATCGACAACCTCCAGGAAGTCGGCAGTTCCGGCTGGGACACGGCGCTGAAGGACTACCCGCCTGGTCTCCTGATGGCCTGGCACATTTCGGGAATCGACTTCGAAGTGCCCAATGGAGGGTTCTATCAGTTCTTCTCCAACTCCACGGGGGCGTATGCCCAGGAGACCCTCGCGGCCCTGAGAGTCCTGGGGCTGAATCAGCGGGCGGACGTCCTTCAGGATGCCATCGCGTTTTATGCCCGAGAGTATGGCCGGCCTGCGGACTTCAAGGAACGCTGGTATGGAGATGAATCGACCTTATGGAAATGGAAGGACGAAGAAGCCCTGAATCGCCGCTACTGGAAGGCAGACGACGAAGAGGGCTTCGACGGATTCGTCCCCTACCTGCGAAGCCATCCCGAGTTGTTCGTTCACGAACCCTGAGAGTTCAGAGGGCGAACACCGAGGTGAAAATCGTCATCGCGATTCTTGAGGAAGCGATCTCGCCCCGGTGATGACCCGTCCGGACTAGGAAGCGTTCAGGGACGGGCATACAATCGCCAGGGAGTTCAACCGTTCGGTTGTCTCTTTGTGCTCGTGTCCGTTCTTCCGTTCGATTCCACCGCTCACCTCCATCAGCGGTTTCCTCAAGTCCTTTCCTTGTTGTGGCCGCTGCGGCTACCGTGCGGGAAAAACGCAGACCATTCGGCACGAGCGTCGACGTTTCCAGTGGATTACTTCCGACGGATCGCGTGCCGACCGCCCGAGCCGCCGGTTTCCTTCCATTGCGCCGTCCCGCTGCCCTTCTTTCGGGAATCGTCCTTCATGAACCGCACGCCCGCACGCCGTCGTCGATTCTCGAAACGCCCCGGCTTCACGATCATCGAGCTGCTCGTCGTCATTGCGATCATCGGCATTCTGATCGCCATGCTGCTGCCGGCCGTGCAGTACGCCCGTGAGACGGCCCGCCGCACCGCCTGCCAGAACAATATGCGGCAGATCGCGCTGGCCATCGTGAACTTCACCGAATCGGACGCGCGGAAAATGTTTCCCCCGGCGTATGTCGGGATCGACACAGGCGGAAACAAGCTCGATGGCCATGCGTGGACGGCCCTGATCCTGCCCTATCTGGACATGCCCACCTACTCCACCACCAATCCGAGTAATGCCCCGTGGGGAGTCACGAAGGGATCGGAAGTGAAATCCATCACCGTGCCGACGTACTTCTGTCCAAGCCGCCGGACGGCGATGCGGCAGACGACGCCGGCGACGGGGGTTCCGAAGACGCTCGATTTCGCTGCGGGGACGGCGGTACCTCCTGGAGGGTGCATCGACTACGCCGGCAACACCGGTCCCGACTGCGCCCTCACCATGGGGCAGTCGTCCTGCCTGTTCGCCTGGATGAATCAGCTGCCGAACGGGATCTTCATCCCGGGAGAGATCACCCAGCGCAGTTCGGTCAACACGAACGGCGAAACCTGGACCTGGAAGGGGCGTCTGACGGTCACGGCCCTGGAGAACGCCGACGGCAAGACGAATACCGTGCTGATCGGCGAGAAGTACGTCGAGAAAATGCACCAGGGGGAACAGGGGGGACCCTCGACGCAGTTCAATCTCAGCAGCCCGCCTCAATATGCCGATGGGGACGCCTTCGACGCCCGCTATCCATGGCATTTCCTGCGGTACGGAACCGCAATGAACAACTCGACGATCGATTCGATGGACATCAACCGGAACCGCCATTGGGGGTCGGCCCACGTCGCCGGTCCGAATTTCGCGTTCTGCGACGGCCGGGTCAAGATGCTCAATTACATCATGGATCCCACGGTTTTTGGCCGGGTGCTCGACCGCCGCGACGGCATTGCGGTCAGTGACAATCAATTGGACTGACGGCGCCTTGCGTCAGGGCCTGCCGGCGATCTCGCTCCGATTTTCTGTTCTCCCCGGTTCGATGCGGGGGGGGTTGGTCGCATTTGACGGCGGCTTGGCCTAAGCTGGTCGCATCAGTGGTCGATGGCGGATGAAGGCGGCGGACGCCGCGCCCGTTCCACTCGTCTGGCCGCTGCCTGCCCGGAACTCCCTCGCCAGGACTTGCCTCGATGAACGCCCCGGCTGCGCCCGCTTCGCCTCCTGCTTCCCGCCGCGGCCAGTGGATGGCCCTTGCCGCCGCCTTCCTCGGTTGGATGTTCGACGGGTTCGAAATGGGGCTGTTCCCTCTCGTTTCCCGTCCGGCGCTCATGGAGCTTCTGGAGAAGGTCGGCAAGGACTCCGATGACTGGAAGTTTTGGAACAGCGTCATCACCGCCGCGTTCCTGATCGGCGCCGCGACGGGCGGAGTGCTGTTCGGCTGGCTCGGGGACCGTATCGGCCGCGTCCGTTCCATGACGTTGAGCGTGCTGACCTACACGCTGTTCATGGGGTTGTGCGGGTTCGCCCGGAGCCCGAACGAGATCTTCGTGTTCCGCTTCGTCGCCGCCCTGGGAATGGGGGGCGAGTGGTCGCTCGGCGTGTCGCTGGTCATGGAACTTTGGCCAAACCGCTCCCGCGGCGTGCTGGCAGGGTTGATCGGGGCGGCGTCGAATGTCGGGTTCCTGCTCATCGCCTTGATCGGGTTGAGTCTCGGAGTCGCCCTGGAGACGCTGCGAGGGTGGCTGACCTCGATGGGAACGTCGGAAGCGACGATGACCTATCTGATGGGCCAGGACAACTCGGCCTGGCGGCTGCTGATGATGATCGGGGCGGTCCCCGCGCTCCTCACGTTCTTCATTCGACTGTTCGTCCCTGAATCGCAGAAGTGGCTGCACGCGAAGGAACAGGGGGCGACCTCGGCCTGGGCCACGCGGGACCTGATCGCGGTGCTCATCGGCACGCTCGGTCCGATCGGCATGGTCTACATCTGGGTCGAGCCGTTCCCTCTCTGGATGCGAGTGGCCGGAACGGTCGCCGGCACTCTGGTTGCACTTGTCGGTTATTCGTATCCGGTTGCGAAGTACCTGCAGCGTTCCGCCCACACCGTGACGGACCCTTCGCACGGCTACGGTCCGACGATGCGGCGAATGCTGCTGGCCGCGTGCCTGAGTGGCGTGGCGCTGCTCGGCACCTGGGCGTCGTTCCAGAATGCCGTTCCGTGGGTGAGTGACCTGGCCAATAAAGACGCTGCCAGGGAAAACATGACGGCCGTGCAGGCGGCGACCTACCAGAGTTCGGCCCGCGCCATGACGCAGATCCTTGCAGCCATCGGCGCGATCCTCGGGACGATGGCCGGGGCGCTGCTGGGGGACAAGCTCGGCCGCCGTTCGGCCTATTTTGTGTTGTGCCTGCTGTCGCTCGCGTCCTCGCTCTGGTTCTTCCTCTCCAATACCAGTTATACGAACAACGTGCTGATCTCCGTTTTTGTCGGCGGAGCGACGACCGCGTCGTTCTACGGATGGCTGCCCCTCTACCTGCCGGAACTGTTCCGGACGAGCGTCCGTGCGACCGGGCAGGGGTTTGCGTTCAACTTCGGCCGCGTCATTGCCGCGGTCGGAGCGATCCAGGTCGGCAACCTCATCCGACTCTTCAAAGACGATCTGACCATCGGAGGATTCACCATTCACGCCGGCTTCCCGATGGCCTGCACCGCAATGAGCATGATCTACGTCGTCGGCATGATCATCATCTGGTTCGCCCCGGAGACGCGCGGCAAGCCGCTGCCGGAATGAGGGGCAGGGGTGCGAAGAGGTATGAAGAAGTGTGAAGGGGCTGAACTGCCTCCGGCGCATCGTTCGCATCATGGGGCGCGTGAGTGGGCGGACTCCCGCGTTCTACGCCGGAGGGATGAAGTGGCCAGATCGTCACGTGGCCGTTGAAGTCCCTCGCAGGCCGCTGTCCGTTCGCCGCACTGCACGATGGCGATCACTTCAAGTCAGGTCGCCGTCTTCCACGGACCGTCCGGCGTTTCGTGCGGGGCGCGGGACGCCTCCAGGAGTTCGATCAGCCCGCGCAGGCTCTGATCGGAGAGATGTCCGAGTTGCCGGCGGTGGCAATCCCGCACCGGTTCCGCCAGCTGGTCGAGAAGTTCGATTCCGCCGGCCGTGATGCCGACTTCGACCACGCGGCGGTTGTCGGTCCGCCGCGCCCGCTGCACCAGCCCGCGGGCTTCGAGGCGGTCGAGGAGCCGCGTCATGTCGGGGGCCCGCGAAATCAACCGCTCGCCCAGAGCGTTGACCGGAAGCGTCCCCGGCGACACCGCCCTCAGCAACCGCAACGCGTTGTACTGCTGCGCGGAAAGATCGAACGCGCTGAACAACTCGTCCTCGAGGGCCTTGAGGCGGTCGTAGGTGCGCCACAGCTGGAGGTAAGCCTCCTGTTCGACCGAATCGAACCGGCGACGTCGACCTGCGGATCCTGACGAGTCGTTCATGACGCGAATTTAGCGCGGACATGTAGCGACGTCAACCGCCGGATTGCCCCACTCTCGCTGCTCGGAGTCCGCTTTGCAGTGAAAGCCGTTCCCTTCTCGGGGACAGCGTTTCAGGCGGGATTCGGCGTGCGAGCGAACCGCGCGGTCCTCTCGCGCGTCTCTTCTCTGTCTCCGGCGGCTGTTGCCATCCGGACCATCGAGGAGATTGCCGTGGCCCAGCTCATCCATACCAACCTCATTGATTCGTTCCGGGGCACCTACCGCTTCTTGTCCAACTTCTGGCCCGCCGAGGTTGTGTATGAGGGAACGCGCTACGCGTCGGTCGAGCACGCGTACCAGGCCGCGAAGTGCCTCCACCGATCAGAGAAGGAGATGGTCCGCACCGCGGCGACTCCGGGACAGGCCAAGCGTCTGGCCCGCACGGTGACGGTCCGGTTCGATTGGGAAGAGATCCGGGTCGGCGTCATGCGCGACCTCGTGCGGCTCAAGTTCCGCACCCACGCCGATCTCGCCGCGATGCTCGTCGCCACAGGCGAGGCGCGGCTTGTCGAAGCAAACAGCTGGGGCGATACGTTCTGGGGCGAATGCCGCGGCGAGGGCCAGAACCGGCTCGGACGGATCCTCATGGAAGTCCGCGAGGAACTCAGAGCCTCGGGACCATCCGAGCCGAGCGAGCCAGGCGCGGCGGCGCCGTCCGGGCCGCGTCTGGCCGTCTGATGTCTTCGACGAATTCGCGCGACGGCGAATCGGTGGTCGTGGTCGTACCGATGTAACAACGGGAGCGGCGACGACCCTTTCGCCTTTGGCGAGCTGTCGACGATGGTTCGACGGCGAACGACACCTCCGGTTGAAAGTGCTCTTGGAGACGAGAGACGTTTCGACCGCAGTGGATGGTCGGATCGGCATTGGAACGTCTGCGGGAGTGCGTTCCTGCATGCCCGCGGACTCCGCCGTCCTCATTGAAAACCATCGGAAACTCGGAGGCCGGTTCTCCAAAGCGGGGTTGACCGGTTTTTCCAACCTCTCTATAAGACCGCGCCTCTTGAGGCAGAGGCGCCGAGAGACCCGTTATTCCACGTCTGTTGCGGAGACCCTGAGTCATGAGTGAAGGGATGCACTCGAACCCCGCGGGCGCTCGCTCGCGTCAGCGGATTGTTCTGGCGGTTGGCGGAACCGCACTGGCCGTTCTGGTCGCGGGAGTGGCCATCCAGGTCTTCCGCGCCAAGCCGGGTGCGGCCGTCGAAGCCGAGGGAACCGCGACGGTCAGGGGTCCGGCGAAGGGCGCCAAAGCCAACGAAGCGGGCGACACGGCGATGGCCAAGGTGGGCAACCTCGTGATCACCCGCGAGATGGTCGCCCGCGAATGCATCGAGCGGTACGGCGCCGAGGCTCTCGACAAGCTGATCAACCGGGCCCTGATCGAAGTCGCCTGCGCCGACCGTGGCGTCGAAGTGAAACAGACCGAAGTGGTCGCCGAAATCGACAAGATCGCCAAGCGGTTCAACCTCGACTCGCAGGCCTGGCTGCAGATGCTCAAGGCCGAGCGGAACATCACGAAGGAGCAGTACGCCCGCGACGTGATCTGGCCGATGCTGGCGCTCAAGAAGCTCGCCGGCCCCGAAGCCAAGATCACCGAGGAAGAGCTGCAGAAGGCCTTCATCCGGAACTACGGCCCGCGCGTCGAATGCAAGATGATCATGTGCGACAATCCGCGCCGGGCGAACGAAGTCTACAAGCTGATCGAAGCGGCCCAGAAGGAAGGCACCCTCGACCTGAACGAGTTCGGCGCCATCGCCCGCAAGCACTCGGTCGAGCCGACCAGCCGCGCCCTGGACGGCGACGTCCCGGCCATTCCGCGGTACTCGGGCAACCTCAACCTCGAAGAGCGCGCGTTCCGCCTCAAGCCGAACGAAGTCTCGGGCATCATCGAGATCGGAACCCCGGACAACAAGAAGTTCGCGATCATCATGTGCAAGGGCCAGACGAAGCCCCTCATCACCGACATCACCGAAGTGCGTGAAGAGCTCTACAACCAGGTGAAGGAAGAGAAGACGCAGGAACTCGTCGCCAAGACGTTTGAGCAGATCAAGGAAGAGTACCGCGTCGACAACTACACGCAGAACACGACCTCGGGCGGCACGAAGTCCGACAGGTCGATCCGCCAGACGTCGGGCACCGGCCGCGCCCCGGCGGGCCGTGAAGGCGTCGCGACGCCGCGGAACGCGGGCGGCCCCCGCAGCCAGCCGAACTGACACGATGCGATCTGAATCTCCGGCGCCCAGACTCATTCGCCGCCCCGCAACCAAGCGGGGCGGCGTTTTTTTTGCGCTCACGATGACGTCCATCGTGAAGAGCAGAAGCCCGCGGGAGTCGGGGACGCGAAGGCCCGTCGACGCGGGCAGTCCGTTCGCGGCGTCATCCGTTCGCGGCGTCAATGGACGAGTTCGGGGCAGGTCTTCTTGAGTTCGCCGCGCAGGTAATTCTCGATGTCGCGCGAGACTTCGAGGGTCGACGCCCGCGCCGCGATTTCCTCGGCCTGCGGAATCTTCAAGGCGCGGATCGCCTGCTTGATCTCGGGAATGGCGTGCGGGGTGACGCTCAGCGCCCGCAACCCCATTCCCAGCAGCAGCGCTGTGAACTTCGGGTCCGAGCTCATCTGCCCGCAGACGCTCACCGGGATGTCGTACTTGCGGGCCGCATCGATGACGTGAGCGATGAGCCGCAGCAGGGCCGGATCGCCCGAGCTGTAGAGTTTCGCCACGGCGGGGTCGCCGCGGTCGACCGCCAGCGTGTACTGGATGAGGTCGTTCGTCCCGATCGAGAAGAAATCGACCTCCCGGGCGAATTCCTCGGCGAGGAGAGCGGCCGACGGCACTTCCACCATCATGCCGATCGGCACTTTGCGAGCGTAGGGAATCCCGGCCTCCTCGAGATCTTCAACGACGTCGCTGACGATCATCTTCGCCTGCCGCAGCTCCATCAGCGAAGAGACGAGCGGGAACATGATGCGGACGTTCCCGTGGACCGACGCCCGCAGGATGGCCCGCAGCTGCGTCTTGAACAGCGGCAGGTTCTGCAGGCTGACGCGGATGCTGCGGAGGCCCAGCATCGGATTGTGGCTTTCCATCCCCGAGCGGGTCGACGCGCCGGGAAGCTTGTCGGCCCCCAGGTCCAGCGTGCGGATGACGACCGGACGCTCCTGCATCGAGCTGATGACGCGCGAATAGGCTTCGAACTGCGCTTCCTCGTCCGGCTCGGTTTCGCGGCCGAGGTAGAGAAACTCGGTGCGGTAGAGGCCGACGCCGTCGGCGCCGCGTTCGAGGCAGTGGGCGACCTCTTCCGGAAACTCGATGTTGCCGAAGAGCTGGATACGGACGCCGTCGGCGGTCACCGCATCGAGCGTATGGAGCGATTCGAGCTTCGCGGCGTGGGACTTGAACTCTTTTTCGGAGTTGCGGTACCGCGCCAGCGTCGGCTCGTCCGGGGCGATGACGATCTCGCCGCTATTGCCATCGATGATGATGGTTTCGCCGCCGTTGATGTCCGACAGGAACGGTCCGACGCCGACGATGGCCGGGATTTCGAGCGCCCCGGCCAGGATGGCCGTGTGGCTGGTGTGGCCGCCGGTTTCGGTCGCGAAGCCGCGGACGAACTCGCGGTTGAGCCCGGCGGTTTCGCTGGGCGTCAGATTGGCGGCCAGCACGAGCACCGGCTCGGTGAGGTCGGCGATGGCTTCCCGCTTTTTGCCGAGGAGGTGCCGCAACAATCGCTTTTCGATGTCGAAGATATCGGCCGCGCGCTCGGCAAAGTATTCGTTGCCGAGATTCTGGAAGACCTTGGCGTATCGCCGCAGGATCTTGCTCGAAGCGGCTTCGGACGAATGGTGCTTGTCGCGGATGAGCCCCTGGATCTCCTCGACCAGGTTGGGGTCGCGGATCATCTGAAGATGGGCGTTGAAGATCGCCGCATACTGTGCGCCGAGCTGCTGCGCGGCGAGCCGTTCGTTCTCGGCGATCTCTTCGCACGTCGTCGCAAGCGCGGCTTGAAACCGGGCGACTTCCGTCTCGACGGCGTCCTTCTTGACGAACTGCCGGGGAATGCGAAAGTCTTCCACGCCCAGGATGAGGGCGGGGCCAATCGCCACACCGGGTGAAACCGCGATCCCGCGTCGGACGATCATGAGGGAAAACGGGGTTGGGGGAAGCGTCAGTGAGCAGGAACACGCCCGCGAGGCCCGTCCGGGCGCTCCGCTAAGCCAAGCGAGGATTTCCTGGTGCCTGGCAGCTTCCCCCCCGGAAACCAGGCCCATTGCTGGCGGCCGGTCAGGTCGTTGCGGGCTCGCGACCTTCAAACTTCGACTGGAACAACTGGACGATGACCTCAATCACTTCGTTCGCGGAGGCTCCGTTCGCCTCGATCTCGAGCTGGGTTCCAAACTCGGCCCTCAATGTCATCAGATCAAGGACGTTCTTGGCGTCGGCGGCTTTCTGTCCATTGCGGACCCGGACCTCGCCGTCATGACGCCGCGCGGCTTGCGCGATCTGCGAGCAGGGAACGAGGTGCAACCCGTTCTCCAGATCGACAGTCACGGTGCGGCGGACGGGATCGGTCATGACGCTCGTGGTCACAAAATGAATTTCGATCGCGGAAGGGAGTCAAATCGGCGGTCGTCCGGCAGTCACAGGCGAACGACCCGGAGAGCTTTCCCTGGCGAGCGAACTCAGGGACTGAACCCATTCCGGGTGGGCCCGCTCGGGCCCGGGCTGCGGGAACACAGACGATTGACGAATGACGGTCGAACGACGGGAAGAGAGGTGGATCGAACTGCCGGATGCGGCAGGCGAACGGCTGTCAGTTTCCAATCGATGCAAAAATTACGAAAGCTGGTTGTTGTCGGCTTCCTGCAGCAGTTCGACCACGCCTTCCCGGGTCTTGCTCTGCTTCAGGAAGCTGCAGAAATTCTGGTTTCGCAAATGTCGCGAGATGTTCTCAAGACCGCGGAGGTGATCTCCCGGACGATCGGGAGGCGACACCAGCAGGAACATGATAAAGACCGCGTCCCCGTCGAGGCTGGCGAAGTCGACGCCTTCCTTTGACAGGGCGACCGTGGCGATGAGCTTGTCGACCGATGGGTGCTTGGTGTGCGGGACGGCCACCCCGTTGCCGATGCCGGTCGAACCCAGCTCTTCCCGCTTCATGATGGCCGCGACAATGCTCTCTTCATCCTCGGCACGGATGCGGCCGGCGTTCTTAAGGCTGCCGACCATCGCACGGATGGCCTGCTCTTTGGTGGACACCTGGAGATCCGGGAGGATCGCGTCCGAAACGACGAAATCCGTCAACTTCATGCACTCTGCTCCTTTCGCGACGCAGCGGAAACCCGGGAATTCGGGCGATACATCAGCAGCCGCGCGTCACGAGCTCACATCAAAAGAACTGCCGGAACTGTTCTGCCAGAGGGGATTCGACTCGATACGGCAACGTCGATGAGGGTCACGGTCCCGCCCGGAGGCGATGGCTGATGGCGGCGAGCGACCTAGGACTCCACCGTGTCGGCCGCGCCTTTGGTCAGATCGCCGATCGGGACGTCACGGCGATGGTCCTGAACCTTTTCCTTATACTTCTTGATCTGCTGTTCCACCTTGTGAAAGGCGGCGTCGAACGCCGTCAGCACATCAGCCTTCTTTTCCTGGCCGACAAAATCATGCCGATGTTCGGCGTCCACAAGGATTTCCACCCCGACGTCGTCCTTACCGAAGTCGACGGTCACCTGGATGTGCGTCACCCGCTCAAAGTAAGTCAGCAGCTTTTCTGCCTTCTTCTTCAATTGAGCCTGCACTTCGTCCCGGAGATTGCCGTGTCGGCAGGTGATGGCCACTTGCACCGATGAAAACTCCTCGCGGTGAACTCTTGCCGAGCAAGGCCCCGCAGCGGGACCCAGGTTGATTCTGCTCTTCTACGGACTTGCTTAGCGAAGTCTACTCCGCGCCTCTGGACAATGCCAGTGTTGGTTTTAGCGTTGACCCGCCGGATCGCCAAGCTCGACGACTCGCCCGGTTGATCGACTCACGGAGGAAGGGTGCCTCAACCGGGAGGGACGATTGTCAGCCAGAGGTCGGAGGTCGTCGTCTTCCGTCCCGCCATCGGTCCCGCGGCGGTGCGAGTGAAGGGCTGTGGCTTGCTGGTCTCGCCCACGATTCGAATCATCGCCCCGTCAGGAAGCGCTTTGGCCGCGTCACCCGTCTTGCGCTCAATGACCAGTTTCACCGCCTTGGAGGAATCGCCGGTCGGCATCGATTTCACCGCCGCACAGTTCAAACCTTCCGGCAGGCCGGCCAGCGTAATGTCAATCTCATGACCGAAGCCGCCGGTCCGCTCGACCGTCACCGGAATCTCGAGCGGCTTGTCCTTCGGCAGCGTGAACTGGTCCGCGGCGACGGTCAGCGCAAACATCTCCCGCTCGAGCTCGACCGTCAGGCGGTAGAAGTACCGCGGACCGCCGTCGTCATACAGGTCGCGAATCATTACGCGGTATTCGCCGTCGGCCGGCGCCGCCCAGGTGATCTCGGCGTCCGGAAGCGACTTCGGCGTGTCATCGTTCTCCACCAGCGTTTTTCCGGAGGCGTCGGTGATTGCCAGGAACGGGTCCAGGAGCGAGCCGATCGGCCGCGCATCGCTGTTGAAGACAATCCGCTGGCCCTTCGTGGCCGTAAAGGAGTAGACGTCCCGCTCCCGGGGCATTCCGATCACGCCGGTCACGGTGGTGGGAACGGCGATCTTCATCGGGGCGGCCGCAGTCGCCGGTTCGGCCTCCAAGAGCGACGGATGTTCGACGACAGGGACTGACAACGTGTTCGTCAGGGCGTCATGTTGAATGATGAACGTGTCACCGGTCGAGGCCGTCACGGGGAGTTCCAGCGGCGCCGCGAAGTTCCAACCCGAGAGGCGAACGGGGGTCGCCACGTTCCGCTGCAGTGCCAGTGGCCTGGAATACGACGCATACGGGCCCGCGGAGAGTGTGAGGCGATAGACATAATCTGGTCCGCCGTGCAGCGCGACGCTGGTATTGGGCTCGGTCGGGAAGGCGAAGACCCGGACATAATAAGTGCCGTCGGCCGGTGCGACGCACACCGCCAGCGGATCGTAGCCGGGGCCGTCATCGTTCTGTTCCAGGACAAAGCCCTTCGCCGAGACACTCTGCAGCACTCCGTCCATCGGAGACCCCAGAGTGCGGTTGGCGTCGAGAGCCGCCACGAGGGTCTCCCCCTTCTTCAGCGTCACGGCATAGACATCGACCTCGCCCGACTTGTTCAGCACGCCATTGGCAACGCGCGGCAGATCGACCGCCGTTGCCTGCGTCAGTTCGTTGTTCGGTTCCTTTTCGAGCACTTCCGGCAGCGTCCCCACCACGAAGGCCCGCAGCGCCGACGAACCCTCGGCATTGTGCCACCTCAGCCAGGCCACGCCCGGTGCGGCATCGGCGGGAACCTGAACGGTGTACTTCCCCGCGTCCTTGTCAGGCTCGATTTTGATCTCCGGCCGACTGCACCACACCGCCGCCGGCGGCGTCCCCGCATTCCCGGTCACGCCGACCTGAACCGTCTGACCTCGCTGGCCTCCCGACGGAAAAATCGACGAGACGACCGGCGGAGCAGCCGATACTGCACTCGCCAGCAGGATCACAAGACAAAACGAGCGAAGCGGAGAGATTGGCATCAAACCAGGGGGCTGAGGTTGAGACGGAAACCATGGGTCGGAGTTCGATTGCCTCGAGGCACGATCGGCATCGAGGGTGCGAAGCGCTGATTCTCAATGTTCCGTCGACACTTTTCAATCTCTTCGCGCGACCCAATCCCTTGACGCGACCAGAGAGATCGGCGGTGAGCGGCCGAACTCCCTGGTTCAACCCATCAGTTCAGCAATCGGCGTCGGATCGCTGACGAGGTGCGTGGGGCGGCCTTGCGGGGAGTAGAGGATCTTGTCGGGGTCGATGCCGAGCTTGCGGTAGATCGTCGAGACGAAGTTCTCGGGCGAGCGGACGCGATCGACGGCCGAATATCCTTGACGGTCGGTCGCTCCGACGACGGTTCCGCCGGGAATGCCGGCCCCCGCCATGACAACGGACATGGCGTTCGACCAATGGTCGCGGCCGCCCCTCGCGTTCACCTTGGGTGTGCGGCCGAATTCTCCCAGCATGACGACGAGCGTCGAATCGAGCAGCCCGCGCTGCTCGAGGTCTTCAATGAGGGTCGCCCAGGCCGTGTCGGTCTCGGGAAGCCGCTTGCGGCAGCTGCTGAAGACGTTCGTGTGGTGATCCCACCCCCCCTCGTAACAGGTGATGAACGGGACCCCGGCTTCGACCAGCCGACGCGCCAGCAGCGCCCGCTGGCCGGCCGGGTTGCGGCCGTAGCGGTCGCGAAGCTCGGCCGGCTCGCTGTGGATGTCGAAGGCCCGCTGCGCCTCCGGCGACGTGATCAGATCCATCCCTTGCGTGTAGTACTCGTCGAGGGATTTGACCGGGTCGGCCGCCGCCTTCTCATCGAAACGCGGAAGTCGGTCGACCTGCACCCGGATGTTCGTGCGGCGACCGAAGCGATCGCTGGCCAACTCGCGCGGAAGGGCGACGTCCCGCACGCGGAACCCTTCCTTGTTCGGATTGTCCGAGACGACAAACGGGGCGTACTGGGCTCCCAGAAAGTTCGGCCCGCCCGACCGCGACATCGACGGCATGGAGAAGTAGGCCGGCAGGCCTGCCTTGGCGCCGCGCTCGTAGGCCGTGACCGATCCCATGCTGGGATGGAAGCTGACGAACGCCCCGCAACCGACCGGAATCCGCGGCGGAGCCCCGGTCATCATGTAGTGGTTGCCGGCGCCGTGGTTCCCCTGGTCGTGCCGGATGCTGCGGATCGTCGCGAACTTGTCGGCGATGGCCGCCGACTTGACCATGTATTCCGAGAAGAAGAGCCCCGGAACCTTCGTGGCGATGGGGTTGAACTCCCCGCGGATTTCCTTCGGAGCGTCGGGCTTGGGGTCGAACGTCTCGTAGTGTGTCGGCCCGCCGTCGAGCCAGAAGAGAATCACGCTCCGTGCCTGCGGGGCGCCGCCCGTCGATGTCGAATTCTCGGCCTGCGCCTTGCCAGTGAGCGACAGCAGGTCGGCCAGTCCCGCCCCGAGAAAACCGCCAAGTCCGAACTTGAGACAATCGCGACGTGTGACGCCATCACAGCGGGTGAGGAGCGACATGGGAGGCACCGCGGCAGGGAAGAGAAGGGCGGCAGGATCAGCGGGACATTTGGCAGAATCGTCAGCGTCGGCAGGAGGGTCCACCACTGAATCATATCAAAGCTCGACCATTCGTGTCAGCCAGATTCAATTCCATTCCGCGCAAACCACGTTGACCGCTCGCTCGACCGTTCGTCGAGCGCATTCTCGTCGCGAGCGGTCGCGGCCTGGTGAAAGCTCGATTGCGGCTGAGTCGGCTGGAGATGATGCGGCGACTTTGCTGTCGCCGAATGCGACGGACGGACGGCTTTTCCCGGTTTCATTCAACCCGAGGGGAGCCACCTGATTATGATGGAAGACCTTCCTGAGTTCTTGAGCCGTATCCGTCCCTCGCCCGCCATGCTTCACCGCCTTGGAATGTTGATGCAGTTCGCCGCGCTGGTCTTTCTGCCGATGCTCAGCTTCTGGCAGATCGAGTTCGGCATTCCACTCATCGTGATGCCCGCCTGTCTGACCATCGCCGCGATCGTCTTCTTCATCGGGACGCGGCTGCGGGAGTCGAAGTAGCCCTGTGAGCCAGCCTTCCAGGCGTTAATGGTGGCACGAGTCTCCGTCTCGTGAAGCCGCAAGGCGAACCAATGAAACTCGTCGTGCGAATCGATTCCGATGAGAGTGGTTTTCGAACCGCTCCCCGCGAATTCACGACATGGAATGTCGTGCCACAATAACAGCCTGGAAGGCTATCCCACGAACAGCCGTTTCCGTCTCTCTCGTCATGCCGCGTTATCGCAACCCTGCCCTTCGCCAACTGGCCGAACAGCAGGTGAAGTACGCGCCGCGCGACGTGCGACTCACCCAGATCGCCCGCACCGAACAACTCATCCCGACGCTCGAGTCGGAAGAGACCTATTACTATCGTGATCTCTGCGAGGAAATCACGTCTTACCGGACCGATCTCTATCCCGACATGATCGTCACGGGGGACGAGGCGCTGCACGATTTGCGGTGCTTCGTCGAGGACCTGTCGGCCAGCGTGCGGCTGCCCGTCGAACTCGCGGGAGAGCGCGTGCTGAGCCTGGAAGAGGTGCAGACGCGATTCAACGTCTCCGAGAAGACGGTGCAGCGATGGCGCGATCGCGGCCTGGTGAGCCGGTGGTTTGTCGTTGACGGACGAATCCGTCTCGGTTTTCTGGAGTCCGCCGTCGCCCGGTTTGCCGAGGCCCGCCCGCAGGACGTCCGGCGCGGGGCGGCCTTCCGTCAACTGGCCGAGGAGGAGTACGAGCGGATCGTGCGCCGGGCCCGCCGACTGGTGCGGGCCGGGGCGACGATGTCGGCGATTTCCGAGCGACTGGCCCGTCGGTTCCGACGCTCGCCCGAAACGATCCGCTACACCATTCGCCGCCACGACACCCGGTTTCCCGATGCGGCGGTCTTCCCGGCATGGCGTGGCCCGATGTCCGAAGAGGCGAGGCGCGACCTCTATCGCAATGCCCGGCGCGGCGTGTCAGCAGACGCGCTGGCCCGGCAGCATCATTGCACCAAATCGACCGTTTACCGGGTGATCTCCGAAGAGCGTGCCCGCCGGCTCAAGGACCAGACGATCGACTTCGTCGACAGTGACGAGTTCCACCGCCCCGAGGCCGAGTCGACGCTGCTGGCCGACCCGCCGGTCCCCAGCGAAGTCGAAGGGGAAACAAAGCCGCCCCCGGGGCTGCCGGCGTATCTCGCATCGCTCTACAACATCCCCGTGCTGGGACGGGAAGAGGAAGCGTGGCACTTCCGGAAGTTCAACTTCCTGAAGTTCCTCGCCGTCCAGGCGCAGGCCCAGATCGACCCGCGCCGCCCCAGGGCATCGCTCCTCGACCGGATGGACGAGTGCCTCCGGCAATCCCACGAGACCAAGAATTTCCTGATCCGCAGCAACCTCCGCCTCGTGGTTTCGATCGCGCGGCGGCATCTCAAGCCGGGGGGGAATTTTTTCGAGATGGTCAGCGACGGCAACATGGCGCTGATCCAGGCGATCGAACGCTTCGACTACCGCAAGGGGAACAAGTTCTCGACCTACGGCACGTGGGCAGTGATGAAGTCGTTCGCCCGCAGCCAGCCGGCCGAGTTGACGCTGCAGGACCGCTTCCGCACCGGCCGCGACGACGTGCTGGAGAGGTCGCGCGATCTCCGTGCGGTCGACGGCCAGCGCGAGTCGGCCAACCGCCGCCAGCACGAGGCGCTCGTGAGCGCCCTCGACCATCTCGATCCGCGCGAGCGGGCCATCATCATGTATCGCTTCGGGCTGGGAACCGAAGGAGAGGCCGAGACCCGCGAGCAGGTCGGGAGGCGATTGGGCGTCACCAAAGAGCGGATTCGACAGTTGGAGCAGCGGGCGCTCGAGAAGTTGAAGCAACTCGCACTCGACGAGGATCTCGAACTGCCGGACAGTGCGGATTAGCAGAACTCCAGAGCGCCGGAACCGGCGGGGCAGGGGAGCATGAGCGATCTGATCGTTGCGGGTTTTGTCCTGACGCTTCTCTCGCTCGGAACGTTTTTGCTGGGTCTTCGAATCGGACGGCGGCCGCAGCGCGTCGCCCAGTCGGCTGCGCTGGTTATTGTGGTGAGCATCTTCGCCTACCTCGCCTTGGGACGCGATGCGGTGGCATGGTCGGCGGTGCTGCCGGTTTCGAGCCTCGTCCTGCTCTCGAATCCTGTCCTTCCCGGAACGGGCTTCCTCGCCGGCCTGGCCTGGCGGACGACGCCCGGGAATTCCATCCGACGTGCGATTCCCTGCCTGGCAATCCTCGCGATCGGTGTGTTTGCGACGGTTCATCCTCTGCTCGGACAGCCTCCTTTCTGCAATGACAACTGGCAGGGAGACGTCTGCCTTCAAACGTCTGAAAGTTCTTGTTCGGCCGCCGCGGCGGTGACACTGTTACGGGACTATGGAATTGAGTCGAACGAACGCGAAATGGCCGATCTTTGCCTGACACGCCGCGGCACGACCTGGATGGGGCTGTACCGAGGCTTGAAACTCAAGACGGCCGGCACGCCGTATGACGTCGCCGTGTTTCAAGGTTCGGTGGAGCCATTGAGAGATCTACTGCCCGGGCCGGTGATCGTCGCGGTGGGGATTCCGAAGTCGGGCCAAGCTCCCGCGATTTATTCGGATGAGTGGGGTTGGACTCCCGGACTCATGCACTCGGTGCTGCTCTACGAACCGGTCGGAGACGATCGGATCACGGTCGCCGACCCATCCATCGGCCGTGAGCAATGGTCGAGTGAGGACCTGCGGATCCTGTGGCGCGGACCGGCGCTGTATCTCGTGAAACGCTGAGGCGAACACTCGCTCTTTCACCGCAAAATCCGCCCCCTGCGGCGGTTCTGTCAGCAATCTCGGATGGCGAGGGTTGAAATCAGAGCCCGGTGCTTGTCGCGTCACTGACACCGCACTAGGATGCAGGTAGCCTCTTCCCTGTGCGACCCGCGCTCAACATTTTTGTCGACCCTACAATCACAACCCGGGGAGCCCGGTCACTTCGGCAGAGTGTATATCCGATTCGTCGGCTCACACGACCCGGAGGCTTGGCACCCACGTGTTTCACACGGGTTCGGAACAAAAGCAGTGCGACGGCAGTGGCGGAGGTTCTTGAAAACCGGGTGCGAACGAGTGTGAAGAGGTACGAAAAGGTGTGAAGAGCCAGGAACGGAGCGCCGGGAGCATCGTCGGCTGACTTCATACGGTCTGCTGCTCTGCCTCTTCGCACTTCTTCATACCTTTTCACACCTCTTCGCACCCTGCATCCATGCCCGGCCTGTTCGATCGCCAGGAGGCCGACAACCTGCGGCAGGCGATGCCTCTGGCCGCCCGTATGCGGCCCCGCACCCTCGCCGAGTTCACCGGACAACAGCACTTTCTGGCCGAGGGAAAACTGCTGCGGCGGATGCTGCAGGCCGACCGCCTGAGCTCGCTTGTCTTCTATGGCCCGCCCGGCACGGGGAAAACGTCGCTGGCCGAGCTGATCGCCCGCCACACCAAACAGAAGTTCGTATCCCTCAATGCGGCGGCCAGCGGAGTGAAGGAACTTCGCGAGGCGCTCGATCGCGCTCGCGACGGGCTTCGCAGCAGCGGGCAGCGGACGGTCCTTTTCGTCGATGAGCTTCACCGCTTCAACAAGGCCCAACAGGACGTGCTGCTGCCGGACGTCGAGTCGGGCGTCATCACGCTGATCGCCGCCACGACGGCCAACCCGTTCTTCTCGCTCGTCGCTCCGCTCGTCAGCCGCAGCCAGGTCTTCGAGTTCCGCCCGCTCACCGCGGACGACATCATCGGGCTCCTGCGACGGGCACTGACCGACATCGAACGCGGTCTCGGTTCGCAAAGCGTCACCGCAACCGACGAAGCATTGGAGTTCCTTGCGGACATCTCGGACGGCGACGCCCGCCGGGCGCTCAACGCCCTCGAAATCGGCGTCCTGTCGCTGGCCGAAGCTGCACCGCCACGAGTGCTCACGCTGGATGTCGCCCAGGAGTCGATTCAGAAGAAAGCGATCCGCTACGACGCGGACGGAGACGACCATTACGACGCGGCGAGCGCTTTCATCAAGAGCATGCGGGGGAGCGACCCCGACGCGGCGATCTACTGGCTGGCGCGAATGCTCGAAGCCGGAGAAGATCCACGATTTCTCGCCCGGCGGATCGTGATTGCCGCCGCGGAGGATGTCGGGAATGCGGACCCGATGGCGCTGGTGGTCGCCAACGCCGCCGCGCAGGCGACTGAGATGGTCGGGCTTCCCGAGTGCCGCATCCCGCTGGCCCAGGCCGTCACCTACGTGGCAATGGCCCCCAAGTCGAACGCCGCCTACATGGCCATCGACGCGGCTCTGGACGACGTCCGCAATCACGCGGTCCTGCCTGTTCCGCAACACCTGCGCGACCCCCACTACCAGGGAGCCAAGCGACTCGGCCATGGCGAGGGCTACCAGTACGCTCACAACTCGGCCGAGGGCTGGGTGGCCCAGGATTACCTGGGCGTCGACCGGACGTATTACCAGCCAGTCGAGCGGGGTACGGAAGCCGAATTCAAACGCCGGCTCGACGAGTTCCGCAGCCGCCGGTCGTCTGCGGAAAATGAGACGAAGGCGGGGGATTCATCAGGCTGAGCGAAGGTCGGCCGGCGCCCGTCTCAGGCCATCAGCCGCTCGATCGGGTCGGCCATGTAGACGTGATAGGGACGCTGCATGATGTCATACCACAATGCCCCGTGCGGGATGCCGAGGGCGTGGTAAATCGTCGCGGCGAAACTCTCGGGGGTCTGCTTTTCAGACGTCGGGTAAGCCCCCGTCGCGTCGGTCGCGCCGATGACGTTGCCCCCTTGCACGCCGCCGCCGGCGAACCACGCCGTCTGCACCGCTCCCCAGTGGTCGCGGCCCGCCGTCTTGTAGATGTTCTGCGCAATGTGCGTGATCCGCGGCGTGCGGCCGAACTCGCCCGCCATCACCAGCATCGTGCTGTCGAACAGGCCGCTCTCCTTCAGATCATCCATCAACGCGCTGACGGCCCGGTCGGTCGGCGGAAAGAGGAAGTTCTTCAGGCAGGGGAAGTTGTTTCCATGCAGGTCCCAGCTGCCGAAGTTGCCGAGGTTCACCTGCACCATGTTGACCCCCGCTTCGACCAGTCGCCGGGCCATCAGGCACGACCAGCCGAACGAATTGTCGCCGTACTTCTCCAGCGTCTTGGGGTCGGCCTTGCGGACGTCGAACGCGTGCCGCACCTTCGGGTCGTTCATCAGCGAGATGGCCGACTCGCGGTAGCGATCGTAGCCCGCCTTCTCGGCCTGCACATCGAGACGCCGGCGCTGTTGCTCGATGACGTCAAGGATCGACATCCGGTTCTGGAAGCGGTTGTCGAAGACTCCCTCGGGCAACGAGAGATTGGGGACTTCGAACCGCCAGTTGACCTTGTCGCTCAGTTCCCCCTTATGGAGGTCGAACAGGTATTGCGGAAAGGCCCCCGAGTAAGAGTGATAAGCGTGCGGCTTGTCGGTCGCCTCGATCAGCCACGGCTCGTGCTGCGTCCCCAGCATCCCCGCGAACTGGCCGGAATAAACTCCGGTGTTCGAGTGGTAGATCTTCTCCGGAAGGATGGCGCTGGGGGGAAGGTTGCCGCGGCGTGGCGTGGCGTATCCCGCAATCGCGGCGATCGACGGCCAGTCGATCGGTTGCGGCTTGCTGGCGCGGAACGACGAGGGAAGTTCGGACCGGCCGGTCAGCATCAGGTACGTGCCGGTGTCGTGTCCGTTGTCCTTGTGCGAGAGGGACCGGACGAGCGACCAGTCCTGGCTGCGCTGGGCGAGCATCGGCATGTGCTCGCAGATCTCAATGCCCGGCGTGGCGGTCGCGATGGGATTGAACTCTCCCTTGAACTCGGGAGGTCCATACGGCTTCATGTCAAAGGTGTCGTGCTGCGACGCCCCTCCCGTCAGAAACAGAAAGATGACCGCTTTCGGCCTGGGCGCTGTCGAACCCGGCGCCGCCTGGGCTCGCATCGCCGCCACATCGGCCATCGACAGGCCCATCAGCCCGATCGACCCCGCCTGCAGCACATCCCGCCGCGTCACCGGATGTCGGAAGAGTGAAGTGGATGACGGCATGACGATTCTCCGGACGATCGAGTCAGCGATGATTGATGCGACCTATCGTAGAATCGATCTCCAGGAGGTGCAATTGCTTGCTGATTGACGGCACCGCGATCGCGGCGTCATGAAACGTTCGGAGCACAACGTCGCCGACGGAAACCCAACGGATGGGCGGCCCGAACGCTCTTCTTTTGGAACTCAGTACATCACGTGCGACTCGCGAACGTCTTCCGTCGCGACCTCATTGATCTTGAGGCCGAATTTTTCGCCGATCTTCACCGCCTCGCCGCGGCAATACCGCTGATTGTTGACGTACATGTCGAGCAGGTCTTCGCAAGACTTGTTGAACGTGATCAACGTTCCGGGAGCGATGTTGAGGAGCTGCCCCATTTCGATTTTCTTGTCGGCGAGGCGAACGGAAATCGTGACCGGCATCGGCAACAGCAGCCGAGGGCGATAGTCGGCCGGCATTTCCGGCGCGTCGTCGAAGACTTCTTCGAGCCCTGCGGCCTCCACTGTCCCGTCCGGCGGAGTCGCGGTCGGAATCGTCCCTTCGGCCGCCAGCACCGCCGCCGCCGTCAACGGGACGACGATCAGGATTTTGCTGACCGGCGGATCTCCCGAATCGGCGAGCGAGGAGAACACCGGGAAGACCATCATCGCCGACCACTCGGTCGGCCTGCCCGAGATCAGTGCCGCCCTGAGGTTGCTGCACGTGACCGTGCGAAAGCTCTCGGCCTCGAGATCGGGAGGGAGCATGCTGAGCGACCATTCCATCGCCAGCGTTTGAAGTCGATTCGCCTGGCCCTCATTGGGACTCGTGTACCAGTCCGGGATGGGGAGTGAAAGGGGGACAAGGCAGACGACGCTCTCGCCGCCCACGTCCAATATGGCGGCAATGCCCGGGCCATCGAACTCGGCCGGGATCTCCGACTCGCTCCAGGGAATCGAATCCCCCGCGCCGAGCCTCAAATTCATATCGAAACATTGATTCAGAGACTCGCAGATCGGCCCGCTATTCTGCGTGCAGGCCGAAAGAATCCCTTCCACATGGCTTTCGGTGATCGATGCCATCCCGGGCCTCGTCGTGATCGTCTTCCGGTCCGACCAACGGCTGTCGTCGAGTACAACGCCAAGCGTCGGCAGGCGACTTTGAGCGATGCCAAAGCCGTCTAGGGAAACACATCCTCATCCTGAGGAGCCACTTCCTTTTATCGGCCTGAAGCACTGCAACACTGAAGGAAAAGCCCGCACAACTTGCCTGGTCTTCCTGGTCGGCCCGATCCGCAAGAAGAGTCCCGAATCCGATTGGCGGGCTCGCACTGAGGGGGCACGCTGCGTGGCTGGTGATGACGTATCCTTGGACCCGTTCTTTCCTTGTATTGGCCCCCGTTCATACCTCAAGGGATTCTGGATGCCGCAGGGGCCTCGTCGTAAGTCGCTGGAAAAAGGGGAATTGCAGAACCGGTTCGCCGGAGAATCAGGCGATTCCCACCTGCGGGCCGCAATCTTTCGTCTATCCGGAAGTTCACACTCCCCACGATCAGATGGGAAAAATGTGACGAACGTGCCGATTTTATTGAGTGTGGGGCGATCGTCGCACCGATAACGAATGTGTCGACCGCATCGTCTCTGCGGAGCGCGGAGGCACTTTGCGGGCGGCCGTCGTGTGAGCGACGGGACAATCCTTGATCTTCCGCAGCGGGAATTCGGCAGGGGCAGCCCCCTCGCGAACAGGTTCTCATCCTATCCACTTGACACTAAATTCTGCGGGGCATTACAGTTGAGTCGTCAACTGGGGGCATCGCAGGATCGGCAAGTCGATCCGATGGCATCTCTCGCGGGAGTGTTGAACCGTGACGAAGAAAGAGATCGTGAAGACCATTTCTGACGAAATCGGTCTGACACAACTGCGGACGAAAGAGATCGTCCAGAAGACGTTCGACGCCATCGTGGATACGCTTGTCGAAGAGCGACGGATTGAACTTCGGAACTTCGGGGTCTTCGAGGTGAAGAAGCGGGCGGCCCGCAAGGCCAGGAACCCGCGAACCGGTGAACGGGTCGACGTGGCTGAGAAGTTCGTCGTCACGTTCAAGCCGGGCAAAGAAATGGAAGAACGCGTTCGCCAGCTTGAAGAAGCAGCGGCCGCGGAACGGGCTGCGAAAAGCGCAGCCGCTTCCCCACCTTCGGATCACGAAACGCCCGCCTCGGAAACGACGGCGGCGAGTGCATCTTCCGCACCCGCCGCGGCTTCCGAATGATCGTCCGTTCCTCGATCGACTTTCCGCGCGGCTCGGACGAAGCGAGTTCGTCTTGTTGAGTATTCGGCCGGCGACGGATCCAGAATCGATCTTGGCGATCGACCGCGGACGTCTGCTCACGCAAGGACCGCATGGATGGCGGTTCGAGCGACGGTTCCTTGTGCGGTCATGGAGGACGCAATGCGGAAGCTGCTGCTGACCTGTCTGTTGCTGGCCGCCACGATGCTCGAAGTCGGGTGCGTCGTTCCGATCTACTCGTCCTCGCGCGACATCCGAGCCCGCCAGCTCATCTTCGTGTCGGAAGGCCTCCGCCATATCCCGGAAATCTGGGAGCGGATCTGGGGCCTCGACATGCCCGACCTGGCCACTCCCTACCGCACGCACGGCGGCGTGATCTGACGCGTCTCGCGCTCAGAGCGGTCCACCGCGGTTTCCGCCCTTCAGTGCGGAGCCAGATCGGTCACGGCCGTATTGAGGTCCGCGTAGACCGGCACCGCCTGCAGGAAATGCGGCGCCCCATTGAACAAGTGGACCACCTCGGGCCGCGCTGCGCAGATTGCCAGCTTCCCCCCGGTGGATGAGAGCTTCTGCGCCAACTGCACGATCAATCCGATTCCCGCACTCGCCACAAATTCGATCTGCGGAAGGTTCAGCACCCATCGCGTCGGTTGCGCGGGGAGCATTTTCAGCAGCTGGGGGCGAATCCCCATGACGGTGTGCTCGACGAGGTCTCGCACCGCCAGGGTGACCACCGTAATGCCTTTTCTGTCGCTGACGTCGATCGGCGGAGCATCCACCGCAGGCCTCTTCCACTTTTGAGGTTGGGCGACGACTCAACCGCACGAACGAGCTGGTCCCCGCGAGTCCTTGTTCTCTCCTCCAGCGTCCTCCGGCCGTCCCGCGACGTCAAGCCCGCCGCAGCAATCGTCCGATCGCCAGCACGACCAGGGCTCCGACAATCGCGATGCCGAGACTGTGGATGCTGAATTCGGTCACCGTGCCGAATCCCATCCGCGTCCCGATGAATCCGCCGACGAATGCTCCGGCGATGCCCAGGAGGCACGTGACGACGCACCCCGCCGGATCGCGCCCCGGAAGGATGAGCCGCGCGACGTACCCGGCGATCAGTCCGAACACAATCCACGAAAGAACGCCCATCTTGATGCTCCAGGCTCGCCCACGAGCGCGGACACGTTGAGTTCACTCACCACAATGGAAGATTGTAGCGCCGTCGTGCAGCGCTGTAACGGAGAATCCGCCGCATGGTCGTCTTTCGGCGCGCGATAGAGCGCATGACCGTTGCGTCCGGGCCTTCCCTTCGGTCAGACCCGGCCACCCTCTGTGACTTTTCGTCGGAAGACGCGACGGTAACTTGCAAAAGACGAGCGTCGAGAGCCTCTCAGCTTCGCGAACCAATCATGGCCAGGGCCGCGATGGCGATCACGGCCGTCTCGATCCGAAGGATGTGGGCTCCCAGGGCGATCCTCTCCGCTCCGGCGGTGATCGCGCGCTCTACCTCGTCATCGGTCAGGCCTCCTTCCGGGCCGATCAGCACGGACAGCGGACGGACCGATGGAATCGAACCGAGCCATGCCCCCGCCGGCCTCCCATTGGGATGGGCCACCGCCAGCGCGGAGACGGCATTCGGCTCCGCGAGGAACTGCGACAGAGTCATCGTGGGTGAGACGTCCATCAGACGATTGCGGCGACATTGCTTGCAGGCGGCGACCACAGCCTGCCGCATGCGGTCGAGCTTCGTGTCGCGAGGATCGACGACGCTGCGCTCGGTGCTCAGCGGAATAAGGCGATCGACCCCAAGCTCCGTCGCTTTCTCGACCAGCCAGCGGAAGCGATCCCCCTTGGGGACGGCCGTCGCGATGGTCAGCCGCGGCGGGCCATCCGGTTCTGTCGTCCGCACGGCGAGCACCTGGAGAGTCGCACCGCGTTTCGACGCCGACTCGATCCGGGCGTCTGCCTCGGCTCCCCGTCCATCGAAAACCACCACCTCATCGCCGGGCTTATGTCGCAGCACCTGCACCAGGTGACGCGCCTCGGCCTCGTCAAGCGTGACGGCGCCGCCGGGCTGAAGCAGGATTTCGGTATAAAACCGTTCGGACATGGTGTCGACGACGAAAGACAAGTGGGAACCGTGTCACGATGACCCCGGCCAGCGAGGTATTGTGAAGGCCGCCGCGGCGACATCAAGTCCGCAAGCGAGGAGTCCGCCGATACGCCGTTCACGCCGCCCCGGCCAGTTGCTTCGCGCCGGAAGCATCCCCTCTTTCGGAGGTAATTCGGCCCCGTGGCCGGGTCTGAGGCTTTGCGAAGGCCCGGAACGCAGGCGGATTCCGGGCTTCTTTTCGGTCGGACCTGACACCCTCTGTGTTATTGGGCCGGAAGATGCAACGGTCATATGCGATATGGCAATTCGACTGGACCGGTTCCGCCGATTATGCCGATGACAACTGCATTCCCTTGCGGGGCGGGTGCGCCTCGTGCGGTCCCACGTCCTCAGCGAACCCAGCCGAACCTGCCATGTATGAGACCTACTGGGGCCTTCAGGAATCCCCCTTCCGCGGCCATGCGGACGAGCGGTGGTTCTTTGAAAGTCCGGGACACTCCGAGGCCCTGGCGCGGCTGTTCTTCCTCACGGAGGAAGGCCAGGCCGGGGGCGTCCTCGTCGGCCAGGTGGGAACCGGCAAGACGCTGATGCTGCGGCTGCTTGCGCATCATGTCGTTCGCAGCCGCCGGCAGTGCCTGGCGATCGACATGGACGGACTCGACGGGGAAGCGTTCGCCTGGAGACTGGCGGGGGAATTGAGGCTGGGGGTTTCGTCGGCGGACGGTGCCGCCGCCTGGTGGCGGGCGATTGACGACGCGATGTCCGGGACGGCACTTGCCCGCCGGCACATGGTGATCCTGCTCGATCACGCCGACGCGGCCGGTGACTCATGTCGCGCGGCGCTGGAACGATTGCTGACCGGTGTGCGGCGCGCTCCCGGTCGCGTCACCCTGGTGGCCGCGGTGCGTGATACGTCCCCAGCGGTGCTCAACCCATTGCGACGCATGGCGGCCCTGCGCGTGGAGCTTCCGCCGTTCGACGTCGAGCAGACCGCACGCTACGTCGCGCACACTCTCCACCGCGCCGGATGCCAGCGAAACGTCTTCGAGACCCCCGCACTGCGGACGCTCTTCGAGCGAACGCACGGCGTCCCGCGCTACGTGAACCAGTTGTGCGAGTTGTCGTTGCTCGCCGCCATGCACGACCAGCGGGATACCGTTCCCCAGGACGTCGTCCTCGGCGCGGCGGCGGAGCTGTGCCTTCCGGCGTGACGGAGCTACTCGGGCTTTTCGGCCTTCGCGTCCTTGTCCGCTTTCTCCGACTTTTCCGGCTCGGGAGGCGGCTGCGGGGCCTTCTCTTTGGCGTACTCGATTGTCCCGGAGACAGGAACGCTGGCCGACTGCAGAATCGCTTTGTCGTCCGGCTTCCCCTTCTCGTCCTTCTGAACGAAGGCGACGAATGTCAGCTTCTCCAGCGCCAGCGGCTTCTGCGTGAAGGTGATGCTGTGCGATTCTTCGTAGGCTTCGAGGTACTTGACGAGTTGGCTTCGGAACTTGTCGAGAGGCAGCGTCTCCTCGTACTCCAGCTGGCCCTCCTTGACGGCAATCCCCTCGGCTTTGCCCGGCATCGCTCGAACGATCATCTCGTGCAGCCGGATCCCGTTCGACGCCACAAACGGGATCTCATCCTCGGCCAGGACCATCCGCAATCGAAGATTCTTTGAATCCTCGGGAAGTCCGGTCGCGCGGGCCTTCAAGTGGAGAGCTCCGTCTTTCGCTTCGGCGCTCACGTCGATCTTGATGGTCGTGGCGTTTTTCTTGTCGTCCAGCGTCTGCGCGACGATCTCCTTCAATTGTTCGAAGTAATAGGGCGCGACCTGCAGCGGGCCGCCGACGCTTCCCACGCTGCCACCATTCAGCAGCAGCGTGGGCGTGGACCGCAGGTTGTAATACTTCGCGAACCGGGTCTCCGAGTCGGCGTTGCACAGCTGGTCGTGGCCGATGTGCTGGTGATACCGCAATACGACCACGTCCTTGCGGTCGAACGCCTGCTCGAGGCCGGCCGTCGCCAGGTCGGCGGCGACACACGGCGGGCAGTTGGACCCGGTGAACAGTTCGAGCAGCACGTTCGCGGTCCCCGCGTCGGCGTTCCGCGGAGGGACCTTTTCCTTCACGAAGCCGAACAGTTCCTTTCGGTAGACGTCATTGAGGTGCTCGGCGAGCCCCTTGGTGTCGCCATGCTTCTCCTTCCACACCGCTTCCAGGGTTTCGCCCGGCGGGGTGAAGCTTTTCTCCTGCTGAGCGAGCCGGACCTGGAGTTCTCCGTCGAGCGAAGGGAACGCCGTCAGGCGACTCAGCCAGTCGATCGATTCGTCCGTCTGCCCGGATTTCTGCGCATGCTTCGCGAGGTAGTACAGCACGAGCGCATTGTACGGCTCCTCTTTCAGCGCCTTCGTCAGCGTTTCGTGCGCCGCTTTCTGCTCGTCCTCGGTGCCTGACATGATCGCCTTGCCCGCGGCGGCAACCTCCTCTTCCCGCTTCCGGGCTTCAATCACCTGGTTGGCCATTTTTTTCGCCGACTCAATCGACTCCTGAAGCGGATGCTTCGGATCGTCCAGGGACTTTTCCAGGCCTTCGAACATCTTCAGCCCGAGTTGCGGGAGGTGCTGCGCCCTGACCAGCGCGAGGCCGACCTTGAGCCGCGCAAGCGGTTGCATCCGCTCGCCCCAACGGGCCGATTGCTTCTCGAACTGTTCGGCGAACGCCTCGATCTCCGCTTCCGACATCCCTTTCTTGTCTTTGCCGACACGGCCGACATTGGCCAGGATCGCTTCGAACGCGAACAGGCTCAGAGGGCTGTCGGGATGCTGCTTCGCGAACTCCCGCACCGAGGCGACGGGGTCTTCGGCGCCCATCACCGATCGGAGCGAATCCTTCAGAAGCATGGGGGAGGGTTGTGCATCCTTCAAAGACTTCGCTTCCGTCGCGATCAGCCGCGCGGGAAGAATCATCAGCGGATTCAACGCGAGGTTTCCGACGATCTCGCCGTCGCTGAACTTCCCTTCGTATGTCATCGTGTTCCCGTTTCCGGTGAACGTGATGCGGAGGGCGTCCCGCGCGACGTCAGCCTTCTCGACCTCCAGCTTGAGCGGAAGCTCCCGATAGGTGTCGACGACCTTGACGGCCGACTTGTCTCCGTCCCCTTCAACCTGCAGGAGAAGGAACGGGTTCTCGGTATCGTTCTCGGCCACCATGAGCTGCCAGCGGCCGGCGGTCGATTCACGGTTCGAGATGCTCCCCTTCACCCCCGGCTTGTCCGCCTCCGGACCATCCTTTTTCGAACTGTCCGAGCATCCGGCGCAGAACGCCACCAACGCGATTGCCACCGGGAGAAAGCGGGTCATCTTCAAGCCTCGTAGAACGACAAGCGACATGATTCGCTTCAGGAACATCCGCCTAACCTCTGATCCGATTCGTCGTGGAAAACGATGGGATCCAGGGCGGAGAGAAGAACGTGTCAGCGATTACTTTGTTTCGAGCAGCCTCGTCAATTCCTCGGCCGTTGCAAGCTCGAAGAGATTCGGCCGGCAATCGACGTCGTGAATCATCAGGGGATGCAGACGCAGCACGCCGTCCAGGCCTCTCGGTCGCAGGACCGAAACCGCTCCGCGCCGAATGAACTCGATCGAATGGGACAGCAATTCATGATCGGGACTCTCAGGAACGGTGCTGACGAGTTCGATCTTCACCTCTCCGCGTCCAGGCCGCACTTCGACGTCCGCAACATACTTCACAAAGTAGCTGCCGCCGCTGGCGAACTGCTGCGCTCGTTTGACCCGGAGTTCCATTGAACGATCGATCTCATTGCAGAGGAGCGGATAAGCGACGGCTGCAACGCGGGCGATGCTCAGAAGTCGACCTGGACCTTCTTCCGGTCGTAAATCGGAAGATGCCGGTAATACACCTCCAATGTCATGACCGAGAGGCAGGTATCGAGCAGTCGCCCGCCCGAGCCCCCCGTGTGGCCCCCGAACGGCGGCCAACTCCCCGCGGCATGCCCCTCTCGGGTCTGCCGCTTGACCAGCATGTCCCGCATCACGTCGTTCCACTTCGTCCATTCTTCGCCCCCCCAATGATGCAGCACCTGGGTGGCGTAGTAGTTGTAGTACATGTCGCCGCCGGATGGGCCCGTCTTCGACAGGAACTGCACGCCGCGGCCGAGGGCCGGATTGTCGCGCTTCCAGCCGAGGTACATCCGGCACAGCAGTCCCACCGCCGTGGTGGCGGGACGCCCCGGCTGATCCTTCGCGTCGTAACCGTAGTTGGCCCCGTCGTCGGCCGACACGGTATCAAGGAAGTGTGTCGCTCCGGTAAAGATGATCGGAGGAACGCGGATTTTGGCCGCCTGGGCACTCTTCAGGGCCATCACCTGCCACCCCACCACCGAAGTGTCTCCCGGTTGCCGCGGAGCGTATCGCCACCCGCCCCCTTTGGGGTCCTGCGAGTTGATGATGAAGTTGCACGCCGCCTCGGCCGCGCGCCGCAACCTCCGGTCCTTCGTCATCGCGTGGGCTTCGCAGATCGCAATCCCGGCAATGCCTTGCACGTACATCCCTTCGTTGGCGATGACCTTGCCCCGCAGGTCCCCGCCTTCCGGGGCGGCCTTCATGTGTTCGAGCAGGTAATTGATCGCCTTGCGGACCGTCTGCTGGTAACTCCCCACCTCGTGCGTATGACCGCCTCCGAGAAACGCCAGCAGGGCGATGCTCGTCGCCCCCATGTCGCATTCCTTGAGGCTCCCCGGGCCGGTGCAGGACCCCATGCACTCTTTCGTCGTGTGGTCGAAGCTCCAGCTGCCGTCGGCCTTCTGATGGGTCGCCAGCCACTTGAGGCCCGTCGCCACGGCCGCCTCGCTCGCTTCGTTTCCACCGTATCCCTTCACCAGGGCGGCCTTCGCATCGCCGCTGCCGCGACCTCCCAGGCCACCCTTGATCTTGAGAGCGCCGGGGCCTTTGCCGTTCGCGAACTCGAGATCTCCCGGCATGCCCCCCGGCCCGTCGTTGACATCGAGGTTCAATAGACCCGAAGGGGGTTCGATCGCCCCCACCACATTTTCGGGGGCCGAGGACTGCATGGCGGCGAAGTCGATCTGCGCGTCGGGAGGGGGAGCGTCAGGGATCGTTCCCGGCATCTCCATCGGCGGCTCGGCCTTCGTTGCCTCGGGCGGCGGATCGCTTTCGACAATCATGCTGAAGATCTGCTCGCGCGTCTCGGCGGGCACCGCGACGAATGCCAACACCAGAATGGCGATGCTGTGCACGGCCGCACTGACCGCGAAAGCGCTCAACGACTGACGCCACGATTTCTCCCCCCCGACAGTACCCGCCTCAACCTCGGCTTGAAGCCCTGGGATGACATGCGCTGGCTTGGGGGGAGATTTGGCGGCAACGCGCTTTGCCGCAGCGGCCGCCGGAGACCTCGACGCCGGTGCCGGCGCCGTGGCGGCTGCGGGCGCGGGACTCTTGGCGACCGGTGTCGCAGTGGGTGCCGCCACCGCATGAGTTGGGGATGCGGCCGCTGGAGTGGCTGCCGAGGGAGCGACTGGGGCAGCCGGTGCTGCGGGAGCGGGTGGAGCCACCGGAAGGGCGGCCGAGGGAGCACTCGCCGCGATCGCATTCGTAGCAGGTGACGGTTTTGCCGCCGCGGGGGGAGCGGCCGCTGAAACCGGAGCCTGGGGATTCGAAGAAATGGTCGCGGGACTCGCCGGACGTGCGGGCGCGCTCGCCGCGGGCGGGGTCGAAGAAATCGGCGTCGGAGCTGCGGACGACGGGAGATTCGTCGAAGAGTCGTGCATGCGTCACCAGAACTCGGGGCAGGCCGCGGAGCGTTGCGTCTGCTGCCCGATGAGGAGAATTACGACGAGTGTCGCCGAAGTGCGGGGAAATTCACTCACCGGATGGCACCGGGTCGTGCCGCGAGCCGTCCCGCCAATCGCCAACGGTTGATCCTCATTCAGTTTACTTCGATCCGGCCCGGAAAAGAATGCCGCGATTCCAGTGCACACATTGCCCGCATCTCCCGCGAAAGATCAATCGGCGGCCTGCCGGCCTGAAACCACACCCGCGTTCCGGCGTAGAGGCAGCATGTGCGCTGTTCTGTCGACCTCCCGGATTCCGCCACTGCTCCTGCAGGGACTGGCCGCCCCGCTGGCCGGACTCTGGTTCGTCGCGAAACGCCCCCGTCTCTGGGCAGCCGTCGCACGGTTCGCCCTGCTGTCCCTTCCGGTCACGCTGATCACGCCGCTCGTGCTTCTGGTTTTCAACTATTACGGGTGGCGGATCGGTTCGGCGGCCGTCGACGGCCACAAGGCGGCCTGGTTCCTTCGCAGTCTGGTCGCCTGCGTGCTGATCGTCGGATCGGTTTCCCTCACCCATCTCGCCTGGACGGCCTCGCTCGCCGGGTGCACGCGATGGGCGGCACTGAGCCTCGCACGGCAGACCGAGCACTGCCTTGGAATTCCAAAAGAGGAATTCTGCACGAGCGGCGAGCAAGGACTTCTCGCAGAGCTCCAGACCGATCTGCGGATCGCGACCATCGCCTGGGGCTTCCTGTCAGTCGGGGCCGCTGCCCCCGTGGTCGGTCAGATCCTCTGCGTCGCGGCCACGCCGTTCCTGGCCTCGTCGCTCATCGCCCATTGGCTCTTCTATCTTCCTCGCTCGCTTCGCAAGAAAGCCCCCGGACGAGATTTCCCGTTCATCGATCGCCACATTCTGATCGCTGCACCGCTGGGGTTCTCCTCGCTGGTGGCATGCCTCATCCCGGTCCTGGGGGCCATGTGGGCCGCCGGATGCGTCGTGGCTGCGGTCCGGCTGTTCCGCTGGCTCGATGAGTCGGGCGGCATGATGACCCCGAAGTTCGCAACGGCGTCGCTGGCCGCCGCCGAACTGGAACGCTTCGACGGGTGACGTATACTGACGACCTTCCGGCGCACTCAATCGCCAACGGGCGGACATTCGCTTCCGCCTTGCGATCGGGGATTCGCGCCGGGTTCTCGTGACGTCACCTCTCGTGCGGAGTCTCGCATGTCATCCCGTCTCACCCGCCGTCGCTTTCTCCGCACCACGCTGGTCTATGGCTCGTCGGCCTTCGTCGCAGGAACGCTGTTGCGGGGCGATCGGGTCCTGGGATCCAACAACCGGCTCAACATCGGTTGCATCGGCGTGGGAGGGCGCGGCACCGAAGATCGGCGGAAGGTCGCGGCTGAAAACATCGTGGCGGTCTGCGACGTCGATGAGCGCCGCCTTGGGCAGGCCGCCAGCGAGCATACCAGCGCCACGAAATACACCGACTACCGCAAGCTGCTCGAGCAGAAGGATCTCGATGCGGTCGTCGTCGCCACACCCGATCACCACCACGCTCCGGCCGCTGCCCGCGCCTTGCGGCGCGGGCTTCACGTCTACTGCGAGAAGCCCCTCACCCATACCGTCGAAGAGGCGCGGCTGCTGACGAAGTTGGCGGCCGAAAAGAAGGTCGCGACGCAGATGGGGACGCAGAACCACGAGCATCCCGGCTATCTGCAGCTGGTCGAGTTGCTGCGGGCGGGAGCCATCGGTTCCGTCAAAGAGGTGCACGTCATCACCGATCGGCCGGGCCGCTTCTGGAAGCAGGGGATGGACCTGCCGACCGACAAGCCGCCGGTTCCCGAGGGATATCACTGGGACGAGTTCCTCGGCCCGGCCGCCGAGCGCGACTACAGCCCCGCCTACACCCCGTTCGTCTGGCGCGGTTGGTGGGACTTCGGTTGCGGGGCGATCGGAGACATGGCCATCCACCTCATGGACCCCGCCTTCTGGGCGCTGGAACTGGGAGGCCCGGTGAAAGTGACGTCGACCGGTCCGGCCCCCAATCCTTACAGCGCTCCGAGGGCAATGGAAACGAAGTTCGAATTCGGCCCCCGCGGCAAGCTCGGCCCCGTCGTCGTCTACTGGTACGAAGGGGAGGCCAAGCCGCACGCCGACGTTGCGGCCCAACTGCCGATGAACGGATCGCTCTTCATTGGAGAGAAGGGGCGGATCGCCATCGCCCACGACGCGTTCCCCAAACTGCTTCCGGCCGAGCAGTTCCAGAACTTCAAGCTGCCCGAGTCGACGCTGCCGAAGTCGCCCGGCCACCATCAGCAGTGGATCGAAGCCTGCAAGACCGGCAGCCGCACCGGCAGCCCCTTCAGCTATGCCGGACCATTTACCGAGGTGGTGCTGTTGGGAAACATCGCGTACCGGGCAGGGGCGCCGATCGTCTACGATCCCGCGACGATGAAGGTCACGAACCTTCCCGAGGCCAACAAGTATCTGACGAAGTCGTACCGCAAGGATTGGGAAGTCTGAGTCAGCTCGACACTCGACGGGCGCTGTGCGAATCCGTCTCCGGATCTACTTTCCGGCCTCCGCCAGCGCCCGCTCGATCGCATCCTCCAGCTCGCCCTGTCCGCCCCGGTTCCAGGCGATCTTCCCATCGCGTCCCACCACCCACACGGCGGGGATCCCCATTGAGCCGAACTGCGCCATCGTCTCCTCGGCCCCATAACCGTTCGGCCAGGTGATTCCCGCGTTGCGAATGAACTCTTCCACCTGGGCAAGCTCGGTGCCGGACTCGCGAGTCATTCCGATGAACTGAACCCCCCAGTCGCGGAACTTCGCTTCGACTTCGACCAGATGGGGCGCAGCACGCCGGCACGGCCCGCACCAGGTCGCCCACTCGTCAATCACAACGACCCGCCCCTTGAGCTTCTCCAAGTCCGGCGGCGGACCGTTGATCCAACCCTCCGCAACGAGAGGCGGCACCTCCGCGCCGGGGCCAATCCCGAATTGCCCCGACGGCGTCCGCTGAGCGATGACCAGCAGAATGGCGGCCGCGACAAGAACGGCCGTCCCCACGACGCGCGTGAACTGCCAGAGCGGATTCTCTCGCGCGGCCGGCTCGCGTGCCGCATCGCTCTCAGACCATCGGGATGGGTCTGTCGAATCGGTCATCGGATTTCTCGGAAAGATCGAGTTTGCGGGAATCAAGTGGGGCGCGCCATCTCGCAATGAAAGTGCAATCCCGGTTGTCGCGGGTTTGCCGGCCGGCGTCAATCGGTGATCACATCGCCCGTCGCACTCGCCAAGGAGAGAACCGGCCGCGGATTCTCGTCTCACAGGACGGTTCCGCTCGCTGTCGCCGCTCGCCATAATCGGGCATCGACCGATTTCGATCCGACCCCCGGAGCTGCATTGATGCGTCGTCCCGCTTCCTTTTCGTTGCTCGGCCTGACGGCGGCCGTGTTGTCCCTGGGAAATCTGACCGCCGGCGACTGGACTCAGTTCCGCGGACCAAAGACGGGACGAGCCACCGCCGACGCCAAGCTCCCCGCCGAGATCGGCCCCGACGAACACGTCCTGTGGAAGGTCGAGACCCCGGCGGGCCACTCGTCGCCGGTGATCTTCGGCGACCGCATCTTCCTGACCGGAATCCGCGACAAGACGCTCGTCACCTTCGCACTCGACCGAAACACGGGCAAACCATTGTGGGAGCAGGTGGCCCCGCACGAGACACTCGAGGAAGTCCATAGCACGGGCAACCATGCCCAGAGCAGCCCCGCAACGGACGGCGAGCGCGTCGTCTCGTTTTTCGGATCGAGCGGGCTCTCGTGCTACGACATGGACGGAAAGCTGCAATGGCAGCACCGCATGGGCCCCTTCAAGAACGACTTCGGGGCCGGCAGCTCGCCCCTCATCGTCGATGACCGCGTGATCCTGGTGCAGGACCACGACGTTGGCTCGTTCCTTGCGGCGTGGGACAAGAAGTCCGGCAAGCTCCTGTGGCGGACCGATCGCCCCGACTTCTTCCGCAACTACTGCACCCCGACGGTCATCACCGTCGACGGGAAGAAGCAGATCGTCATCGCGGCCACGCTCCGCGTCGTCGCGTACGACTTCGAAACCGGGAAGGAACTGTGGACAGTCCCCGGCTTGTCGCGGGTTGTGTGCACCACGCCGGCGGTCGGCGATGATGGCGTCCTCTATGTGTGCGGGTGGTCGGCGGGCGGCGGCGATGAAGGCTCCCGCATCGAGTTCGATCCGTTCGACGTCGCCATTGAGAAGCTGGACAAAGATAAGAACGGAACATTCGAGGAAGACGAGCTCCCCAAAGGAGACCTCAAGCAGCGGTTCACCCAGGCCGACTACGACAAGGACACCCACATCACGAAGAAAGAGTACGAGACGTTCCGCGTCCTCTTCCAGAACTCGAAGAACGCGGTCATGGCAGTGAAGCCGGTCAGCGGCACGTCGACCGTCCCCGAAGCGAAGGTGATGTGGCGGCACGAGAAGAACGTCCCGTTCTGCGCGTCGCCGCTGTTCGCCGACGGGAACCTGTTCCTGGTCAAGGACGGCGGAATTCTCACGGCGCTCGACGCGAAGTCCGGCAAGCCTCAGAAGGTCGCCCGGTTGCCCGCCACCGGCGAGTACTACAGCTCGCCCGTCGCCGGTGACGGCAAGGCGTACTTTGTGAACGACGAAGGCCAGCTCAGCGTGATCTCGACCGAGGGGAAGTGGGAAGTCCTCCACTCGGCCGAGTTCAAGGAAGACGTCCACGCCACCCCCGCCATCGTCGACGGAAAGATCTACCTTCGCACCGGCAGCCGTCTGTACTGCTTCGGACTCTAAATGACCGGCCGCGATTGTGACGCGTGCGACCGTGCCGGACGATGTCTTTACGCCGAAGGCGTAAAGAGGAGTGCCCGCTGATCCAATCGAGCGATCGGCACCAGAAACTCGCTTTGCGATGTGTCCCGCAATTGAAGCCGATCATTCAGTCTGCACGGCACGTCGTCGACACTCCCAGCCAGCCGCCACAGGAGTCGAACCATGTCCCGCACGATGTCTTCGGTAAAAGCTCGCTCGTTCACCCCGTCGACGGCCCGCACGTTTCTGATCGTCGTGTCCGTGCTGGCTCTCAGCAGCACGGCATTCGCCGCGAACGACCGCGAGACGAAAGTCCGCAAGGACAAGGCCGACGTCGAGGCCGACGACTACTGGATCTATAACGACCTTCCGCGCGGCGTAGCCGAGGCGAAGAAGTCGGGCAAGCCGCTGCTCGTCGTCTTCCGCTGCATCCCGTGCGACGCCTGCGCGAAGTTCGACGAGCAGGTGGTCCGCCGCGATCCCGTGGTGCGGGGGCTGATGGACCGCTACGTCCCGGTCCGCATCGTCCATGCCAACGGGATGGACCTGTCGCAGTTCCAGTTCGACTTCGATCAGTCGTTCGCCGCGTTCCTCCTGAACGCCGACCTGACGATCTACGGACGCTTCGGCACCAAGTCGCAGCGCGAGGACGAATCGCAGGACATGACCATGGAAGGCTTCGCGCGGACGCTGGAAGCCGGTCTGAAACTTCACGAGCGCTTCCCGCAGGTCAAGGCGAGCCTCACTGCCAAGCGGGCCGAGCTGATGCCGGTGAAGTCCCCCGAGCAATTCCCCACGTTGAAAGGGAAATACGACGACCGCATTCATTACGAAGGGAACGTCGTCCAGAGCTGCATCCACTGCCATCAGGTGAGGGAGGCCGAGCGGCGCCACTATCGCGACGCAAAAAAGTCGATCCCCGACCAGTCGCTGTTCGCCTTCCCGATGCCGGCGACCGTCGGCATTCAGATGGATGCCACGCAGGCCGCCCGCATCAAGTCGGTCGCCGATGATTCGTCCGCCGCACGGGACGGCTTCCGCTCCGGGGATGAACTTGTCTCGCTCGCCGGTCAGCCCATCATCTCCATCGCCGACGTCCAGTGGGTTCTGCACAACGCTCGCGACGTTGACGTCTTGAAGGCGATCGTGAAGCGGGACGGGAAGTCGGTCCCCCTGTCGCTCACTCTCGACGAGGGCTGGCGTCGACGGCAGCCCATCTCCTTCCGCGCGACGACCTGGGACCTGCGGCGGATGACGACGGGCGGCCTGGTCCTCGAAGAACTGAACGATGCCGAGCGTGAAAAGCACGGCATCGGCGATGACTCCCTGGCGCTCCGCGTGAAGTACGTCGGGCAGTACAACGAGCATGCGGCCGGCAAGAACGCCGGCTTCCGCAAGGAGGACGTCTTCGTGGCCATCAACGGCGAATCCTCGCGGATGAGCGAAACCGACTTCATCGCCCGATCGTTGCGGAGCGCCCCCAAGGGGACGAAGATCGCCGTCAAGGTCCTGCGCGAAGGCAAGACGCTCGAACTTCAGTTGCCGATGCAGTAACTGCGATCGCTTGTGACCAGACACCGGAGAGACCGATGCCCGACAAGATCACCGTCGCCGTTCTGACTCACGCGGGGGGCGCGCACGTCAGCGCCTATTACGAAGCCCTGGCCAGGTCGGCCGAGACGAAGGACGTCGTGCTGTGCGATCCCGACGGCAAGTACGTCGAGATGGCCCGCACGATGCTCAAGGACAAGCTGGTCGACGTGGTCAAGACGCCGGCGGAGGTCTTCGCGAAGCACAAGCCCGGAATGGCGCTGGTGACGTACGAGGCGGCGCTGGCTCCGCCGGTCATCGAGCAGTGCCTCGATGCGGGGGTGCACGTCTTCGCCGAGAAACCGGCCTGCGTGCGGGCGGAGGATTTCGCGGCGCTCAAGAAGAAGGCCGACGCAAAGCACCTGCAACTGATGCTGGCCTTCGCCAACCGGCTCAACCCGCCGATCCTCGAGGCGCAGCGGCTGATCAAGACGGGCAAGCTGGGGTCGATCTACAGCCTCGAGATGCACCTCGTGGCCGATCAGACGCGGCTGAAGAACCCCGCGTATCACAAGGGTTGGTTCGCCAGCAAGGCCCGCGCCGGCGGCGGCAACCTCATCTGGCTGGGCATCCACTACGTCGACCTGGCGATGTACCTCACCGGCAGCCGCATCGTCGAGGTGGCGGGCTTTGCGGGGAACGTCGGCAAGCAGCCGATCGATGTCGAAGACTCATCCGCCGTCGCCATGAAGTTCGACAACGGAACGTTCGGCACTTACACATCCGGCTTTTATCTCGACAAGGGCTACCAGGCCGTGATCCACATCTGGGGCTCGCACGGCTGGTTGAAGCTCTCGGCCCACGGCGAGAAGGATTTTCTCTACTACAGCACGAAAACCGAGGGCGAGGCGAAGGTCGTCCATTACGACGGACCGTTCGAGCCGAGCGGCTACACGCCGTTCGTGCAGGCCGCTGTCCGCGGGTGTGCGGGGCTGCAGGAACCGCCGATCAACTCGGAGGACAGTCTGCGGACGCTGAAGACGGTGTTCGCGTTCTACAAGGCGGCCGAGACCGGGCGTTCGCAGCGGGTCGAACAGGGTTCATGAAGTGATGGTGAATCGCGGTTGAGCGAGCCCTTCAGCCACCAGTCACGCTCAGGTCGTCACATCCCGTTGGTCAGGACCCGGGTGAAACAGGTCCGTCGTTATCGCAGGCGAATTCCTTCCGAATATCCTCTGCGGAGATTGTCCCCTTCGCTTGCGCCGACGTTCGTGATCGTTCGATGATCGCAAGAAACTTCGGATTGGTTGAGAGGGACACGGACTCTGTGTCCGCGTTCTCAAGAGGCACGATTGCAGCGACTGGCTTTCCGCCCCGCGTCAGGATGACGGTATCGGAAGCGGCGCTCTCGACATAGTCGGCCAGCGTGCCGGTGGACGTTTCGACTTCGATCGTTTTCACAGTGTCACCTCTTCGTCGCCGATGAACAGGACGTTGTGGCGTTTGACGCCGACAGCCAGGATCGTGACGACAGCATTCGGTTCGTCGTAGTCGTAAAAGACCCGCAGGTCGCCAACGCGAAGTTCCCACGGAGCGACAGGGTTTGGTCGAAGCGGCTTCCGGTGTCGCGTCTCGACGTCGGGCTGGTCAACAAGCTGCTCATCGACCGCGTCCAGCACTGTCCGCCGCTGTGTAGACGACAGTCCCTTCAGATGGTCTCTGGCGGCATGAGTGTATTCGACGCGATACGCCAAGAGATCGCCGCTCCGACGAACGGTTGAGTCTTTCGGAGTCCACCTCTTGAGTTTACACGATGTGCGTCCGGCTTGTGCATGGAAAACAAAAGGCCGCCGGGTTCACCGGCGGCCTTCGTCGTTACATTGTCAACGGTCAGCGTGCCAATCGACGATCACGCCTTCGTCTTCTCCGGAATCCGCATCGCGTAGAACGAACGCCACACGAAGACCAGGGCAATCGCCAGCATCACCACGCCGATGGCCACGGTGTAGTCGGTCGTCTTGTTGGCGAGCGCCGCCTGACGCATGCCAACGGCGATTTCGACCGCCAAGAGTCCGAACAGCGTCGAGAACTTGATGATCGGGTTGAGGGCCACGCTCGTCGTGTCCTTGAACGGATCGCCGACCGTGTCGCCCACGACCGTCGCGGCGTGCAGGTCGGTCCCCTTCTCCCGCAGGTCGACTTCGACCAGCTTCTTGGCGTTGTCCCACGACCCGCCCGCGTTCGCCATGTAGATGGCCTGGAACAGGCCGAACACGGCGATCGAAACGAGGTAGGCGACGAAGAAGTTCGGATCGAAGAACGCGAACGCGAGCGTGATCGTCATCAGGGCGATGAAGATGTTCCACATCCCGCTCTGGGCGTACTCGGTGCAGATCCGGACGACCGTCTTCGAGTCTTCGATGTCGGCCTCTTTCTTCGTCAGGTCCATGTTCTTCTTGATGTATTCCACGGCGCGATACGCCCCGGTCACGACCGCCTGCATCGAAGCGCCCGAGAACCAGAAGATCACTGAACCGCCGCAGATGAACCCGAGAAGCACGGGAGCGTCCGTCAGGCTGAGGTGCAGCAGGCCCTTCGCCTTCAGGAGCAGGATGATCGAGAAGATCATCGTCGTGGCGCCGACGACCGCCGTGCCGATGAGCACCGGCTTGGCCGTCGCCTTGAACGTGTTGCCGGCCGAGTCGTTCGCTTCGAGGTAGTGCTTGCCGCGTTCGAAGTCCGGGGTGAAGCCGAAGTCGCGCTTGATCTCGTCCTTGATGCCCGGAATGCTTTCCGTCTGGGCCAGTTCGAACACCGACTGGGCGTTGTCCGTCACCGGACCGTAGCTGTCGACGGCGATGTTGACCGGGCCCATGCACAGGAACCCGAATGCCACGAGGCCGAACGCGAACACCGAACCATACTCGCCCATGATGGGCCGCAGGCTGTCCTGGCCGATGAAGTAGGCGACCGCCATCAGCCCGGCGATCAGCATGCCCTTCCAGAAGGCGCTGAAGTTGCCGGCGACCAGCCCCGAAAGAATCGTCAGCGAGGCCCCGCCTTCGCGGGAAGCGGTCACGATTTCGTGCACGTGCTTCGAGTGCGAGCTCGTAAAGACCTTGGTGAACTCGGGAATCAGCACGGCCGCCAGTGTCCCGCAGCTGATGATGGCCGCGAGCTGCCACCAGAGTTGCGGCTGGACAACGTCCCGCACGGTGATGTCGCCGATGAGCAGCCAGCTCATGCCGAAGCTGGTCGCGATGCACAGAATCGATGCGATCCAGATCAGACGCGTCAGGGGCTGTTCGAAATCGAATTCTTTCAGACCCTTGTACTTCGCTTCGGAGATGCCCTGGTTGATGAAGTACGACAGACCCGACATGAAGTCCATCAGGAACCGCATCGCGAAGATCCAGACGATGAGCTTGGCCTGGAGTTCGAGATAGCTGGGTCCGGCATTCAGGTTGGTCACCGCCAGCGTGATGAACGAAATGAGGGCCACGCCCGTCACGCCGTAAGTCTCGAAGCCGTCGGCCGTCGGGCCGACCGAGTCGCCGGCGTTGTCGCCGGTGCAGTCCGCGATCACGCCCGGATTCCGCGGATCGTCTTCCTTCACGTTGAACACGATCTTCATCAGGTCCGAACCGATGTCGGCGATCTTGGTGAAGATACCCCCCGCGATACGCAGGGCCGATGCACCCAGCGATTCGCCGATGGCGAACCCGAGGAAGCAATAGCCGACGATCTGACGCGGCACGAACAGCAGGATGATGACCATCATCACGAGTTCGAGCGAAATGAGGAACAGGCCGATCGACATGCCCGCCCGCAGCGGGATGTTGACGACGTCCCACGGCTCGCCGCGAAGCGACGCGAACGCGGTGCGGCAGTTTGCGTAGGTGTTGACCCGGATGCCGTAGTAGGCCACCCAGTACGAGCCCCCCATGCCGACGATGGCGAAGATGAGGACGAGCACCACCGTCATGATGGGGCTGATCTCGTGGGCGGCCTCGGCCGTCTTGGCGGGAGTGGTGGCGTCAGCGGCCGCATTCGCGGCGGCCACCGGGGCGGCCGCTTCGGTCGGTCCGGACTCGTGGCTGGCCCCCAACAGGTAGTAAGAAATCGCGATGCTGATGAGAACGAACAGCATCAGCAGGAACTTTCCCTGCTGGATGAGATAGGTCTTGCAGGTCTGGAAGATGATTTCGGCCACGTCGAGCATCGACTTGTGGCAGGGCAGGGCCTTGATCTGGGACCGCAGGAAGAGACTGATACCGAGCGTTCCGGTGATGACCAGCGCCCCGTAGAGCAGCAGGTTGAAGGCCGAGATCTCGGTCCCGGCAATCGTGAACTTTCCTTCGTGCAGGTCGGGGATCGCGAGATCCGCTTCGCCCGCACGGGCGGCGCCGCCCCACAGCAGCACCAGGCCCAGGGCCAGCCCCAGCGGCCTCAATCGCTGCATCGACGGCCAGAATCGTTGACTCAACTTCCCTGGTTCCTGAAGGACAGTAGATACTTCCCGACAGCCTGTCTCTGCAGGCTCAGACACGGACACAAGCGCTTTCATTCGGTTCCTCTGATGCGGGGACTCCCCTTCCTCGATCACTTTTGATTCGAGAGCCGAAATCTTGATGGGACTTCGTCGAAATGGGAAGCGACTGCGGGGAAATCGTGGGGAAAAGGGGACTGGAATCGGCGGGCGTCGGGTCGCCCCCCGGCGGGGAGAATGGCGTGCCGCGCACGCGGACGGCTATAATCCGGCCCGACTCGTCCCGTCCCGCCGGCACGCCTTACTTCGCTCATGGCTGACCAGGTTCTGCCCGCCATTCCGACCGTCGACCGCAACGCCGGACTGCTGCTGCAGCTGACGCGCGGCTTCCGCATTGCGACCGACATCCGGAAACTCTTCCTCGGTGGATTGGCCCTGCTCCTGCTGGCGGCGGGGCAGATGGCGTCCGCCTGGCTTCCGTTCGCCCCGGAACCGACGGCCCTCAAGAACCCCGAGACCCCGCTGGTGGACCATGTCCTCGAAGGGTGGCTCGGACGGGCCGCTTCACCACGGACGATTCTCGGACAACTGGTCGAGCCGACTCCACAACGGCTCTGGCAGCTCGGCACGCACTGGAGCGTCCTGTTGCTTCCGCTGCGAAGCGTGATTGAACCGGCCGCCCTCCTGGTGCAGCCGGGGCTCACCTGGTCACAGGCGGCCTGGGGCGTGACTCGGCTCCTCTGGTCCCTCTCCGTCTGGGCGCTGTTCGGCGGCGCTCTCGCCCGCATGGCGGCGGTTCAATTTGCGACGAACGGAAGCCTCAGGGCCTGGGCGGCCCTCAAGTTTTCAGCGGTCAAGTTCCTCTCATTGATCTGTTCTCCACTCCTGCCGCTGACCGGGATCGGGCTGCTGGCTGCGATTTGTGCTCTGGGAGGGACTCTGGGCCGCATTGCCGGTGCGGGCCCGATCATCGTGGCCTGCGCGTGGGGAATCGCTCTCGTCCTCGCCTTCCTGATGACGCTGATGCTGCTGGCCACCGCGGCGGGCTGGCCTCTCATGATGGCCGCGATCTGCACCGAGGGGAGCGATGCCTTCGACGGATTCAGCCGGTCGTACAGCTTCCTCTTCAGCCGTCCCTGGCAGTACGCCGGTTACGTCCTGTTCGCCTTGGTCTACGGGTCACTCGGGTTGGTGGTCCTGTCGATCGTCGGCAGCCTGATCGTCCACCTGGCCGCCTGGGGAGTCGGCCTCGGTATGGGGGGCGAAGGGGTGCGGCAGCTGCACGTGACGGCCCCGGCCGCCGTCGGCGAAGCGATGGCCACCGCCACCAGCCTCACTCCGACGACCGCATCGCACATCGTCGGCGGCTGGCTGTTCGTCCTCAGCACGCTGCTTGCCGGTTACGTGGTCAGTTATTTCTGGACCGCCTCGACCATCATCTACTTCCTCCTGCGGAAGTCGGACGACGCCACCCACCTCGAAGAAGTGTGGCTGCCCGAAGTGGAGGAGGTCGACGATCTGTTGCCGCTGGCCGGCGTCGCTGCGTCCGAGCAGCGGCCAGTGATCGAGCGGCCGGTCCGCCCTCCCGCGGCCGAACCCGCGGCGGGACCTGCACCGACTGCCGCCCCCGCGACCGACGGAACCAACCCCGCGGAATGATTCTTGAGAACCTGGGCCGGCGCTTCGCTTGCCCCAGGCTCATGAGTTCCGGGCCTTCAGCCCGAAGAAACAATCCACTGATCGGATTATCAATCTTCGCCGCTTCGCGATCTGACCACAAAGCGGTGGGGTGGCATGCGGCCGGAGGGTCAGGTAGAACCGAATGAGAGGCGTGGTCGATGCGGGCCGCCCTCACGAGGACTCTGCATGGCCACCGAGACCATTGCCGCGACCGAAGTCGGCAGCTACTTCGTCTCTAATTATCCCCCCTTCTCGCAGTGGACCCGCGAGAACGTTCCCGAAATCGACGAGGCGTTCGAGCGGGAGCCCGACCGCTCGGTGCCGATGGGGGTCTACCTGCACATCCCCTTCTGCCGCAAGCGGTGCCGGTTCTGCTACTTCCGCGTCTACACCAACCAGAACGCGAAGGCGATCGAAGACTATGTGCAGGCGCTGCTGAAAGAAGCCGAGAGCATCAGCCGCAAGCCGGCCGTCCAGGGACGCAGCCTGAAGTTCGTCTACTTCGGCGGCGGCACCCCGTCGTATCTCAGCTCGAAGCAGTTGCGGTCGCTTCGCGAGAGGATCGGCCAGCACATCCACTGGGACCAGGGAGCCGAGGTCACGTTCGAATGCGAGCCGGGGACGCTGAGCCTCGAGAAGGTGCAGACGCTGAAGGAAATCGGCGTCACTCGCGTCTCGCTGGGCGTCGAGAACTTCAACGATGCGATCCTCGAAGAGAACGGCCGGGCCCATCTCTCGCCGGAAATTTTCCGCGCCTACGACTGGATCCGCCAGACCGGCTTCCCGCAGGTCAACATCGACCTGATTGCGGGGATGATCGGCGAGACCGATGAGAACTGGACGCGGTGCGTCGAGAAGGCGGCCGAGATGGAGCCGGACAACATCACCATCTATCAGATGGAGCTGCCGTTCAACACGCTCATCGCCAAGGACATGAAGGAGCACGGAATCTCGTCGCCGGTGGCCGACTGGCCGACGAAGCGCCGCTGGATGAGCGAAGCGATCGACTATCTCGCGACGCGCGGCTACCAGGTCTCGAGCGGCAACGAACTCGTCCGCAACCTCGACACCGACCACTTCCAGTACCGCGACAATCTCTTCCGAGGCAGCGACATCCTGGCCCTCGGCGTTTCGTCATTCGGGCACTTCCAGGGGGTTCATTACCAGAACCTCGACCGCATCGAGGAGTACCAGAAGGCGGTCGACGAAGGACGCAGCCCCATCAACCGGGCTCTGCGTCCCACCCCGCACCAGCTGCTCATCCGTGAGTTCGTCCTGCAGATGAAGGAAGGCCGCGTCTCGGCCGCCACCTTCCGAGACAAGTTCGGCGTCGATGTCCGCGAGGAGTTTTCCGAACCGCTCCGCAACCAGGAGGCGGCCGGATATCTCACCGTCGACGGCGACGAGATCACGCTCACCCGCAAGGGACTGCTCCAGGTCGACAGCCTGCTCCACGAATACTTCGAACCGCAGCACCGCGCAGTGCGCTACACCTGACGCTGGCTTTGCCGCTTGCGGCGTAGCGGGGCTTTCTCCCCACGCCTTGCCTCGCCAGTCCAACGCTCGCCCCCCCGCCCTCCATCCCGCCCGGCCGTGAACGCACTCATCGAACTTCAATCGCTGACGGCGCAGTTCCCCGACGATCCGCCGCTGATCGCGCTGGCTGAGCACATCCCGTCGGCCCTGACGCCCGAGCCCTATAAGAGCCTGCTCGTCCACGAGCACCACATGACCGTGACAATGGAGCAGTTCCACGGGACGCCGGTCGACGTCCGCGTACTGGACCGAAACTTGGAAGGGGATGTCTACTCTCGCAAGATCGTGCTGCTGAAATCGGGGACCGACATTCCGGTGCAGTTCGGGATTGTGCGGTTCCACTTTGAGTACGTGACGGCGGCGGTGCGGCGGGAGATCATGGCTGAGCAGACGCCGCTCGGGCGGGTGCTCATCAATCACAACGTGCTGCGGCACATCGACCTTGGGGCTATCCTGCGGATCACCGCCGGCCCGGCCCTCGCCCCGCTGCTGGCGATGAAGGAAGGGGAAGTCACCTACGGCCGGCTGGCGACGATCTTCTGCAACCAGCAGCCGGCGGTGGACCTCCTCGAGATCTCGGCCCCGCTCTAAGTAGCCCTCGTGCTCCGCATGAGTTTAGGCCTTCGCGGCAAGGGATCCGCACGAATCTCGCGGCAACGTCGTCATCCACGTGTGCTCGGCCGGAAAGCCAAATGCCCTAGTCGATTCGACCTTCGGACGTCTTCTCTCTGACGGCTTAACCTCATGCGGAGCATGAGGGCTACTATAGCCTTGCCTCCACACAGCCGATCGAGCATCCTTCACAGCTCATCTCACTCGTAACTCTCAAGCATCAGCGATCTCTCCTCATGCCCAGCCTCGAAGTCCTCGCCACCGGCCGTCTCGACGAACGCGAATCGGCTTTCCCCGAAGCCATCGAACTGCCGAATGGCGACATTCTCTGTTCGTTCAGCGTCGGCGGCGGGCAGTACGTCCATGGGGGAACCGACTGGGTCCGCTCGACCGACGGCGGCCTCACCTGGAAACTCGAAGGGCAGCTTCTCCCCGCCACCACCGAGCCGCCGACTGCCAACTTCCTGAAGTTGAGCCTTTCGGCCGACGGGAAGACGATCTATGCGTACGGCACCCGCTACCACGGCAGCCCCGACGAAAAGTTCGGCGAGCGCCGCGGCGAGACGATCTTCTGCACGTCAACCGACGGCGGCCATACCTGGTCGGCCCCCCGCACCGTGCCGATGCCCGAGTGCCCGCTCGAAGTCTCCCACTCGATTCGTCCGCTGGCCTCGGGTCGCCTGCTCGCCCCCGCGGCCCTGCTCGAAAAGAAGGACCGCCTCGGCGAAGAGGTCTTCGTCAAAGTCTCCGACGATGGCGGCGCGACCTGGCCCCACCATCGCACCGTCTTCCGCGATCCCGAAGGGAAACTCGGCTTCTGGGAGCAGAAGTTCGCCGAACTGTCGCCTGGAAAGCTCATGGCGGTCGCCTGGACGATCACTCTGGGCGACTACCGCGACCAGTGCGATTCGTTCTGCCTTTCCAACGACAACGGCTGGACGTGGGGCCCGCACCGCTCAACGGGACTGAAGGGGCAGACGATGTCGGTCCTGCCGCTCGGCGGCGACCGACTGCTCGTCCTCTATAACCGCCGCTATGGCCAGCAGGGAGTCGTAATGGCTCTCGTGACGTTCACCGACACCGAGTGGACCGTCCACCACGAAGGGCTGCTGTACGATGCCCGTGCGCTGCGGGACGGACCGAAGGGAACGACCGGGGTCGACGAGTTCGCGAGTTTCCAGTTCGGCTTTCCGACGGCGATTGCGCTGAAGGACGGGACGATCCTGGCGACGCACTGGTGCGTCGAGCAGAACGTGTGCGGGATCCGCTGGACGAAGCTGCGCGTCGATTGGAAGTGATGGACCCCGCATGTGCGGAGCGGATCGAAGCCAGCTCATACGCTAACAGCCCGTTGAAAAAGCGCCCGATCGCTCCTCCCGCGGAAGCGGGTGTGTTATCGTCTGCGTCGGCGTGAAGGGCGGCCGGGGCGAGTCGAAGTGTCCGGGAGCGCGGCGATGGCGATGGGGCGGCG
>JADZEF010000233.1 GCA_020850695.1 Planctomycetaceae bacterium | reverse complement strand
TTCGCTCGGCGACTCCATGCGAACTTCCATCCCGGGCTCCTTCCCGATGTGGCGTCCTCCCATCCCTCCGGGATGCTACCTCATCGCATGCCGCCCGTCACCGCTTTTTGGGAATCGGCCCTTCGCTGCTTGGAGTAGTATTCATCGAGTTCAAAGGTACTACTCCACTTCGCAACGCTACCGATTAGACTCTCAGGGATTGCATCGGAAACGACTGCAAAAACGCGATTCACTGAATTCCAGCGCACGCGAGGCGCACTAAGCAATTCTGAAATCAAAGAATGCCGGCCTTCTTCGTTCAAGGCATCGAGAATTGCCAGCGACCGATCGAGGTGCGGGTAGAATCCAGGCTTCTCTACAGTGTTGCTCCTTACAGCGTGCAACACGCCTCGCCTCGCCAAATCAAGGCTGCCGCGAGCGCCGAGTTCAAGGCTTGAAACCGCAAGCATATGCTCGCTTTCGATCCATCTGCCGACATCCCAGCTTCGAAGCGCTTGTATTTGGTTCACCATTGCGGTGCGAAAGCAGTCGATTCGATCATTCGCGCTCGCGTCTGAGAAGCCGGATTGAGCGAGCTTTGAGAAGGCACTTGAGAATTGGTGTTTGTAGCGCTCTCGAAATACATCGGCTGGCTGACGAGAGGCAATCAAATTGCGGCGAGACAGGGAAAGAAATTGGCCATCGTGTGAGCCCGGCTTGCGAAAGCGGCGTCCCCAATTAAAAAGCGGGAACAGTTTGATGTAGTAAGCGTTATTGACCTGAAGCTTGGTCGCAAGTCCGCTCAAAAACGAATCAAGCGCTTCCGTCTCCAAATTGAAATACAATGACCATCCGGTGATCAGCCACTGCTCCTCTCGGTTCATCTTCTGCAGCAAAGCTGGTTCAGGTGCCGCTCCGGTTTTGTTGTCAGTGAAAAGGAAGCTCGTCTGAGTGGCCAGACGGGTTCGCAGTGCCCCAAGTGTCGCAGCACCCAATGAATGCTCGGGTACGGCGGAAATCCATCTGTCAGCTACTTCACTCCAGCGATGACCATGTGGATCATGGTACCAGAAGACTTCAATCGCCAGAGACAGGGCGGCCACATCTTCGATGGAATGCGACCTGCTTGTGAGCCAGTCCGGGTCCACTTCTAATGACTTGAGCGCCCTGTCACCTAGGTGGGCCGGAGCACCAATTGAATGAGCGATATGGCGAATCAGTGCGGTGTCGCCTCCTCCACACGAATCGTCATCCACTTTCTCTAAAGCGCTATCTATGGCGTAAATAAGCCAATCGTCTAATAGCCACAATAGCCCCAGAAAGAAAGCCCATCGTACTAGCGACAAACCCCGCCGTTTGTCGTTGTTGCCGCTTAAGTTGTCCAAAGCAATCATACACACATGAAGAACACGCATGCCGTCACCGGCGAGGTGTGCGTCAATTGCCTCTCGGCGCAAGTATTCGATCCCCTCTGTATCATTTTCTGCTGGCATCGTCGCTGTCTCTCAAGAAATGCCCGCGGCGCTGATCGCTCGAAACGACTTTTCAAAATCGGTGCGAGGCTCTAGATCTCCGTCACACTGAATGAGCATATCTATATTTACATCCTCGAGTGAAGCTGGACGAAGCCGTGCCAACGTATCTGCAGAGCAGCGTCGCGGATCCTTTAGTGCTGGTGCCATAAACGTTCTCAAGAGCTGGTAACAGAGAGCAGGTTCTGTAGAGAATCCTTGAACTCTGTTCCAGCATTTTAAACTTGAAGATTCTGATGAAGGGATACCTGTTGACGGACTCAATTCGATGTTTGTGATTTGTGCATTCACGGAAGAAAGGTCGCTTTCGTACAGCGAGACTAAGCGAAAGTGATTTCGCAATGCAGAGTATACTGGCTTCAGCATGGATGTAGTGTCAGGCGGCCGAACCATTTCCACCTCAATACGACCGAACTGAACAAGAACCCGATTCGAAGTCAATGCATGTCGTAACCAGTGCGAGCGGTTCAGTTCATTGCCTTCGCGATGTTCGAGTAGCGTAACTGTGTCACATCGCGCAGAGTCCTCGTCCAAAAGGTCGCTAACAGCGAGTACTGCGGCGAGTCCTCGATATCGGGCGTTGTTCGACCAAGATCCTGCCCACTCCCAAGGCCATTGTTGATGCGACTTTGCTATTTCAATCGCAATCGAGAATTGTTGGCTCTGCATATACGAAACATGCTCGCTTGCCCCGACGACGCGCCGTACAAGACGCTCGATCCTCTCCACGTGTGTGTGGCGTACCCACGTCGCGACGTCGGGCCACTGGCCCTTTGACACCTGAATTGGTGCACTAGCTGGTAAATCTATGGCGTTTTGAGACAGCATTCCGATGTCATGAGTCAATACCGCCGACAAAAGTATAGCAGCTTCGTCCGGTGTTAATAGCTCCACGAGCGGTTGAGATGTGGTGTGACTAGGTGATTCCCACCGATTTATACGGTCTAAAAGGCTACACAAGTGGGGTAGCCCGTGATCAGTAAATTCGGGAAGATGGCATGTTTGGACAAGTCTCCAAATCCCCTCTAACAAGTCATGAACAAAGAGAATTACGCCCGGCTGAGAAGAAGCATGCGCCTTTCTTGCCAATGCTCCGCCAAGGATAAAGTCGCGCGACTCTCGCAGGCTTATCTCTGGATCGGGCAGCGATCGGTACGTAGTGTGTGGCATAGGGAAGGACGAATTGGGCCTTCAACAATGGGGCTCGTTGGTGATCGACATGAGTCAGTAGTGTACGGCCCGCTGATGTGTGCAACAATGCAAGCCAGTGAAAACGCGGGTGGTTTCATGTCACATGAGCGTTCCGGGACCGCACGCAATGACTCAAGGCTTTGCCTGGACAACAGGTGGTCAACTGCGTTTGCGGGCTCTTGGCGTCGCCTGATCTCTCTTCGTAAATGATGACTCTGCCGCGCCGTCGCTAACCACAAACGCCGCAAGATGTTGCCCGGTCAGCGTGGACTTCGCCGCGACCAGTTCCGCCGGCGTCCCCTCGAAGACCACCCGGCCGCCGTCGTGGCCGGCGCCGGGGCCGAGGTCGATGAGCCAGTCGGCGTGGGCCATTACCGATTGGTGATGCTCGATCACGATCACCGACTTTCCCGCGTCCACCAGACGGTCGAGCAACCCCAGCAACTGCTCCAGGTCGGCCAGGTGCAGCCCCGTCGTCGGCTCGTCGAGGACGTACACGCCCCCGTCGGTGCCCATGTGCGTCGCCAGCTTCAGCCGCTGCCGCTCGCCCCCCGACAGCGTCGTCAGCGGCTGGCCCAGCCGCACATATCCGAGGCCCACGTCCGCCAGCCGTTCGAGGATCGCGTGGGCGGCGGGGACCTTCCCCGCACCGCTTCCGAAGAACGTCACCGCCTCCTTCACCGGCAGGTCGAGCACCTCGGCGATGTTCCGCCCCCCCAACCGGTACTCCAGCACCGACGCCTGGAACCGCTTTCCCTCGCAGTCCTCGCACACCGTGGCCACCCCCGCCATCATCGCCAGGTCGGTGTAGATGACCCCCGCCCCGTTGCACGTCGGGCAGGCCCCCTCCGAGTTCGCGCTGAACAGCGCCGGCTTCACCCCGTTGGCCTTCGCGAACGCCTTGCGGATCGGCTCCAGCAGGTCGGTGTAGGTGGCGGGGTTGCTTCGCCGCGACCCGCGGATCGGCGTCTGGTCGACCGCCACCACCCCCTCCCGCCCGCACACCGACCCGCGAATGAGCGAACTCTTTCCCGATCCCGCCACGCCGGTCAGCACCACCAGCACGCCCAGCGGGATGTCGACGTCGACCCCCTTCAGGTTGTGTGTGCGGGCCCCGCGAATCTTCATCACCCCCGTCGGAGTCCGCACCGCCGGCTTCAGCCGCGCCCGGTCGCTGAGGTGCCGGCCGGTGAGCGTGGAGCTTGCCCGCAACTGCTCGACCGTCCCCTCAAACACCACCTCGCCCCCGGCCGTCCCCGCCCCCGGCCCCAGGTCGACGACGTGATCGGCAATGGCGATCATCTCGGGCTTGTGCTCGACGACGAGCACCGTGTTCCCCTTGTCCCGCAGCCGCCGCAGCAGGTCGTTCATCCGCTGGATGTCGTGCGGGTGGAGACCGACGGTCGGCTCGTCGAAGACGTAGGTGACGTCGGTGAGGGACGACCCGAGATGGCCGATCATCTTCGTCCGTTGGGCCTCGCCGCCGGAGAGCGTGCCCGACGGCCGGTCGAGACTGAGGTAGCCGAGGCCGATCTCGACGAACGAATCGAGCGTGTGCTGCAGCGTCTTGAGCAGCGGAGCGACCGACGGCTCTTTGAGGCCGCGGAGCCACTCGGCGAGGTCGCTGATCTGCATCGCGCAGGCGTCGGCGATGTTGATCCCTTTGATCTTCGACGACCGGGCCGCCTCGCTGAGCCGCGTGCCGCTGCACTCGGGGCAGGTGGTGAAGGTGACCGCCCGCTCGACGAACGCACG
>JADZEF010000232.1 GCA_020850695.1 Planctomycetaceae bacterium | reverse complement strand
GAGGAAGGGGGGCGGACGGCGTTTGTGGAGTGATGTAACGCCGACGATGCCATCGTCGGCATGGCAAAGGCAGCAGCCAGCATGGCCATGATTTACAGCTACGTCGCCAAATCGACCAAGGGCGAGATCCGCCGCGGGGTGCTGCAGGCGGAGTCTTCGGCGGCGGCGCGTCAGCAACTCAAGCAACAGTCGCTGTTCGTGATGTCGATGACGGCCGGCCGCGGGGCGGCGGTGAAGCAGGTGGCTCAGCCGGGGCTCTTCACGAAGAAGGTCTCGAAGCGCGACCTGCTGATGCTGACCTCGCAGCTGTCGATCATGGCGAAGTCGGGGATCGATCTCGCCGAGTGTCTTCAGAACGCCGCAGCGCAATGCGACCATCCGCGGCTCAAGCGGGTGCTGGATCAGGTCTACAAGGATGTCTCGGACGGTAACTCGGTCTCTTCGGCGCTGCGGAAACATGTCGACATCTTCGGCGAGTTTTATGTGGCCGGCATCGCGGCGGGTGAAGCGAGTGGCAGCGTCAACGAGGTGCTGTCGCGGCTGGCTGACCTTCTGCGGGCGGAGATCCGATTGCGAGCCAGCATCTCGGCGGCCATCGCCTATCCGGTGATCCTGCTGTCGGTCTCGATGCTGGTCCTCAGCGCCCTCATCTTCTTCGTGCTGCCACAGTTCTCGACGGTGTTCGAGCAGATGGAGGTGCCGGCTCCGGCCCTCACGCAGTTGCTGCTCGACCTGGGCATCACACTCCGCACCAAGTGGTGGTTGTGGGGCGGAATTGTGGCGATGTTGGCCGTCGCGGCCGTCAAGACGTGGCGGACTGACGCCGCCCGCATCGTTCGCGACAAGTTCGCCTTGAACGCGCCCGGCTTTCGCGATATCACCCGCGCCCTGCTCCTGGGCCGCACATTCCGACTCATGGGCACAATGCTTCAGAACGGAGTTCCGCTTCTGGAAGCGATCGGGCTTTGTCGATCTTCGATTGGGAACATCTTCTATCGCAAGCTGTTCGACGACCTCGAAGAAAGCGTGCTGAACGGCCGCGGCCTCGGCCAGACGCTCGCTCTCTCCACGTTCGTCCCTCAAGGGGCGGCGCAGATGGCGGTGACGGCCGAACGCACCGGCCGCCTCGACTCGGTGATGCAGCTCGTCGGTCAGTTCTACGAAGACGAAGGAGAACGGCGGCTGCAGGAACTGGCGAAGCTGCTCGAACCGGCCATCATCGTAGTGATGGGCGGCGTGGTCGGCACCATCGTCATGGCCATCATGCTGCCGATCTTCGAGTTCTCGAGCCGGGCGTGACGTCTCGACCGCGTAGCACGGGCACTCATGCCCGTGCGTCACCAGGGTTCAGTTCTCCCGGGCAGGAGTGCCCGGGCTACGTTCGGAAGCCCACCACTCCCAGAGAGGCATTGCGAATGAAACGACTTCCACTTTCGCACGGCCTCAGCGCCGCTTTCCTCTTCGCCGTCGGATACTTCTGCGCCGCCAGTGACTTGTTCAATCGGACCCCGGCGACCGCTCAGGCGGAACTGACGCCGACCAAGGGGCGCGAGGCGTTCAAGGCTGGAAGCGAACGCTCGGAAGGGACTTTGAAGGAAATTGCCGAGACTCTGAAGCGGATTGAGTCGCGGATCGAGAAAATCGAGCAGGCGGCCACGCGAGCGCAATCGGCGAAGTAACGATCCCAACAGATACGAAGACTCGCCCCCCCGGCCTTGGAAGGCCGTGCCACGAAACGCGATGGATCGCCACGGAGATTGCTCCATGTCGGTCGTCGCCGAGATCCGGAACCTCATCGCGCGTCCTGCCCGCTCGCGGCGCGGCGGGATGGTCGGCGTCGACATCGGAACGGCCGCCATCAAGATTGTGCAGACGGAGTCACGCGGACGTTCGGTTCGCGTGACGAGATCGACTCTCATTCCCCGTCCTGTGCTGTCACAGTCCGAAGGCCAGACGGACCCGTCGATCGGACTGCCCGAGTTGCTGAAGGCCCACCTGGGGACATCGAGCGCGTTCGCTGGGGAATCTGCGGCCTGCGTTCTTTCGATGTCGGCCACGCCGATTCAGACGCTGGACCTTCCCGCCGCGAACCGCCACGAACAGCGGAGCATGGCGCTGGTTGAACTCGCGGACGATGCGGGGGGACGGGCGTTGTCGCTCGACTGCTGGCCGGCGCCCGGCGCCGGCAAGGAGGGGCTGTTCCCCGTCTACGTGATGTCGGTTCCGGAAGAGATTGCCACAAACGCCGCAGAGCATCTTTGGAACGTCGGACTGCGGACGCACGTGCTGGACGGCCTGCCGTTCGTGCTGGCGCGGGCAGCACGGATCGCGCGGCCGGGAGAGGCGGGGCCGATCGCCGTGCTCGACTGGGGGGTGTCGACGGCGACCTTCGTCGTGGCTCGCGACGGCCAGCCAATCTACACGCGGGTCTTCCGCAATTGCGGTTTCCGGGCGGTTCAGCACGCAGTCGTCAACGGCTTCGGAGTTTCGCTCGAGGATGCTCAGCGGCTGCTGAGCGAGTATGGATTGCCCGATGCAACGGCGATCTCGGCCCGACGCATGGAGGTGCAGACGATGGTGCAGGATCTCTGTGCCGCGGCACTGCACCGACTCTGCGATGAGATCATCCGGACGATGTCGTACCTCAAGACGCAGGGGTCGGCTCTGGCGGCGTCGCGGATATTGCTTCTGGGAGGCGGAGGAACCCTCGCCAACGTCGCGCGCTGGTTGTCCGAGACGTCCGAGACGACGGTTGAGCGCTGGTCGCTTCCCGAGGCGGGCGATACGGCCGCTTCGTCGCTTCCGCTGTGGGGCGCGGCGATCTCGCTTTCGATGCTGGGGAGCAACGCATGAACGCGATCAATCTGCTTCCCTGGGCGTTCCGCCGCAAGCTGCTCATCCGCACGCGGGTCGCCCAATGGTCGGTCGCGACGCTGCTGGGGTGCGGACTGGTGGCGGGGGCGGCCTGGTTTCAGCACGCGCGGCTGACGAAACGCGAATCAGCACTGGCGAGGCTTCAGGCCCGCAGTGAGTCGCTCGCCCAGTTGCAGACGGAAACGGCTCAGTTTCGCGACCGCGTGACCAGTTCCCGAAAAGTTCAGTCGATTCTCTCGCACGTCGAAAATCAGGAGTTGCCGCTGCGGGCGATCGGACTGGCTGGTCATGTGGTCTCGACCCTGGAAGGCCGTCTGGAGGTCCAGGGGATGGCGCTTAGCCGGTCTGTCGTGTCGATTCCCATTCCGGACAAACCCAAGGAATTCGAAAACCAGGACGTGGTCTCGCTGGTGCTCAACGGCCGTGCGGCGGACAACCTGGCAATTGCCGACATGGTCCTGAAGCTGCGCGAGACCGGGGTGTTCGAGACGGTTGCGTTGCGGGCGGCCGCTGCCCGTCCGACGGCACCCATTGCGGGGCAGGCGGTTCTTCCGTCGTTCCAGGTGGAATGTGTCTGCAAGACGCGGAGTCTGTAAGGAACGCTATGCCCACTGATTCCGTCGAACGCCGGTGGGGCCTCGCCCTGCACATCCTGGGATGCATTGCCGCGCTGACCGTTGTGGTGGCGGTGGCAGCACCCCTGTTTCTGCCTCTGCAGGCGCGGGCCTCGGCACTTCATGCCGCGACGGAGGATGCGTGGAAGCTGCTGAGTGAATCAGAAAAGATCTCCGACGCTCACCGGGACGCGAAGAGGGAACTCGAAGCCGCCGAGACGCGGATTCGGCGCGTCCAGCAACAGATTCCGGAGAGGGCCGAAGAGGGAGACTTCAAGACGCAGTTTGCCGGCCTGGCCGCCGAGTGCGAGTTCGAACTGGAGGACTACCGTCCCGGAGCGTCCGAGCCGCATCGCTTCTGCCAGCAGATTCGCATTCACGTTCGCGGTCGAGGAAGTTACGAAGCGACGGTCCGGCTGCTGGCGGGGCTCGACGCCCTGCCGCGCCTCTGCCGCGCGACCGATGTCACAATCGTCGCGGCCGACGAGCCCGACGACTTCGTCGTCGAAATGGCGCTGACCATCTTCTACGCCTCACGTCCCGAGTCGATCGGCGTGCTGTCGGAGCGAAAAAATGGCTGAGGTTCCCGCGCGCCAATCCGCAGATGCCGAACGCCGCAAGAAGATCGTGGCTGGACTGCTCTTCGTGACGTTCGTCGTGGTGCTCTTCGTGCAGTTCAGCGGCGGAGGAGAAGCGGAAATCGAACTTCCGCCGCGGCGCCCTCGTCCCGCACAACCAACGACGACCGGTGATGCGCGCCGCGCCTCGCGTGCCTGGCCCGAGGCGTCGCTCGACCAGGTGTTGAAATCGAGTCCCTTCCGGCCGCTTCGCCCCACCATGGAAGAGCCGGAGCCGGAAGCCAAGCCGCCAGTCGCGGCGATGGAAGCACCGAATGCCGCGGCCGAAGCGGACCGCTCGGCGCTGAACGCATTCGCCAATCGCCGGGTCGGAGCGATCGTCTACACGAAGAACGGACCGGCCGCGATGATCGGCACGACACTGGTCCGCGAAGGGGACGTCATCGACGGCGTTCGCGTCGTATCAATCCTGGCCGACGGAATCGTCGTCGAGCCGGCCACCCGGCGGTGAGTCGAGCTGCGCGTGCGGTCTTCCCGCATCGCGTTCCGACACGTCAGCCCGCATGTTGATGGAGTGCGCGTCACTCCGCCGACTCCACCGTGCGTCAGTATGTGCGGGCAACCTCTCGGGGATGTCTACCTCAGAGCGCCGCCGCGCCCCGTTGTGGAACCGGTTCGCGGAGAGTCGCGGTCTGTGATCGCTCCACGTCCAGCATCCACCCGTGTTCCGGGAAGTGACGCATAAGTCACTCTGTATCGGAACGAAAGTGCCGCGGTTTTGCATAAAAATACCCCCATTGACAGAAACTCGATGTTCTTATAGCCTATTTATGTGACTTTCAGGTCATTTATTTTGAAGGCTGGACGTGGAAACGACCGCACGAAGACGGGGCCGCCCCCGCAATGAGGAACGGCTGGCGCAGCGGGAACATGAGATTCTCGACGCCGCGGTGCGGCTCTTCGCCAGCCGCGGATATGCCGAGACCGACATGGACTCGGTCGCTCACGAACTCGGCCTCGCCAAGGGAACGCTCTACCGTTACTTCCCGAGCAAGCGCGACCTGTTCCAGGCCGCACTGAACCGCGGCATGGCGGGACTCACCGAAGCCGTCGACGAACGCTGCGCGCCCGTCCTCGATCCCGTCGAACGGATGGTTCAGGCCATCTACGCCTTCCTCGCCTACTTCGAAACCCCTCCCGAGTTGGCAGACCTGTTCGTCCAGGAACTCGGCCACTTCAAGGATCAGGCGCGGCCCGCCTATTTTGCTCACCATGAGGCCAATTGCGGTCCGTGGAAGGCCATGTTCGAACAGCTCCTGGCCGACGGCCGCGTCCGAGACATCCCGGCCGAGGACGACCACAGCCCCATGCTTGACCTGTTGTTCGGCACGGTGCTGGCGAATCGTTTCACTGCCCGCAAGTCGTCGCACAGAGCCCAGGCACGGGCGATCGTCGACCTCTTCTTTCATGGCCTCCTGTCGGATAGTGAGCGCGAACGTCGCCGCCAGATGGAGCGACCGCGCTGACAACGCGGCACCCCCAGCGCAGCACCCCGGCTGCGGCTCCGAGCAGCCGGGGTGCCGAATCAAACGACCCCTAGATCAATCGTCCCGGTCTCATCGCCTATTGCTGCGGCACCCAGGGTGCCCAAAGCTGCACCCTGGGTGCGATCAACCGACCGCTCCCAACGCTCTTCCCTCCGGATCGCCCTTCATGAGCGAATCGCCCCCGATGACTTCTCAACACGCGGTCTCCATCCACAATGCACCCACACGCCCCTCCTGGCTTCGCCGAGCGCTCTTCCCCGTCGGCATGCTGGCCGCCGGCGTCGGCCTCTTCTGGATGGTCGCCGGACACTCGCTGATGCGGGGCGATGTCGAGCAGCTTCCCCCCGAATCGCCGCGCGGCTCGACCGACCCCGACGCCGTCGCCGTGACGGTCTCTCCCGTCACCATGCGTCCCGTCCAGCGAACGGTGGAAGCGGTCGGATCGCTCTACGGATACGAAGAGGTGACGCTCCGCGCCAAGGTAGAAGGTCGCATCAAGCGGATCGTTCACGACGTTTCCGACAGCGTCTCGCCGGGCGATGCGGTCATCGAAATTGACCCCGCCGACGCCGAGCTGGCCGTGCGGCAGACCGAGAAGAACCTCCTCGCCGAACTCGCGCGGCTCGGCCTCACCGAACCCCCTGCGGCTGACTTCAACGTCCGCAACATTCCTCTCGTCTCCCAGGCCAAGGTGCGTCTCGACAACGCGAAGACGAAGTTCGATCGCGCGAGTCAACTGGCGAAGAAATCGGTCATCTCGGCCGAAGAACTCTCCGACCGCACGACCGAGATGCGCGCGGCAGAAGCCGAGCTGGCCAATCAGATCCTCCTCGCGAACGCCGTCCTCGCGACAATCCAGACGCGTCAGGAAGCCCTCGCGATTGCCCGGAAGCAACTCGACGACACCGTCCTCCGCGCACCGATTCCGTCAGCTCCCGTACCGGGCCTCGAACACCCCGCCTACGCCGTCACGAAACGCAGCGTCTCGGAAGGAGCGCTCGTTCGCGTGGGCGACGAAGTCTGCCGCCTCGTGATCGACCGCGCCCTCAAGCTCAAAGTCGCGGTTCCTGAGCGTTATACGACCGACGTGCAACTCGGTCAGAAGGCTGACGTCTTGACCTCTTCATCGACAACCCCGTTCCCCGGCAAGGTCACCCGCATCAATCCCTCCGTTGACCCGACCACCCGCACCTTCGAAGTCGAAATCCTCTGCTCGAACGAAGCGGGCAAGCTGAAGCCGGGCGGCTTCGCGAAAGCCGCCATCGCCACCCGCCTCGACGAGCGTGCGGTGACGGTCCCGCTCGAAGCCCTCGTCTCGTTCGCCGGAATCTCCAAGATCTTCGTGACCGACGGCGACAAGGTCCGCGAACTGCGCGTCGCTCTCGGCGTGCAGGAAACGGACTGGGTCGAAATCTCGACGCCCGCCATTCCCGATGGAACGCAAGTGGTCACCAGCGGGCAGGCCGCCCTCGCCGAAGGCAGCACCTTCTTCATCCGCCCGACGACTCCAACGCGAACCGCCCAAAAGTAACCCTCATGCTCCGCATGAGGTTAAGCCTTCAACGAACGACTCGCGAAGTCCCGAGCGGCATCGCGGTCTCTCGTCTTCATTCACGACGGCTCCCGGTTCCGACGCACCTCTTCGCAATCTCCACTCCTCTGCGCGCCCCGCTTAACCGCTGGCGGAGCCACAGGGCTACTTCATGAACATCTCCGACATCTGCATCCGCCGTCCCGTCTTCACCTGGGTGCTCGTCGCCGTGCCGGTCGTCCTCGGGGCGGTTGCGTATATGCGTCTCGGCGTCGACCTCTTCCCCAAGGTCGACTTCCCGGTCGTCTCGGTCACCGCCACGCTCCCCGGCGCCAGCGCCGAGGAGATGGAGACGACCGTCACCAAACCGATCGAAGAGGCCATCAACTCAGTCTCGGGCGTCGATGAACTCCGCTCGACCACCCGCGAAGGGATGTCGACGATCACCGTTCAGTTCCTCCTCGAAAAGGACGGCAACGTCGGCGCGCAGGAGGTCCGCGACAAGATCTCTGCCATCCTCAAGCAGCTCCCTCAAGGAATGGACCCGCCCGTCGTCAACAAGTTCGACCTCGATGCGGCTCCCATCATCACGCTCGGCATCTCGGGCAACCGCGACATCCGCGAAGTCACCGAAATCGCCAAGCACCAGATCCAGGAACCGCTCCAGACGGTCAACGGGATCGGCTCGGTCTTCCTCTCGGGCGGCCGCAACCGCGCCATCAACGTCGTCATCAACTCCGACCTGCTCGCGTCGTTCGGGCTCTCGATCGAAGACGTCCGGTTGGCGCTGCTGCGCCAGAACCTCGAAGTCCCCGGCGGCATCGTCCAGCAAGGCCCGCGCGAACTCGTCTTGCGGACGCTGGGACGCATCCAGACCGCCGAGCGATTCAACGACCTGATCATCGCCAACCGCGGCGGCTTCCCGATCCGCGTAAAGGATGTCGGCCGCGCCGATGACTCGATCGAAGAGCCCCGCGGCCTCAGCCGCCTCAACGGTCAGAACGCCGTCAGCCTCTTCGTCCAGAAGCAATCCGGAACAAACACCGTTCACATCTCCGACGTCGTCCAGCAGCGGCTGCAGCAGATCGCGAAGTCGCTCCCGCCCGACATCCGCATCGAGACGATCCAGGACCAGTCGCGGTTCATCCGCCTCTCGATGGACGAGGTGAAGTTCCACCTGTTGCTCGCCGGCGTGCTTGTCTCGCTGACGATCCTCCTCTTCATCCGCGACTGGCGCACAACCGTCATCGCGACGATGGCCATCCCGACGTCGATCATCCCCACGTTCCTCTTCATGTGGTACATGGGGTTTACGCTCAACAACATTACGATGCTGGCGCTGATCCTCGCAATCGGCATCGTCATCGACGATGCCGTCGTGGTGCACGAGAATATCTTCCGCCACATGGAAGAGTACGGCAAAGACGCCATGCAGGCGTCGTTCGACGGCACTCGCGAAATCGCCCTCGCTGTCCTCGCGACCAGCCTCTCGCTGATCGTCATCTTCCTCCCCGTCGCCTTCATGGGGGGCATGGTCGGACGCTTCTTCAGCAGCTTCGGCCTCACCGTCGCCTTCAGCATCGCGATGAGCCTGTTCGTCTCGTTCACGCTCACTCCGATGCTCTGCTCGCGGTTCCTCGTCCTTGAAAAGCATGATCCGGCCAGCGACGCGTCCGGCGCTCACTCGGCCAGCAAGGACGGCTGGATCTATCGTGCGGTCGATTCGTTCTATGGCATCGCCCTCCGCTGGGCGATGCGGCACCGCTTCCTCCTGGTCGGCGTCTGCGTCCTGATTGTCTTCTCGACCGTTCCCATCTCGATGATGCTCGGCGTGAATCTCGTCCCCCGCGACGACCAGGCCGAGTTCCAGGTAACCTTCATCACTCCCGAAGGCTTCTCGCTCGACCGCACCGACAAGGTCGTCACCGAGATCGAGAACCGCCTCGCCGAGTTGCCCGGCGTCGTCAATCGCTTCGTCACCATCGGCGAAAATACCGGCGCGGCCGGGAAGGGACAGGGGGACGTCACCCGCGGCTCGATCTATATCCGCATGAAGGACCTCGAAGAGCGCGGCTACTCGCAGTTTGACGTCATGAAGCGGGCCCGCACCATTCTGCTCGACTACCCGGACCTGCGGTGTGCGGTCTCCGACATCTCGGCCATCGGCGGCTCGGGCCAGGACGCCCGCACCTTCCAGGTCAGCATCCAGGGCCCCGATCTCGAAAAGCTCGCCGAATACTCCGAGACCTTGATGGTCGGCCTGCGCAAGATCAACGGCCTCGTCGACGTCGATTCCAAGCTCACGTTCCGCAAGCCCGAAGTGCAGGTCGAGATCGACCGCGAGCGGGCGAACGACCTCGGCATCCCGGTCGAAACGATCGCGAACGCCCTCAGCGTGCTCGTCGGCGGACAGCCGGTCTCGCGCTATAAGGAAGGAACCGAGCAGTACGACGTCTGGCTCCGGGCCGACAAGCCGTTCCGCGCCAACCCTGACAGCCTCGACGCCCTGATGCTTCCGTCGCCCACCGCGGGGCTCGTCCAATTGACAAGCCTCGCGCGGCTGACCGAAGCCCGCGGCCCCAGCCAGATCGACCGCTTCAACCGCCAGCGAACGGTGACGGTCCTTGGCAACCCCGACCAGGTCTCATTGAACGAAGCCGTGCAGAAGGCCCGCGCGATCGTCGCCGAGATGAACGTCCCGCCGGAATATGAGGTGACGTTTGGCGGCCAGGCGAAGACGCTCGGCGAAACGGGCTACTACTTCATCATCGCCCTCGTCCTCAGCATGCTGCTGATGTACCTGATTCTCGCCGCCCAGTTCGAAAGCTGGCTTCACCCGGTCAGCATCCTCGCCGCCCTCCCGGTCACCATCCCGTTCGGGCTCGTCTCGCTACTCTTGTTCCGCACGCCGATGGACCTCTACTCAATGTTCGGCCTCTTCATGCTGATCGGCATCGTGAAGAAGAACGGCATTTTGCAGGTCGACAAGTCGAACGAGCTGCGGCACGCGGGCCGCGACCGCGAGACGGCTATCCTCGAAGCCAACCACACGCGTCTGCGCCCGATCCTCATGACGACCGTAATGCTCGTGGCGGCGATGGTCCCGATCGCCCTCGGTCAGGGTCCCGGAGCGGGAGCCCGCGCCAGCATGGCAAAGATCGTGATCGGCGGCCAGGTGCTGAGCCTCCTGCTGGCGTTGCTGGTGACGCCGGTCACCTACTCGCTGATGGACGACCTCAGCCTCTGGATCGGCCGGGCGTGGCGTCGTCTCGTCGGTTCCACGGACGCCGCTCCGCCGAGTCCGGTCTCGCACCTGGAACAGACAGCGCATCCCACCGTGTGACACGGCACAGCGCAGCACCCAGGGGGCAGCCTTGGGCACCCTGGGTGCCGAATCAGAGCGTTTTCAAGTTCTCGCACGGTTTGCTTCGGCACCCCGGCTGCTCAGAGCCGCAGCCGGGGTGCTGTCGCCAGCATTCCCGCGCGACTTCCGTTATCCTCACACCCGCGTTCGCATTCATCCCGGAGAGTCAGCCCATCGCAGGAATTGACGAGGCCCGCCATGTCCGGCCCCTCCGTCCCCCCGTCCTCATCGATTCCTGACTGGTCGGTCGCCGACCTTCCGGAGCCGCAACCGCTGCGATTGCGGCACTGGACCCGCTTTCTCGGTCCGGGCATCGTGATGATGGGCATCCAGATCGGCGGCGGCGAGTGGCTGCTCGGCCCCGAAGTGACCGCCCGCTACGGCGGCGGCCTGATGTGGATCGCAACCATCGCCATCGTGCTCCAGGTTTTCTACAACCTCGAGTGCGGGCGATACGCCCTCTAGTGCGGCGAACCGATCTTCACCGGCTTCCTCCGCACGCGGCCGAGCCCCCGGTTCTGGATGGGGGTCATCCTCGTTCTGAACTTCGGCTACATCATCCCGGGGCTCTCCACGCACGGAGCGGCGATGGCCGCGGCACTCTGGCTCGATCGCCCCCCCGTCGAGGCCGACCGCGGACTCGTCACGGTGCTCGCCTACGTGTTTCTCGTCGCCGTGGCTCTCCCGGTGCTGCTGGGCGGGAAGGTCTACAACATGCTTCAGGCGATCATGACGGCGAAGGTCTTCGCCGTCCTCGGGTTCTGCCTGCTGGTCGGCGTCTTATGTGTCAGCCCGGCGAGTTGGGCGAACGTCTTCAGCGGGTTCCTCAAGTTCGGCACCGCTCCGATCGTCGTTGACGGCCACGACTCGACGGTCAACGTCTTCCAGCATTTCTGGAGCACTGGCGATTGGCCCGCGATTGCCTTGGGGAACATCGCGGTTCTCGGCGCTTTCGCCGGATATGCGGGGGGCGGCGGACTGGCCAACGCGACGTATTCCAACTTCATCCGCGACAAGGGATGGGGTATGGGAAGCATCGTCGGCGCGATCCCGAGCGCCATCGGCGGTCACAACGTGACACTGAGCCACGTCGGATCCGTCTTCCCGACGACGACCGAAAATATGCGGCGATGGAAAGGCTGGTGGCGATACGTCCTGGTCGATCAACTCTGCGTCTGGGGGCCGGGCTGCTTCATGGGGATGGCGCTGCCGGCGCTTCTTTCCATGCAGTTCGCCCAGTATTCGGAACTGAAGGGGACCGGGCTCGAATGGTCGCAGGCGCTCATCACGGCGGACGGCATTCGCCACGCCCCGCAGTTCGCTCCAGCGCTCAGCCAGGGCTTGTGGATCGTCACCATTTGCGTCGGAATGCTGGTGATGCTTCCGAGCCAGATGTCGATCGTCGACGACGTCAGCCGCCGCTGGACCGACATTCTCTGGTCGGGCAGCCGCCGCATCCGCAGCAATCTGGCCGGAAATGCCGTCAGTCGGATCTACTACTCGATCCTGGGAATCTACGTCCTCTGGACGGTCGTCGCGGCCTACGTCTTCAGCACGTACGGAACCCCGAAGCTGATGACGCTGGTGATCGCCAACCTCAACAATCTGGCCATCGGATTCACCTCGTTTCATCTTCTCTGGATCAACTCGACGATGCTTCCGCCGGCACTGCGACCGCGGTGGTATCACCGCATCGGAGTCTTCGCGTGTGGAGTGTTTTACTTAGGAATGGCAGGACTGGTCTTCCTGACGAAACAGTGGCCGATGTTGCAGGAACTGCTGGGAATCGGATGAAGAAATTATCAGTGGTCGTTGGTCATTGGTCAGTGGCTATTGAAAAGCCCGACAATGTCGATCTCTTCTCAATGACAATTGACCAACGATCAATGACCAACGACCAATCTCTTCGATGCTCCATCCGCGATCACATGTTGCAGGAGACGCGTCGTGTCGCATGATCTGTTCAATCTCACCGGCCGGGTCGCACTGGTCTCCGGAGCCGCCCAGGGGCTGGGGCGGGCCATGGCGCTCGCTCTTGCCGAGTTCGGAGCCGACCTTGTCCTGGCCGATCTGAACGAAGCAGGCATCGCGAAAACCGCCGAGACGATCAAGGGACTTGGACGACGGGCCCTGCCGGTGCGTTGCAATGTCTCCGAGCCTGACCAGATCCGCCCGATGTTCGAGCGGATTGATCGCGAATTTGGCCGGATCGATTTCCTTGCCAACGTGGCGGGGGAAGGGATCCTCGGCAAACCGGAAGAGATCTCGCTGGCGGATGTCGAGCAGTGCTGGCGGAACCTGGTGCTTGGCCGCTTCTGCATGTGCCAGGAAGCGGGTCGCCGCATGCTGAAGCAAGGACGCGGCAGCATCGTGAACATTGGTTCGATCGCCAGTCAATCGGCCTTGGGACGCGGTCACATCGCCTACAGCATGGCGATGGGAGCCGTCATTCAGATGACGCGCGAGCTGAGCACCGAGTGGAGCAGCGCGGGCGTGCGCGTGAACTCGATTCTCCCCGCCCAGGTCACGAATCCCAGCCTGCAGAAGCGGATGGACGCCGATCCAACGCTGAAAGACCAGTGGTTGAAGGGAATTCCGGCTGGCCGCATGGGCGAGCCGAATGACATCCAGGGGCTTGCGGTATTTCTCGCGTCCGATGCTTCAAGCTGGATTACGGGCGCAATCATCCCCATGGATGGCGGAAACGTCGCGATGAACGCGGGAGGCACCCGCCGTTATCTATGAGCCAATCGACTACACAACCTATGACCCACGACCAATTGCTCTCCCTCTACCGCACGATGACGGTTATCCGTCAAACCGAGGAAGAACTCGCGCGGTGTCATCAGCGCGGGCTCGTCCTTGGGGCGTGCCATACTTATGTCGGGCAAGAGGCGATCGCCACCGGCGTCTGCTCTCACCTCACCAATGACGATTCCCTCTTCAGCACGCACCGCGGGCATGGTCATGCTCTGGCCAAGGGAATGCCGCCGCGGGAGCTGATGGCCGAACTTTTCGGCCGGTCGACGGGGTGCTCGCGAGGCCGCGGCGGCAGCATGCATCTCTTCTCACCAGAGATCGGGATGATGGGGACGAGCGGCATCGTCGGCCCGTGCATCCTGCAGGCGTGCGGCGGCGGGTACAGCTCGAAGCTGCTGCAGAACGGCCGCGTTGGGGTGGCGTTCTTCGGGGATGGGGCCGTCAACAACGGAGCCTTCCACGAAGGGCTCAACATGGCCTCCATCTGGAAACTGCCGGCACTGTTCATCTGCGAGAACAACCAGTTCGCGACCGAAGTGCCCTTTGAGTATGCCAGCGGCATTCCGGATGTTGGGCGGCGGGCGGCCAACTACGGTATGCCGGGCGTTGAAGTGGACGGCAACGATGTGTTGGCCGTTGCGGCGGCCGCGGAGGTGGCGGTGCAGCGGGCGCGGAGCGGCGGCGGTCCGACGCTGATCGAATGCAAGACGTATCGGACGCGTGCCCATGCGGAAGGAATGGGCGACTTCACCTACCGCACGCGCGACGACGTCGAAGCGTGGAAACGCCGCTGTCCAATCGCCGCCTTCCGAAAGCGGCTGATCGACGAGTTCGATATCTCGGAGAATCGCCTGCGACAAATCGACGAGGAAGTCACACAACTCGTGGCCGAGTCGCGAGCCTTCGCGGAAGCGAGTCCCTGGCCGGAAGCATCGACTGCGACAATGCACGTCTACGCCGTCCCGACGCGAACTCCTGCGGCGGCCCCATCCAACGCGCCATCCTCGCCTCGCACACTCACCATGACGCAGGCGACGCTCGAAGCCCTCTCCGAAGAAATGGCCGCCAACGACCGCATTTTCGTGATGGGCGAGGGTATCGGAAAGCGCGGCGGCAACTTCGCAACCACCACCGGGCTGTTCGACCGATTCGGACAGACTCGCTTGTGCGACACGCCGATCAGCGAGCGCGGGTTTGTGGGACTGGCGTGCGGGGCGGCGATGACCGGGACGCGGCCCATCGTCGACTTCATGTTCGCCGACTTCGTCCTCGACGCGGTGGGCGAGATCGTCAACCAGATCGCCAAGATGCAATACATGTCGAGCGGGCGGCTCAAGATGCCGATCCTGCTTCGCGGTTGCATCGGAATCGGTCACTCGGCCGCCACGCACCACTCGGGCAACTACTACGGGATGTACGCCCAGGTGCCGGGACTTCGCGTCGTCGTTCCGTCATCGCCGGCCGATGCGAAAGGGCTCATGAAGCACGCCCTCCGCTGCGACGATCCCGTCATGTTCCTCGAACATCGCGAGATCCTCGGCGTGAAAGGGCCGGTTCCCGAAGGAGACTACGAAATCGAATTCGGCAAAGGACGGGTGGTGCGGGAGGGGCGCGACGTGACCGTCGTGGCTCTTGCCCGCATGGTGCACCAGGTGATGGCCGTCTGCGACACGCTCGAACGTGAGGGGATCTTGGTAGAACTGATCGACCCGCGAACCGTCGTCCCGCTCGATGTCGAGTTGATCCTTCAATCTGTCCAGAAGACAGGGCGATTGCTGGTTGTCGATGAAGCTCCTGCCTCGTGCGGGTTCTCGGGCGAAATCGCCGCCCGCGTCGCCGACGCCGGGTTCAACGACCTCGACGCTCCCATCCGGCGATTAACGGGAACATTCGCTCCGACCCCTTACAGTCCTCCGCTCGAAGCGGCGATGGTCCCTTCGACGGATCAGATCGCCGCCGCCATCCGTCAGCTGAGGGAGGAATAACATGCCGCACGAAATCCGCGTGCCACGGCTCGGCTGGTCGATGGAAGAAGGAACTTTCATTCGCTGGCTCAAGAATGAAGGTGAAGAAGTCCGTCCCGGCGAGCCTCTCTATGAGTTGGAGGGAGAGAAGGCTTTGCAGGAGGTTGAGTCCATCGATGCGGGGACGCTGCGCATCTCGCCGCAGTGCCCTGAATCGGGGATGACGGTTGCTGTCGGAGCCGTGCTGGGTTGTCTTGCTGCACCGGGCGAAGTGTTGCCGTGGGAGCAGAGGGCCGCGCCCGCGGGACGAACGAGTGGGACAACGGAGGCTCTTGCGGACTCACCGGCGGTAATGACGCGTTCCCACGATTCCGGCGGCGTCGCAACGGGGCCGCCGAGGAACGGAACACAACCGGGCCGACAGCTCTCGACGCCCCGAGCCCGCCGGGTGGCGGCCGAACTCGGCGTCGACTGGAAATCGCTGCGGGGGACGGGACGCGGTGGTCGCATTCGCGAGTCGGATGTCCGCGCGGCCGCGGCCGGAGGAGCCGCGGCCGTCGCCGCGGAGTTTGAACGCGTCGGCACGCGAGTCCGCATGTCGCCGCGGCGTCGGGCCATCGCCGAGCGGATGCTGAAAAGCCAGCAGCGCAACGCCCCCGTCACGCTGACCCGATCGGTCGATGCCACCGAGCTGGTCCGTCTCCGCCTGGAGATGAAAGCGTCCAACACCCCGGGGCAGATCGCGTCTTACACCGATCTCACGGCCGCGATGGTGGCGCGCGTCCTTGTACGGCACCGGGTGCTCGCCGGGTGCTGGGATGCCGCACGCGAGAGCATCATTCTGCCACACGAAGACGCCATCCACATCGGCATCGCCGTTCACACGGAAGAAGGTCTGCTGGTTCCGGTCCTGCGCCACGCCGGCACCCTGGCAATCAAGGATCTCGCTGCGCAGTCGCGCGCGTTGATCGACAAGGCGCGAAGCGGAAGCCTCGGGGCGGCCGACATGCAGGGGAGCGTCTTTACGGTCACCAGTCTCGGCGCCGATGGCGTCGACGCATTTACTCCGATCATCAACGATCCCGAAGCGGCGATCCTCGGACTGGGGGCCATCCGACGCATCCCCATCGTCATGCCGGATGATCGCATCGTTCCGCGCGACACGATGACGCTCAGCCTGACGTTCGACCACTGCCGCATCGACGGCGCGCCGGCCGCTCGCTTTCTTGAGGAGGTGTGCCGTGGGCTGGAAGACCCCGCATCAATCCTGCGGTTTTCCTAATCCCGCCGTCGGAACGTGGCACCCGCGTCTTCGCCATCGTCTAGTCGATCAGTTCTTTCACGACCAGCACTTCACTGCTCGGCACGCCGGCGTCCTTGAGGGCGGCCTGAAGCCGGTTTTCCGCTGACGGAAGGGCCGTCCCCTTGCGGAATACGCGCACGCGCACCCCTTCCTTATCGGGCGGGAAATTCCGGACGAGACCCAGAATTTCGTCCAGCGACGCATCCTTTGTATCGCTTTCGGATGGCCCCTTCCGCAGCTGATACCCGTCGCCATCGATGACCACATCCAGCGAGGTGACGGCTGCCAGAGACTTCGGTTTGGTCTCGCCCGCCGGACTCGGCTTGTTTTCAGGAATGGTGGGCGGAGAAGCCTCCCGCACCGTCCGCTTGCCGGTCGTTTTCTCCGTGGAGACAACCAGGTCCTCCGGAGAACCGGAACCAGTTCCCTTGCCTCCTCCAAGGCCGAACCCCGGCAGTTTCGTGCCGAGATAAAGTCCGACGGCCGCCGCAACGACCGCAATTCCGCCAACGACTCGCGCACTGGGGAGCAACTGGGGCATGGAAGGGGGCCGCGTCGAAGAAGTGGATGGGGAAGGCATGATCGACTCCTGACCGTGCCGTTTCCTCCGCTGCCAGAATCATACTCCGGAACGAAGGAGAAAAGTGGAGCTTTCAGCCAAGGGACGGCGAATCCTGACGGCAATCGACGGCCGAGCAAATGTTGTGCCCCGGCACGGCGTCCCGCTCCTCTTGTTGATCAGGAATCCCATCCGCCCATCGTCAGGCGGAAGCAATGTCGCTTCCCTCGCTCGCCGCGCGGCCGTTCCGCCGACGGTCGTCTCGGCATGGCTCGTAGCCGTCGATGTGAAAACTCTCAAGGAGCTTGTTGATCCGCATTTCGATGTTCGTCAGCTCTTTCCCCTGCTGGCGAGTGACGAACGTGAAGGCACGGCCCGGCTCGTCGGACGACAACCGCCCCGTGCGGCCGATGCGGTGAACGTAGTCGTCGCACGACTCGGGGACGTCGTAATTGATGATGTGGGAGATGCCGCTGACGTCGATGCCGCGCCCGACGACATCCGTCGCGATGAGCATGCGGATCTTCCCGTCGCGGAAACTCTGCATCACGCGATCGCGCTGCTTCTGCGGCAGGTCGCCGTGGATCGCCTCGACGTTGGGCAGGCGTCCGTAGAACTTGTTGAACAGCCGGTCGGCTCCGCGCTTGGTGCGTGTGAAGATGAGGGCCTGCTGCGGGCGTTCGCGGGCGAGCAGCCGCACGAGCAGCCCAAACTTGCGGTCCTCGTCGACGGTGCAGAAGTACTGGTCGATCGTCTGGACGACCACCGCGTCCTTCGAGAGATCGACCCCCTGTGGGTCCCGCATATAACGGCGGGCCAGGCGTTCCACCGGCGGGGGAAGAGTGGCCGTCAGCAGCAGCGTCTGCCGTGACTCGGGACACCGCTTGAGGATCTTCTCGATATCGGGCCGGAACCCGATGTCGAGCATGCGGTCGGCTTCATCCAGGACGACCATCTTCAGCTTCGACAGATCGAGCGCCCGCCGCGTCAGCAGATCGATCACGCGGCCCGGGGTGCCGATCGCGACAATGACGCCCTGCCGCAGTTCATTGAGCTGCTTGTTGATCGGCCGTCCGCCGACCAGCACCGCACACCGGACGTCGCGGTTGCCGCGAAGCTTCATGATCTCGTTCGCCACCTGCTCGCTCAGTTCGCGAGTGGGGCACAGCACGAGAGCCTGTGTGACATCGCTCTCCGGGTCGATCGTTTCCAGGATGGGAATGGCGAACGCGGCCGTCTTGCCGGTGCCGGTGCGGGCCTGTCCCGTGCAGTCGACTCCGCTCAGCGCGAGAGGAATGAACGAAGCCTGAATCGGGCTGGGCGATTCGTACCCCACGTCCTCCAGGATATCCAGCATGTCATCGCTGAGACCGAGATCTTCAAAGCGAGCGGGAGGCGGGGCAACAGGTTCCTTCGAGTCGTGCTCCATTACTTCCATCGTGAAATTGGTCGTTCGACAAGCCTGCGAAGCGACGCTCGACGCAGTGACGCCATGTTCCGTATCGGAACCAAGATATCCCGCACGGATTGAAGGGTCAACACGATCGAGGGTTGACAACATCGGCGCCTTCGGCTTCGCACTGCCCTTCATCTTTCTTCGGAATTCGCATCCGGCCGTCCCGCGTTCAATCCGGTCGCTTGATTCGGACGCGCCCCCTTTTCAGAATGCGTGCCATCTTCAACGACGTGACCAGGTCCATTCCCGAGGCTCCGCTCGATGCCCGCCAACCCTTCCGTCATTCTCTCCGCCTTCGCCGATGAAGCGGCCAATCGCAAGTCGGCCGTCGAGCAGTTTTCCGCGCTGGCGGCCATCGGACTGCGGTACTACAGCCCGCGGTTTATCGACGTCGCGGGCCAGGGGCAGGTGAAACACGTCACGGAGCTGAACGCGGAAGAACTGGCGGCGCTGAAGAAACTGCATGCCGAATACGGCATGTCGGTCACCAGCATCGGCTCGCGCATCGGCAAGGTGAAGCTGTGCGACGTCGACGACGGCACGCATAACAAGTTCGTCCCGTTCGCCCAGTACATCAAGGACGTGGTCGAGCCGACCATCCGGGCCGCCGTCGAGTTGGAGACGAAGCTGATCCGCGGATTCTCGTTCTATCCGCCCCGCGGCGAGGATGTGAAGAAGCACATCCCGCAGGCGGTCGACCAGATCGGCCAGCTGTCCGACCTGTGCGCCAAGCAGGGGCTGATCTACGGGCTTGAGATCGAACCGAACCTCGTCGGCGAAACCGGCCAGCTGAATGCCGAACTGGCGACGAAGGCCAACCGGCCGAACCTCGTGCTGATCTTCGACGGCGGCAACATCGCGTGCCAGAACAAGAACCGCCTGACGGTGTTCGAAGAGTATGCGGCGATGCGGCCGCATCTCGGCTGGCTGCACATCAAGGACTACCTGGTCGATCCGACGCTCACGTGGACCGGCCACGTCGACGAAGAGCGCCTGAAGAACTTCGTCCCGGCCGAAGACGGCGGGGCGGGCCACGAGAGCATCCTTCGCGACCTTCGCGAGCATCTCCCCGCGATCGAAAAGCGGATGAAGGCGCTGGGGGCTCCCGGCGTGTTCCTGGAAGTCGAACCGCACCTCAAGGGGGGCGGGCAGTTCGGTGGCTTCAGCGGTCCTGATGGAACCGGCGTGGCGGTCCGCTCGCTCTGCCGCATACTCGACTACGTCGGCATCGACTATCGCCTCCGCGACTTTTCCGACATCCGCGCCGCACGTGGATTCTAGGTTTGTCGCATGGGCAAGCGTGCCCGTGCGACGTTCCAACGCCGAGTCCGACAAAACCTGATTCTCGCTGATCGAGTTCGAGAGGCCGTCGCTCAACCCACCCTGTCCAGTGCATGCCGCGTCTTGAAGTCTGATTCACGGGCTGGCGTGCCCGTTTCTCCGTAAAGCCACGCGATGCCGTTCAGTTTCCCCGCCGTCCAAGGCTTGCTCCGCTGCCCCAAGTCACGTTCCGAGCTGGTGCAGGACGGCGACGGCCTCGTCTGTGTCGATCCGAACTGCCGGTTGAAGTTCGCCGTGCGCGACAACATCCCCATCATGTTGATCGACGAAGCGACCGAACTCTCCGTCGACGAGTGGAAAGCGGTCATGCAGCGCGACGGTCGCACCACGTGACCGCCGTGCCTCGAAGCCTGTCCGATCTCACGGTGACGACCTCACGGGCAGCGTCTACCTTCGCAGCCGGCCGCGTCGATTCAGATAGGTGGCCAGTGCCTGGTCGTAGGGCTGCCGCGTGTTGATCAGGTGATAGTCGATGCCGCTGTCGGTCAGGCCTTTCCGGTAATACTCCGCCGCCTGACGAATCTGCTCGAGGTACCGCTCGCGGACCGCCTGCGGGTCGATTTCCAGCTCCTCTCCGGTTTCGAGATCGCGGAACTGCGTCGCACCCTGGAAAGGGAATTCGAGTTCCGCCGCGTCCTGCACGTGGAACACCAGCACGTCGTGCCGCTGACTGCGCAGCAGGCGGATCGCTTTCAGCGTCTGCTCGGGTTCATCGATGAGATCGCTGATGACGATCACCAGCCCGCGGCGCTTGAGATTGCGGGCGATCGTCCGCAGGCTCGCCGGCATGTCGGTCCCGCCGGAGGGCGGGTTCTCCATCATCACTTTCATCATCTGCCGCAGGTGCGGACGGCGGCAGCGGGGCTGCACCAGCATCCCCGGCTTTGAGCCGAATAGCGCCAGGCCGCACGCATCCTGCTGACGAAGGACCAGATATCCGAGGCAGCTCGCCAGGAAGCATGAGTAATCCCACTTCGTCAGCAGCCCGGTGCCGAAGGCCATCGACGCCGAGCGGTCGAGCAGGATGTAGCACCGCAGGTTCGTCTCTTCCTCGAACCGCTTGATGTAGTAGTGGTCGGTGCGGGCGAAGAGGTGCCAGTCGAGATACTTCAGGTCGTCGCCCGCGACGTATTCGCGGTGGTCGGCGAATTCGACCGAGAACCCGTGAAAGGGGCTTTTGTGCAGTCCGTTGAGGAAGCCTTCGACAACCAGCCGCGCCAACAAGGGTGAGTATCCGACGCGGGCCAGGACGGCGGGGTCGAGGTAGCGATCCTGTCCGGGGGAATCGAGGGCCGATGCGAGGGATGGCTCGCCGGTTTGCTCGACGAGGGCCTGCCGCAGCTTTCTCCAGAGTCCGGCGGCGGTCGGTCCGAGGGCGCGCCACCAGGCACTGCGGAGACCGGGACGGTCGGCGGTCGGCGGCATGCAATGGTCTCCACGAGCGGGGGACGGAACGCCCATTCATGGTACTCGCCTCGGGGAGCAAATGCGCGGCTCGACCTCCCGCGAGCAAAGGCGACTCAATGCGTGCCGGCAAGGCCGACAGTGATCGATCTTATTCGCGATCGTCCTCGCCGCCGATACTCAAAACCTCTGCGAACTCTCGGACGCTGGCGTCCACTCACAGTATGATCCCGGAACGAGAACCGGTCCGACGATCGGCACGTTCAGAGAGTGCGCCCGCATGAATTTCTCCCCGAAGCCTGAGTCTGCCATGCGAAGGACAATCTCGCGCCGCACCGCGCTGGGCGCCCTGTCTGCGGGCATCACCTTGGCCCCTCTGGCCTTGCGTGCGGACGAGCGGTCGCGGGGGCCGCTTTCTTTTCTGGTGGTCAGTGACACCCACCTGGGGTATCAGCGCCAGGAATCGGCGGCCCATCAGTGGAAGAAGACGGCTGCCGAACTGGCCAAAGCCTCGGGCGATCTCATTCTCCATCTGGGGGACGTCGTGGACGGGGGCCAGGAGCCTCAGTACGCCGTCTACAAGGCGATTCGCGACACGATCGGCAAGCCCGTGCATGAGATTCCCGGAAACCACGATCCGCACGAGTTGTTCGAGAAGCACATCCGCAATCCCGTGGACGCCGTCGTCGATCATCACTGGCTTCGGTTTCTGCTGCTCAACAATGCCCGCTTCGGCGATCACGACGGTTATCTCAGCGACGACCAGGCGGCGTGGATCGATCGCCATTGCACCGAAGCGGGAAAGCAGGACCGCTTCGTCATTCTCTGCATGCACGTCCCGGCTCACGACAACAGGCACCCCGACCGGGGCTGGTTCATTCATCCGAGGAACGGGCAGAAGCCTCTCTACGAAGTTGTGTCGCGGCACGCCCACCGGATTCTGGCCCTGTTCCATGGCCACTTCCATAACGGAATCCGCGGGTGGAGCGATCATGCCCCGGTTCAGGAAATCCTTTTCCCCTCGGCCCTCTACAATCAGGATCGCCGGCTCGAGGAGCAGAAGGCGCCCGGCTACAACCTCACCGAGTTCCGCCCGGGATTCACGAAGGTCACGATTGCCGACGGACGATTGAAGCTGAAGTTTCATGTCGTCGCCGTCGGGGAGACCGTCGGCAAGGAGTGGAAACTTCCCCAACTCGGCTGACGGGACGATTCGATGTTCACGGACCAGCCGGGCCGATGAGTTCGGAATCTTCCTCTCCTGGCGAAAGACAGCCATGATCCACAATCGACCACCGTCGCGATGGGGATGTTGAGACTTGAAAGCGTGACATGATCCTCCACGTCGACATGGACGCGTTCTATGCGTCCGTTGAAGAGCGGGACCGGCCGGAGCTGGTCGGCAAGCCCCTCATCGTCGGAGGCACGCCCGCCGGCCGCGGCGTCGTGGCGGCGGCGAACTATGTCGTGCGCAGGTTCGGTGTCCACAGCGCCATGCCGACGTCGAAGGCGCTGCGACTCTGTCCCGATGCCATTGTCATTCGTCCTCGGATGGACCACTATGCGGCGATTTCCGCCCAGATCCGAAACATCCTGAATCGCTACACTCCGCTGGTCGAGCCGCTGTCGCTCGATGAAGCGTTTCTCGATGTCACGGGAACGGAGGGACTTTTCGGTCCGGCTCCCGAGGTCGCTCGCCGCATTAAACGCGAGATTCTGTCAGAAGTCGGACTGATCGCCTCGGTCGGCGTCGCCCCCAACAAGTTCCTGGCGAAGGTGGCCAGCGACCTGAAGAAGCCCGACGCCCTCGTCGTCGTCGACCCCGGGCGCATCCCGGAATTTCTCGATCCCCTGCCGGTGGGACGTCTGTGGGGTGTCGGACGCGTGACAGGATCGCTGTTCGACGACATGGGCATCCGCACGATCGCCGATCTCCGCCGGCGAACGCCGGACTTCCTGCGACAGCACTTCGGACAGCACGGCGATCACCTGTGGCGGCTGGCCCACGGCATTGATGATCGGCGGGTCGTGCCCGATCGCGAAGCGAAATCCATCTCTCACGAAACAACCTTCGCGGCCGACATTTCGGACCGCGAGGCATTGCGAGCGTGGCTTCTCGAATTGACCGAGCAGGTCGGCCGGCGACTGCGGGCGCACCACCGGCGCGGCCGAGCGGTGCAGATCAAAGTCCGATTTGCCGACTTCAGGACGATCACCCGCGCGACGACCCTGGCAGAGCCGACGGATGCGACGCAGCTCCTCTGGAAGGCTGCGGCGGACCTTCTCGAAAAGGGCCTGCCGCGAGGATGTCCGGGCCTCCGCCTGCTGGGCGTCGGAGTGAGCCACTTCGACCACGCAACGAAGGTGCAGCGCACCTTGTTCGACGAACCCGAAGAGCAGAGGAACCGGCAACTCGATGCGGCAACGGACCGGATCCGTGAGAAATTCGGGGCGGCGGCCCTGAATCGCGGCAGCGGGTTGCTGCATCAGGCCCGGCATCGACCGGCGCCGCGACTCCCGCCCGCGGAACCTCAGGGCGACGAAGAGTAGGTTGCCGCAGGGCCGGTCGTCCAATGTCTTCTGGCGGCGTCCTTCACGATCGCCATACGATCGCCTTAAGCCGAGACGGTTTGAGGAGTGTCACATTTCCGCGGGAACTGCGCTTCGGCAGGCAGGTTTCGCTCGCAAAAGAGCGGCGCCCAGGTTTCCGCCCCGCTCCGTTGAGCCGGGCGAGATCGCCCCCTGACCTGCGCGCATCCGACGGAGATTCTCATGTTGAAACGTGCTTCCGTTCTCGCTTATGGCGTCATTGTCTACACGATGTTCCTGGGCGTCTTCCTGGGCATGGTCGCGTTCCTGGGGAACTTCTTCGTCCCGCGCTCGATCGACTCCGCGGCCGTCGGTCCTCTCGGGACGGCCCTGCTGATCAATGCGCTGCTCGTCCTGGTCTTCGGTCTCCAGCACAGCGTCATGGCCCGTCCGGCGTTCAAGCGCTGGTGGACGCGAATCGTCCCCGAGCCGATGGAACGCAGCACGTACATGCTCTTCACGAACCTCGCCCTGATCCTGCTGATGTGGCAGTGGCGGCCGATGGGAGGCGTCATCTGGGACGTACAACATCCGATCGCTCGCGGCATTCTCTACGCTCTGTTCGCGTGCGGGTGGCTGATCGTCCTCGCGACGACCTTCCTCATCAACCACTTCGACCTGTTTGGCCTGCGGCAGTCATGGCTGTATTTCCGCGGCAAGGAGTGTCGTCCGCTCGGGTTTGTCACTCCTGGCCCATACCGTTGGGTGCGGCACCCGCTGTACGTCGGTTGGATCACCGTTTTCTGGGCCGCGCCGACGATGACGATCTCGCATCTGCTGTTCGCCATCGGACTGACGGCTTACATCCTGATCGCCATCGTGTTCGAAGAACGCGACCTGATGGCTTCGCACATCGGCGATTACGCCCGCTACCGCCGCGAAGTGCCGATGCTCATTCCGCGTTTCGGACGACGCTCGCCCCTGTCGACGGCATCGCCGATTCCGACGCAACCGATGACCGGGCCGACCACCACAACGCCGTGACAGACGTCTCGTGCGACCTGGATTCGATCCGACGGGGAACACGATCCCAGGTCAGAAATGCCGTCGCATGAGGTCGGTCGAGGAACATCCTCGCCCGACCTCATGCTGTTGGCCGAGTGAGATCCGTGCCGCTTAGAGCACATTCCCTTCGAGTTTTCCGGCCCGCAGCAGGACCGCGGAAACGACGGATGGGACGAATTTCCCAGCGCGGGAGCCCCGCAACCCCGTGGATGAGCGGATGACTGCTGAGTTTCCGGGGGTTTTCCTCAATTTCCGTCGTCGGAGAGGTTGAATGAGGAACCCAGGAAGGCAGGAAAAAACACAGGAACGCCCTAGAAAATGGAAGCTTGCACAGGGACTTCAAGAGGCTTCTCTTTGTTCTCCTGTCTTGTTCCTGCCTTCCTGGGTTCCTCATTCATCCCTCTTCCCGGTTTGCGTCCGTTGTGCACGCAGTGAATCTTTGAGTGGCGCGAAGATTTTGAAGGTGAGTCATGCGGACAACAGGGTCATGTCATCCGTGCCTCTCGGTTCTCTCCGTCGTTTCCTTGGCCCCTGGGGATAACCCGTGATGGTCAACATGTCATTCCAATCCTCATCGGATCGGAAAACGCGGCGGTAACGCGCTCTAGCCAAGCCTGGCCAGCGCCGCATCGATCCGCGCCAGCGACCGATCCTTGCCGACGAGCGCCGCGCAGTCGTACACGCCGGGGCCGACGGACTGCCCCGTCACGCACAGACGCAGCGCATGAATGAACGTCGCCGCCGGCTCGTTCTTCTCGGTGGCAAACGCATTGAGCACCGCTTCGAGATTCGTCGGCGACCAGTCTTCCGTCTCGGCAAGCCGCGCTCGGAACTCGCGCATCAGGGCCGGAACCCCTTCCTTCGCGACCCGCTTCTGGAAGTTCTTCTCGTCGTACTCCAGCGTCTCGGTGAAGAAGTAGCTCGCGTCGAGGATGTCGCTGAAGAGCTTCAACCGGTCTCCGAGCGCCGCCACCACCTTGCCGACGAACAGCCGCACGTCCGGCGCGACAGTTCCGTCGGCCTGCAGCGCGATGAGCCCGGCCTTCACCAGATAGGGAATGCAGCCGTCGTCCTTCATGGCCGCCGGCAAAGCGCTCATCCAATGGCTCTGGAATGAGAAGAGCTTGTCCGGATCGAGCCCGGCGGGGTTCTTCACGACGCGGTCGAGAGTGAAATTCTCGATGATCGTCTGCCGCGACATGATCTCGGTGTGATCGTCGAGCGACCATCCCAATCGGGCCAGCGCATTCACGATGGCATCCGGCAGATAGCCGATTTTCTCGTAGTATTCGACCATCACGGGATCGAGCCCCCCCTGCCCCCCCAGCCCGATCTTCGGGAACACGCTATCGCCGCGGTCGAACATCTTTTTGAAGCTGGGATTCTTTCGGTACTGGTCGAGCTTCCGTTTGCTCAGCTTCTCCTTCGAGGCGGGCGCCGCGACATAGGGAAGGTGAGCGAACACCGGAAACGACGCGCCGAGTGCCTCGAAGATGAGGGCTTGCACCGCGGTATTGGTCAGGTGCTCCTCGGACCGAATGACATGCGTGATCTCCATCGCGACGTCGTCGACCACGGAAGCGAAGTTGTAGAGCGGGACGCCGTTCGTCCGCACGATGACGGGATCGGGAATCAGCGCGCCGTTCCATTCCACGTGCCCGCGCACCGCGTCATCGATGGCGATGGTGCGGTCGCGAGGGACGAGGAATCGGACGACGGAAGGTTTCCCTTCGGCCACCAGCCGTTCAATTTCGGCCGGCGAAAGTTCCAATGACCGCCGGATGTTAATGTAGGGGCGTTTCTCCTTGTCGGCCGCCTCGCGATCCGCCTTGATCTGCTCGGGAGTCTCGAAATCGCGATAGGCTTTCCCCTCCGCAAGCAGGCGCTCGGCGGCGGCCGCATAGAGGGGCTTGCGCTGCGACTGGAAATAGGGCCCGTGCGGGCCGCCGATCTCGGGTCCCTCGTCCCACGTCAGGTCGAGCCAGCGGAACGCCTGGAGGATCGGTCCCAGCGCCGATTCCATGTTGCGCTCTTCGTCCGTGTCATCGATGCGGAGGATGAACGTTCCGTTGTTGTGGCGGGCCCACAGCCAGTTGAACAGCGCCGTTCGCATGCCTCCGATGTGCATGTACCCGGTTGGACTGGGGGCGAAACGGGTGCGGACGGTCATGGGAGATCTGAAGCGAGAGAGTGAGGGACACAGCCAGCCGACCACCCCGCGTCGCAAAGGTCCGGCGGGGAAAGTCCACCGAAATGGACTCGCGGCAAAGGTTAATCCGCGGCCTGCCATCCGCCTAGCGTTCCGGCCGGAAACGGGATCCGGATCAACTGCCGAAAGCGACTCGCCGGATGGCTTGGATTTGCGAATCGTCGGACGGCATGATGGTCGCTCATTGATCATCACCCCGGAAGCGACAGCGATCATGGCGAAGAAGAAGGCATCCGCGTCCCCGACACCGACAGCCGGGCGGAGGTACTGGCTGTTCAAGTCCGAGCCCGAGTCGTACTCGATCCAACATCTCGAGAAGGAGCCGACGCAGACGACCTTCTGGGACGGTGTCCGCAACTACCAGGCCCGCAACTCGCTTCGCGACGACGTGAAAGTCGGCGATCGCGTGCTGATGTATCACAGCAACTGCGACCCGCTCATCATCGCCGGGACGATGGAAGTCGTGCGGGCCGGGTATCCCGACCATACGGCGTTCGATCCGAACGACCACCACTACGACCCGAAAAGCAAGCCCGACGCGCCGACGTGGTACATGGTCGACGTGAGGTGGCAGCAGACGTTTGAGACGCCGGTGACGCGCGAGCAACTCGCGGAGGACCCGGAAACCGCGACGATGGTGGTGATGCAGCGCGGGTCACGGCTTTCGATTCAGCCGGTCACCGAGAAGGAATGGAACGCCGTCCATCGCCTGGCAGGCGTGAAGCCCGGCCGATAGGCCGGCGCGGTCGATGCCCGGCGACGGTCACTCGGCGCCGTGGCCGGCCGCGTTGGCATGGACCAGGGCCTGCGACGGCACTTCGACCGGCGTCACCTTCTGGCCATGCTGAATCAGCCGCGTGCCGAGCGTCACCACCCGGTCGTCGTCGTCCAGACCCGAGATGATCTCAATCATCTCCCCGTCGTTCAGTCCCGTCTGCACTTCGTGCAGCACCGTCGTCGGAGGGTTGCCTTCCACGACGTAGAGCGCCGGCTTCTCGCCGTGCTCGACCAGCGACGCCAGCGGGATGACTTCCGCATCGTTGTGGACCGAGTAGACGATCGAGACGCGGGCGTGCATTCCCGGCTTCAGCAGCAGCCGCGGATTCGGAATCTCGATCTGCACGGCCGCGGTGCGAGTCTGTGGATCGAGGACCGGGGCCTTGCGGACGACGACTCCGCGAAACGTTTCCTTGGGAAAGGCGTCGACGCGAACCGTCGCCGTCTGCCCGTTCCCCTGCTGGATCTTCTCGTAGTCCTTCTCGACGACGTGGACGACGGTCCGCACCTTCGAGAGATCGACGATCTGCAGCAGGTCCTTCGCCGGATCGGCGAGGTCGCCCGAGTCGACGAGCCGGGACGCAACGAAGCCGTCCATCGGAGCGATGACCCGCGTCTCTTCGAGCGACAGCTGGCTGCGGAGCAGATCGGACTCGGCCTGGTCGACGCGCGCCTGCTCCAGATCGAACTCGGCCTCGGCAATCGACAAGGAGGCGGCCGCGGCTTCCTGCTGCTCGGCCGTGCTGACACGCGACTTCGCCAGCAGATTCTGACGGTCGCGTTCTTTGATCGCCTGCGACCGCCGGGTTTCTTGCGCCCGCAGCTGCGCCTTGGAAACCTTGAGCGCAGCTTCCGCGCGGCTGACCAGTTCCTGGTGCCGCGTCGTGTCGAGTTCGACGAGGAGCTGCCCCGCCTTCACCCGGTCGCCGACATCAAAGGGGAGCCGCGTGACATACCCGGTCGTCTTCGCCCGAATCGTCACCGTCGCGTTGGCCTGCAGGCTGCCCACCAGGTCGACTCGCTCTTCCATCCGCCGCCGCTGCACCTTCATCACCTGCACCGCGAGACTCGGCGGGGAAGACGCCGTCGACTTGGCTTCCATGCGGCTGACGGAGTTCCGGTAGACAAACCACCCCACAGCCAGGGAGGCGGCGAGTACAAGAACAGCGGCAACCGGCTTCATGGGGGGATTCTCCCGAAGTTCGACGCAATCGTCCGGAATTTCACGAAGCGATCCGGCCGTTGGAAAACGAACGGGCGGAGCGTTTCGTCAGTTCGGACGTCACATCCTGTGAACAGGCATCGGCGGAAGGGGAAAACAATCAACGCGTTACGACCAGGAGCAGCAAACGGGACGCAACGGTGGAATCGGCGGGGAAAACACAGGCGGGAACGACACGAGCGATCAACAGCCACGACAGTCATGCACGGTTGGGACCGTTAACTGTTGACGGTCCGATCGCGTGTGCAAACGTCTAATCGGCATCTGTTGATAGGTGAAATTAGAGCAGACCCGCAAAGCGGGAGCAATCGCCATCTCATGGACGGACGTGGCGATCCCTCAGATTTTTCCGGAGCCTGAACGCGCAACCGGCGCGGCCGATGAGCCAACTGCAAACCATGAACTTGGCGGCAGTTTGTCACGGCGATGCGGAGGAAGATTCTGCCGGCGAATGGCGCGAATCAACCTGAATGAAGTCCAGGGACGCCGCCACGCAGATCTTGCCGCGAGCGCGACTCGAATGGCCCTGACGTCATGAGCAACTCATGTGGCCGAATGATGGCATCTATTCGCGTTGATTCGCGTCCTGTGCGGGCCGACTCCTCGGACGTGCGCACGATGGAATTGCTACGGCCGAATCGGATCGACCAGTGCCGCCGCCCCGGGGTTCTGCCGCATCACGGCCTCGCGGTAGACGTCGAAGGTGTCGCCATCCTGCAGTTCGGCCCCCGGCGGCAGGCGGAAGGTTCCGAGGCTCACTGGCGTCTGGATATCGAAGTCCTTGAGCGGGCCGGGCTTCTTCCGCTTGTCGACGTACGCGTACGTCGTGCGGTGGGCGTAACGCACCACGCGATAGCGCGGCGGGGCGGGAAGCGGGGTGCGGCGGATGTCTTCGGTCCAATCCCCGTTGGCGTCCGGAATCATCCAGACCTCTTCGAGGATTGCTCCCGGATCGCGCTTCACCTGTTGTCGGGAAATTTGTCCCGGACCGATGCGAATCTCCGTCGGCGTCGCGGGAGCGAGTTCATCAATCAGATGCACGACGACCTCTTCGTTATGCCGGTTCTCCAGATTGATGTTTGCCGGCGGCAGGGGATCGCCCGGGATCACTTCCCGCCGGACCAGTCGTGGGGCGAGATCAAATTCGGGGACGAGCAGCACCGACGACCACTCGCGGTCGAACGACCCGGCCACCATCCGCCCGGCCGCATCGATCGAGAGACCGTGGATGTGCAGGTCGTGCGGGTAAAGCACGACGGGAGCCCCCGGCTGGAAGCCGCGACCGACAACCCGGGGTGCGAAGCCGCGGATTCCCTGCACCCATTCGACCCAGGTTCCGTCCCGCGTCACGGCCGACAGGTGGACGCCATCAGCCGCCCGTATCACACTGACGGAAGTTCCGGGCGGAAGCTCGATGTCCTGGCCCAGCGGGAACTGGTTCCAGCCGTTCTGCGTGGCACGGAACATCTGGAGTTCGCCTCGCGAATCGACCGAGGCGACGAGAAGTTCCGGCTGGCCGTTCTCGTCGGTCGAGAGCGTGGCGGCAACACGCCCGCCGGGCGCGAACCCGCGAGCGATGGCATCGGGACCGTCCCACTGTCGATTCGTCCTGCGATAGTTGACCAGGGTCCCCTGGCGATCGATCGCGAAGAGTTCCTGCTCGCCGCCAGCGGCCACGGACGCCAGCGGAGCGCCGGGAGCGTAGCGATCGGGATTGGCCTCGATCGGGTTCGCCTGGCCGTCCTCGAGGCCGACCTCCCAGATGCTCCCGCGCTGATCGACGGCAATGATCGTCGGGAACCGTGGAGTGCCGCCAATGACGATGTGGGCGCCCGACACAAAGGTGGCGCGATCGGTCAGGCGGCGCGGCTCCTCACCCGCCGCAATCATCAGCAGTTCGCCGCCGCGCCCGACCGTGTAGACGCTCGGAAGGCCACCCGCCGGATCGGGCTGGAGGGCGAGCGGAGCGCCGGGGACGAGCGAGGCGCGGACCGGCCACTGGCGGCGACGCCATGTGTCATCCCAGCCCTGGAACATCTGCAGACGCCCGGAACGATCAATATAGGCCGCCGTCAACGTGTCGTTCGCTCCGGGAAGGAGCGCGATCTCGGCCGGCGAGCGATTGATCCGCCGGCCGGCGAAGTCATCGGGATTCTGCGGCGGAACGTTTCCGCGCGGAATGGGAGCGTTCGGAACGCGCGGAATCGGCCGGCCAGCCCCCGGCGCCGCGGGGGGTGGAGGGGGAACGACCGGCTTGCGGCCGACACGCGGTACCGGAGGCGCGGCAGGATCAACCGCCGGATCCACCTCGGGAGCCGCTTGAATGGTCATGCGACTCTCGCGGAAGTTCTGTCCCCGCGAATCGCCGATCAGGAACTTCCCCGCACTCCGCGCCGGCCATCGCAACGTCTGGTTCACCGCCCGGCTGTAGTAACCGAAGTAACGGCCGTCCGGCGTATCGAGTTCAACCGCCCGGGCATACAGGAAGGACTGCCCGGCGGCGTCGGTGATCGTCAGCGAATCCCCGGTGATCACGGCGGTGGATCGAACCGGCGGGACATCCGGGGTGTCAAGGAAGAACCGGTCCGCCCCCTGCACGGGCATTGCAATGCCGAACGCCACGCCGATGCAGACAATCGCTCCAAAGCGAGACCGGTGCGCAGGGAGGCATGAATGGGCTTTCGATCCGGTATGCAATGTTTCGCCGTGAAACTCTTGATGGCTGATGTGCAACATGGCGGGACCTCAACCGAAGGCGTCCGGACGATCGAATGTCGGCGGCGTCGGCGGCCGACTTCCAATTCGCGAAATTATATCGACGGGACTCGATCCGTCAGACAAAAACGACGGGCATGCGGCAGATTTCCACTGCTGGATCGTTCGCCGGCAGTTCAGATTAACAACCGTTGGAGTCCCAGCGCGACGCCCTGCGGATCGTGCTATCATCGCGGGACGATTCCAGGGACGACTGCATTCTCGACATGTTCTTGCGTGGCCCGCCGAGGCCGAGCCCTTCGAACCCACCGTCACGGGCCTTCCGTATGACGACTGAACCGATCATTGTCGGCATCGACCTGGGAACGACGAACTCGCTGGTCGCCCGGTGGTCGGTCGACGCCCCGGCGCTCATTCCGAACGTCTTCGGCGACATGTTGACTCCGTCCGTGGTCGGCATCGATCTCGAAGGGCGGCTGCTCGTGGGACGCCCCGCCCGCGAGCTGCAGGTTCTGCATCCAGAGCGATGCGCTTCCGCTTTCAAGCGGCATATGGGGACCGACTGGAAAACGCAGCTGGGCGAGCGCGAGTTTGGGGCGGTCGAGCTGTCGAGCCTGGTGCTGCGGTCGCTCAAAGCTGATGCCGAATCGCACCTCGGCCAGCCGATCACGCATGCGGTGATCACTGTTCCCGCCTATTTCAACGAGCACCAGCGCCAGGCGACCATCCGTGCGGGCGAGCTGGCCGGGCTGACGGTCCGACGCATCCTGAACGAGCCGACGGCCGCCGCGATCGCCTACGGAATCCACGAGGCCAACCAGGACAGTGTCTTCCTCGTGTTCGATCTGGGGGGCGGCACGTTCGACGTTTCGATCATGGATCGCTTCGAGGGGGCGCTCGAAATTCGATCTTCGTCGGGAGAGATTTTCCTCGGCGGCGAAGACTTCACGCGGGCCCTGGTCGCCCGGGTGCTGCAATCGCAGAACCTGATCTATGAACGCGTCGAGCACGAAGCACCGCGGATGGTGTCGCGGTTGCGGCGCGAGTGCGAGATGGCGAAGCGGGTGCTGGCACGGGACGAGCAGGCGACGATCCGAATTCCCGGCAAGGATGGCGAACTCCCCGAGGGAGGCCCGACGGCAACGATCCGGCGGACCGAGTTCGACACCTGGACCGAGTCGCTGCTGGCGCGGACCGAGATTTCTCTGCGGCGGGCGCTGGGAGACGCCAAGCTCCGCCGGCAGGACATTCAGGATGTCATCCTCGTGGGGGGCGCGACCCGCATGCCCGCGGTGAGGGCGCGGGTCGAGTCGTGGTTCAACCGCATGCCGCGATGCAGCCTCAATCCCGATGAAGTGGTGGCGCTGGGAGCCGCGGTGCAGGCCGGACTGGTTGCCAGGGATCGCTCGCTGTCCGAACTGGTCGTGACCGATGTCGCCCCGTTCACGCTGGGCGTCGAAACCTGCCACGTCATCGGCCGCGACCTGCGCCCGGGTTACTTCATGCCGGTGATCAACCGCAACACGACGATTCCCGTCAGTCGCGTCGAGCGGGTGAGCACGGTCGCCCCCAACCAGACATCGGTCCGGGTGAAGCTTTATCAGGGCGAGGCCCGCCGGGTGCAGGACAACATCCCGCTGGGCGAGTTCGAGGTCGATGGCATCCCTCGCGGACCGGCCGGGCAGGAAATCGATATCCGCTTCACCTACGACCAGAACGGAGTGCTGGAGGCGGAAGCGACGGTCGTGGCCACGGGAAAATCCGTACGACACGTCGTGACCCGGCACGCCAAGGGACTTTCTCCCGCACAGATCGAAGAGGCCGTCCGCAGAATGCAGGACTTGAAGACGCATCCCCGCGAAGAGCAGGCCAACCGCATGCTGCTGCTGCGGGCCGAGCGGATCTATCAGGAACTTCCACTCGAGCAGCGCGATCTGCTCGACCAGTTGCTGCATGGCTTCGAGGAAGCACTGTCGATGCAGGATCCTTCGGCGATCGAAACGAACCGCGAGTCGCTGGAGCGGTTTCTCAACCGGTTCGATGGTCCGGACGGCGAGCGTCAGGACTTCTGATCCTCGTCCGACTTCATCTCAGGCTTCATCTCCGGCTCGGGCTCGTCCTTGTCGTCGTCCTTCGCGTCCTTCCCCTTCGACGCAGGGGGCTCCTCCGACTCCTTTTCGGCAGGAAGTTGTTCGACGTCAACGGTGTACTTTCCGGCGAACGGCGTCTTGCCGTCGGGCAGTTTCCGTCCGCCCAACGTGAACGTCTTCGCTCCCTTCGGAATCAGGAAGAAAATCCTTCCTTCGCCGTCTTCGCCCACGCATCGAAACGCGGCGTTGCCGGCGGTCGCCTGCACGACGTAACCAACGCCGGCCGTCGATCCGGCCAGTCCCACCGAATCTCGGAATGCGGGCAGCTCGGTCATTCTGGCATTGGCCTTGAGGGCTGCGTCGTAATCGAGCAGCAGCTTGCGAAGAGCCGGCTTGAGTTCGTTCAGCCGCGCCTCGTTGAACGCGTCCTTCTCGAAAGTGCAGTATTCGGACAGCCGCGCGTCCTGCTTAAGGTCGACCTGGACGACGACCATCTGCACCCCGGGGTCGATCGAGACTTCAAGTCCGCGCTTCGGGTCACCGCGGAACTTGATCCGCATGCGGTCGCTGACCAGGACTTCGGAGCGTTCGCTCAGCTCTTCGAGAGTGGACGCAATCGTCTCCGGGGAGAGGTCGACCGAATCGGTCGACAGAATTTTCGGAGACAGGGTGAAGGCCTCGGACAGCACCTTTCCCTTCAGACGCCCTTCGAGCTTCGGCGTCGGCTTCCAGGTGACGGCCGCGATGACGGCGAACAGCGCGATGGCAGCCGTCGCGGGGACCACCATTCGCAACAGCGCCCGCCTGCGACGCTTGCGGGCCAGCGCCTCCCGCGCGTACTTCATCGCCAAGGGCGATGGTCCACCGATGGCATCCGCCGAGGGAAAGGCTGTCGGTCCCGACGGCGGCGCCGTGACATCGAACGGCGCGGCGGGACCGCCAGCCGCAGGAGTTGACGAGACCGCGCCGGGAAAGGATGCCGCAGGCTCAGACGCGCCGAGATCAAAGGGAGGAGCCGTTGATGCTGACGCACCCAACGGCGGAAACCCCGCCGGCTCCGATACCGGTGCGGGAGCCCCAAAAACGGGGAAAGGCGTCTCCAGCGCGGGAGATGGGAAATCGAATGGGGACGCGGGCGCGGGCGGCGACTCGAATCCCCCAACCCCCGCGGCGCCCGATTGCGGCGCCGCCGGAGAGGGGACGGGTGGCGGCGGTTGCCTCTCGACGTGGGGGACCAGCACCTGCTGCGTACAGGCCGGGCACTTGCCGCGTTTGCCCGCCGCGGCATCCGGCACACGGATCGCCGCATGGCAGTACGGGCACAGGAATTCAATCGCCATCGCAACAGGCCCGCGGGTGCAGTCCGCCAGTTCCGGTGAGACAAAGTGAGGAGACCTCAGCCTTCCGAAGCCCCCACCACAACCAACCGCAGCGACATGGGCACGTCGGTCTTGTCGGCTTTGCCGCCGGTCGTCGCATTGAGGATCCAGAAATCCTTCTCTTCGTCATGCTCCAGCGCCGCTTTTGCCGCGGGTTTCTCGACCGGCAGCAAGGAAATGATGGCCGGATGACTTGTCCCCGAGGCCTTGGCGCTCATCTTGGCCAGGGTGGTGAACGTGCCGATCATCTTCGGATCGGCGTCGTCCTTGGCGGGAATCGCGACGAGGAAGTCGTAAACTTCGCTCGTGCCGATGTGGTTCCCGTCTTCGGGCTGCTTCGCGTACCGCAACGTATAGACCCCCGGCTTGATCGGCTGCTTGCGGAAGTCAGTGAACTCGGCCTTGTCGGCCACCTGGAGCAGTCCGATCAACTGGCCGTTCGTCAGCGGGTACTTGAGATTGAGCGAGGGCTTGAAGGTCGGCTTCACGTCGACTGACTTTGCGAGCCACACGGTGCAATAAACCCCCTTGGGCCCCGAGACCTGGTGTCCTTCACTCTGCAGCAGGGCCGCCACTTCCTTCGATGGACCTTCCGGAAGTCCCTTCGCCGCGGAAATCTCGTAAGGAGCTTTCGCAGCCCCCAGCAAGGCGGCGCCCAGGGCGAGGGTAGCGAGCAGGGGAATGCGTGCCGACATCGGGGCAACTCCAGAGAGGTAATGAGCGAGGCGAGCGAAAGATCGTGATGCGGAAATGGACTCTATGGCTTTCCCCATTCTAACCATGTTGAAAGGGGATCAAAGTCTCATGCTGCCGGCGCAGATCGGAGCATCGGAGCTTTCCGACCGATCCGGTCAGTTTACCAGCCTGCCGCGTGTCCGCTGATGCGGCGATCGGCCGCGCCGACGATCTCTCCCGTCCTGGGATCGATCCAGATGGTATGCGCGTCCCCCTGACGGCCGGCGAGGTCCAGCTTGTGTTCCCGCTGGCGAAGACCTTCCAAGGCGTGCGGGTGAGATCTCTCGAACGCCGACTCGACCCGCACGCGGTCCGGAAACCATTGGTGATGGAGCCGGGGCGCGTCGACGGCGCTCCGGACGTCCATTTCGAACTCGACCACATTAAGCACAATCTGAAGCACCGTATTGATGATCGTCCGCCCGCCGGGACTGCCGGTGATGAGCACCGGGCGATTGTCCTTCATCACGATCGTGGGACACATCGAGCTGAGTGGGCGCTTGCCGGGAGCGACTTGATTCGGGGGCGTTCCGATCCGCCCGCTGGCGTCGGTCACGCCGGGAAGCCAGTTGAAATCGTTCATCTCGTCGTTGAGGACGAAGCCCGCCCCCGGAACCACCACCCGGCTTCCCCACGAGCTTTCGAGCGTGTAGGTGACGCTCACCGCCGTCCGATCGCGGTCGATCACCGAGAAGTGCGTCGTCTGCTCGCTCTCCTTGAGCGGGATGCTCCCCGCAATGCTCCTGCTCGAACTGGCACGCTCCCCGTCGATCGTTTCGGCCAGTTCCCGTGCATAATCCCGCGACAGAAGCTTCTTCGGGATCTCGGCAAAATCAGGATCGGCCAGAAACTCGGCCCGGTCGCGGTAAGCCCGCCGCATCGATTCAATCATCCGGTGCAGCGCCTCGGGCGACCATCGCCCTGACTTGCGAAGCTCGTAAGGCTCCAGCATCTGAAGCATCAGGATCAGCGTCGTTCCCCCGGAGGAGGAGGGAGGACTGCTCCAGATGTCGTGCCCGCGATAGGTGCCATGCACAGGCTGGCGGAGCCGCGCTTGATACTGCGCGAGATCCTCCGCATCGATCACTCCACCGCCGCGCCGCATCTCGGCGACGAGTTGCCGGGCCGGCTCGCTGCGATAGAAGGCGTCGGCCCCTTCTTCGGCAATCGTCTCGAGAGCCGTCGCAAGATCCGGCTGAATCAGTCGATCGCCGGCGGTCCAGTCCCCTCCACCGGGCTTGCCGAAGACGCGATGCAGTTCGGCAAACGCATCCGGCGCGGATGTCTTGAGAACGCCATTGATCGACCGGGCGACAGCGGCATCGATGGCGAATCCCTCGCGAGCGAGTGTTACTGCCGGCGAGACGACATTCTTCCAAGCGAGCTTCCCATGCTTCTGATGGGCAAGCGCCAATCCCCGCACCGTCCCCGGCACACCGACACGACGGTGCGGAGAGCGACCCTCTGGCTTCACGAACATCTCGCGGGTCGCCGCACGCGGGGCGACTTCGCGAAAGTCGACAAAGACCGGCGATGTGCCGTCCTTCGATGGGGCGATCAACATGAAGCCGCCCCCGCCGATGTTCCCTGCTTCCGGATACGTCACCGCCAGTACGAAGGCCGTGGCAACCGCCGCATCGATTGCGTTCCCCCCGCGCCGCATGACCTCGACGCCGGCCTCGGACGCGAGCGCGCTGACCGACACAACGGCTCCATTGCGGCAGCGAATCGAATCGCCCGCTGTGGCAGCAGGCCGCGCGGATCCCGGTTCTTCCGAGACCGAAAGTACGGGACGCGCTGCGAGTGCCAGAACCACCACGGCCATCGTCAGTGCGGAACGACGCAGGCGGCCCCTGTTCCTCCGGTCAACAGGCGAAACAGGTCGTGCCTGAGACCGCATCGGAATCTTTCGAACGTCGAATTTTTGGATCACGTCAGCGCTTTCCGGGCAAGGGCGGTGCAAATGGTTCTGGCTGTTCCAGGATGCGTTCGATGGCGGCGAGGACGTCGCTGGTCAACTGAGACTCGGAATCCGTTTGGTCGCTCGTTGAACTCGTGGTCGCGTCGATGACGCCTGGATTGCTCGCTCGTTTGGCGGCAGGTTGACGAGCGGGAGCCGTCACCCATCCTGTCGTCGCGTAACTCTTGCTCGAAAGAATCTCATGAAGTCCACGCAGACGATGGTGCATGCGGGCCACAAAATGCGCGCACTCGGCAACTTCCAGATCGTGCCGCACGAGTTCCACGGAGCTGGACCCTCGCACTCGTTCGAGTCGCGCCAGCGTTGTGCCCTGCGTTCGGAACAGGAATCCGTCCACATAGGCTCGCCGCAACCGCCCCGTCGCATCCCAGGTGTAGACGGGATCCTGACCGAAGTAGATGGAAAACCAGCCTGTCGAACTGCGGAAACCCAGCACAATCGGCTCCGCCGTGATCGCCGGGAGCCGCGTCGCTGCATCGGCATCGTCCGCGGGCGGCGCCATCGCCTTCGGTACGATTTCCATTCGGCGATTCAGCGCGACGGCCTCTCGCATCAGGTCTTCGCGATCAGACTCCTCGCGCGCCATGGGGGGGCCTTTGCACCGCTCGATGAAATGGGCATCGCACGAATTCGATTGTTGTCGGAATTCCGGCGGGTTCAACGCCACGGGCATGAAAGGGGACTGTGCGTGTGTGGCGCCAATCTTGGCGGGGGATCGCGGGAGGGGAAGATCCGCAGGACAAAGCCTGAGGGGCGGTGACAGCGTCCAGCGTCTTTGGCGGAAAGAGGCCGGACGGACGAACGCACCCTCGACACGGCATTCGCGACGGTTGTCCCCTTCCGCTCGATGTCTCCGGCGGCGCGGAAGGAAATGCGGCCAGTCGGGCATGAGCCGCGAACCCAGGCCCGCGCGGCGCGTTGTCTGGGCTGCCTGAGTTTCGGGCCTTCCGCACGAAGCACAAGAACAGTCCTGCTCCGGGCGCGAAGTGTCGGATTCTCAACGGGCGGGGCGTTCGGTGGCGACGAGCTGGACGTCGACGAAGAGGGTCTCGCCGGCGAGCGGGTGGTTCGCGTCGATCACGGCGGTCTTCGAACCGATCTGCCGCACCCAGACGTCGACCTCCCGTTCGCCGATCGACACCGTCAACTGGTCTCCTTCGTCCATGCGATCGGGGAGCATCGAACGTGGAATCGTCAGTTCCAGCGAGGCATCGCGGAGACCGAAGCCGCGTTCCGGGGCGATCTCGACGCACTTGCAGTCGCCGGGGCGCATTCCGATCACCGCTTCACTGAGCCCCTCGACGACTCCGTCACGTCCTGCCTCAAACCGCAGGGGGCGGCGATTCTGCGACGTCTCGAAGATGCCGCCGTCGCGGTTCTTCGAGGTGTAGTGAATGGTGACGAGATCCCCCGGCCGGACTTCTGAAGAGGCGGAGACGGGGATCGTCGGATCGGATTTGCGAGGCTGTTCGGTTCGCATGGTCGGCTCCCCGGGCGAGCCCGGCGGGGACTGGAAGGACGAGTTTCCTCGACTTATTCATGTTTGAGCCGGTCGTCGCCGGTCTCGGCCATTTCGATATAACGGTTGGCACTGGCGAGGTTGCCGTCGTTGATCGCCGCATCGATGCGGGCGCTCAACGGGTTTTCGTCCTTTAAGTCCAGCATCTCGATGCGCTGGCGGATCTTTTCGATTTCGTACTGACGCCGCCGTTCGAGGCTCTCGCGGATCTCGGACAGCCGGCGATGCGAGCCCGCGAATCGCTGCGTGGCACGGCAGGAGGACTCGACCGCGTTAATTCCGGCGTCGAATTCGTCGCGATCGCGATCCTGGATCAATCCGCGCTGGAAGGCCTCGCCGACGCGGGCGCGGGTCTGCTCGACGTCGCGCAGCAGCTTGCGGCGACAGAGTTCGAGCTTCTGCTCGCGAACGGCGGACAACTGGCTTTGCTGGCCCGGATCGAGCCACACCGGCAGTTCCAGGAGTCGCCGCGTGGCTTCGTGGTCGCCTTCGTCGCATCGGGCGTCGAACGCCGCTTTCCAATCGGGCGCGCCGCGCGTCAGAAGTTGCAGGATGTCGTTCTCCAGTTCGTTGGCGCTGACTTCCGGCTCCCAGGCGTCATTGAGCGAGAGGGACGGGATCCGCAGCAGCTCGGAATTGAAGAGGAGGCGAGGATCGGATTCGTTGGTGGCGACCGGCTCGTCGGGATCGAACAGGCGGCGGATCTGTTCGACCGCCCGGCAGCAGCAGGCGATGGCCGTGACGATCGGCAGCGACGTGTAGCGTTCCGAGACGGCCTTCAGTTCCTTCAGGACGGCATCCTGGCGCGAAACGACTTCGTCGCGAAGCTGGACCGAGCGACGTTCTTCGAGAAGTTCCTCGGCGTGGCGCGGGACGGTCGGCGTCCGGCGTTCCGGGGGCGTGTCCTGAATCCGCAGCCAGCGACGGGCGAGTCCGGTGGCCTCGGAGATGATGAGGCGGAGATTTTCGCGGGCCCCCGCATCGACGGCGATTCCCGCGTGGCGGCCAATCTGTGCTCCGCTGGTGAGGCGATCGATTTCCGCAGGGTCCGAGAGACGATCGGCTTCGGCTCGCACCCGCTCGAGGTCTTCGAGGCGGTTCTGCCGAACCGGTTCGAGCATGGAGTGGAGAACGTCCATCGTCGATTGCCAGATCCGCCACAGCGCGCGGGAGTGGGTCTCGGTCGAGGAGCTTCCGCGGCTCACGCTCCAGTGCGATCGAAGGAAGCAGTGAGTCGTTGCGGCGTATCGCACGCGGCGCACGGGAGTCTGCCCGCACCAGGCCTCGACTTCGGCGAGCAACTGTTCGAGCTCGCTCTCCCAGGCCTGCTCGCTGCGGGCGCGCTTGAACGTGTTGACGTCGAGCGGGCGACCCGCGTCGGCGAAGATGGCGATGCGGTGCGTGTAGTTGTAGAGCCGGCTGAGCCCTTCGATCATCCGCATGTTGTGCAGCACCGCGGCGGCTCCGCAGGGAGGGGCCAGCAGGGCAGGACGGAGTGCGGCGGCTGTCAGCAGGAGTTGCCAGGCGACGGCCCATTCGGCGTCGTTGCGCGGCCCCTGCATGAACCGCAACCGGCTGAAATCTTCAACGAGCCGGTGGGCGGTCTCTCCCTGAGGGAACTGGACGTGGGGAGCGAGGCACAGGGCGTGCAGCAGGGTCGAAGGGATGAACTGCACTTCGACGTCGGACCGCCGTTCGAGACACCGCGCGAGATGGCAGGCGATGCCGAGGCGGCCTTCGAGGGCCAGCCGCCAGATGAGATTCGAGATGAGACGATTCCGCTCCTGCCCCGCCGCCTCGATGGCCGACTGCGCCAGCACGGGAATGGGCTGGGCTCGCCGTCCGCCGACGCGGGTCGTTCCCGCCAATGTCTTCGATGACGAGGCCGTGGTTTTCGGAGCCGACGCGCTCCGCATGATCACCGCCCCCTGGCGTGACGTTCCTTCCTTTTCATCCGATGCCGTGTCGTCCAGATCGATCCGCGGCGCGACGGGCTTTTCGGGAGACCTGGGTTCGGCCGCTTTGGGCTCATCCCTTCGCGGTGTTCTTCCAGGGCGGTCGACACCGGCCCGAGCGACCGGAATCCTGGGCGATTCCCCGGAAGCCGGGTTCCTGTCGAGGGGGGAACGTTGGGGAGGGACCGGAGAGACGTCGACCGCGACCTGGGGCGTCACCACATCCGGGGCGCGGGCGGGACTTTGAGCTGGACCCGGAGTCGGCGGCACGGGGACGACGGGGGCGATTTCCGCGGGATGGGCCGCCGGTGGAGATTCGTTCCGAGGCGGCTTCGGTGTGGAGCTCGGTTTCGGGTTTTCAGCAACGCTTGCCGGCCGAGAGACGCAGTGCAACCGGCCGCGCGCGACGGCCGCCGCGAGCGGGCGTCCGAAATTCTGGGTGACGTCATCGAGGAGGGCGGCCCAGCGGTCGTCATCGATCCCTTCATCCCCCTCGACCAACGTCAGCAGGCTGACGAGGGGATGCTTTCCGGAGACGATCGCTTCCACCGATTCGGGAAGGTCGAGTTCCGGCGCCGCGGCGATTTGAGACCGCATCGATTCGGCCGCGGAGCGGATCTCTGCGACCGGAGCGAAGGATTGATCATCACGGCTCGCGATTGAGGCGACCCGGGTGAGCGTGGCGAGGGCCGCGGCGCGGACGGCGCGGTCGATTTCGCGGCGTTTCGATTGTTCCTCGGCGCGTCGGAGCACGGCCGAGAGTTCCCCGAGGGAGGGCGAGTCCGGAGCGGACTCGTGCGGGGGGAATTCGGTAGCGGTCTGGAGGGTCCGGGAGCGAAGTTCTTCGACGTCCCGGCGGTAACCCTGGAGTTCGTCGAGGAGTCCGTCGGGAAAGGGCTTGCCGCGCGCATCGAGTTCGATGGCGGCCGCGCGGAGCGTCCGTCCAAGTCGAGAGCCGGCGCCGCGCAGCTCTTCGAGTCGCTTGCGGAGCGTCGTCAGGGCCTGGGTCATGCGGTCCGTTCTCCAATCGCCGGCCCGCAATGCGGGCGACGGGATGTTCGAGGTGTCCGAGTGGTGGTTCGTGGCAGGATCGGGGCCGTCCCTCAGGTGGAGACGCGATGCTCGAGTGCCCGGAGGAACTCATCGCGGACCGTTTCGGGGATGAGGATGCGGCCGCGTGCGACGGCGGTGGCCATCGAACGTCCGAAGGCTTCGGTCACGGTTTCCTGGAGGGCGGTCCAACGGGCGTCATCGAGTCCCTCGGGATTGGCGAGGAGCAGAAGGAGCGCCATGAGGGGATGGGTGTCGTTCCAGACATCTATCGCGGCGGCGGGGACCGCGCGGGAGTGGGGAACGTCCAGGGCATTGCGGAGGGCCGTGGATGCGGCGTTGACGGTTGCCAAGGGGGCGAACTGCGGGTCGTCGGCGTGCTGGATGTGATCGGCGAAGGCGGCGATTTCGCGTGCGGCGTCGACGGCGTCTTCAATCCTTCGACGGTGGGCGACGATGGCTTCGAGATCGTCGAGGGCCTTGTCGAGCGTGGGGAGGTCGGCGAAGGGGTCGGGCAGGCTGGCCGCGGTGTCCTCTCCCGTGAGGGCGAGTTCGCCGCGGATGGTTTCGGAGACCATGTTCATGCGACGCAGGAGGCTGGCACAGGCGTCGAGGGTCTCTTCGTTGGGAGGGGTTCCGGCGGTTTCGAGTTCGTCGGCGGCGAGGAGGCAGGCGGCCGCGACGTCCTGCGCGGTTCCGCGCAGCGACCGGAGTTCATCGCGCAGACGGCCGTCGGCGAGCGTGAGCGTAGGAGTCAGAGACATGGTGTACGTCCCGGGGTCCAGCGTGTGCCGTGAGAGCGGGGAGAACGTCGATTGGTGTCTTGGACCCGTGTCGACACGAATCGGTGGTGAACGCACAACATCCGCTCGGCCGCTCGATTATGGACAGGGCGCGGACCTGACAAATCGCCGTCCTGCGAATTCGGGCGAAACCTGACGTTTCGGTGTGGAAACGACTCGCTAAACGCGGCGCGGGCCGCACGACCGGACTGTGTAAGGGGGAGTGTTGAGGGGGGAGAGTGATCGGCCAATGTCGCGGAAAGCGAACGACTCCCCCGGATGCCTGGGTTCGCCAAGGATCGAAGAATTGGTGGAACCGCGCCGCGGCGGCGGGCTCATCTGTTGCACAGAGAATTCCTGTGCAGATTTCGACGGCAGGGGGTTGACGCCGGTATCGGGGTCGAGTCGAATTGACCGCTCGCGGGCCAGTCCAGGTGTGGTCTTTACAAGGTCTGACGCCGAGCGACAACGCACTTCTGATTTTCCCGACGGACATGCCAAGACTGTCAGGGATTCAGTGGGCATGCGGCTCACGCCGCCGTGTCGTTCCATCAGTGCCGTTGAAATTCGTGCTGGAATCTGCTCCCCACCGCGTCTGAAAATCCCCAAGTCCGCCACGTTTGCCACCAACTCTGAGGAGCATGAGTGGGGCCCGGCAAGCACAGCGCTTCGTGCCATCGCATCTGCGAGTTGTTCGGGAGTCCGTCGAATGTTGCTTCGTGACTGGCTGGTGCGGCTTCGCCATGTGGTTCAGGGGCGTTCGTCGCGGCGGATGCGTCGCCGTCCGGTGCGGCGTTCGAGCGCATCCCAAGTGCAGAACCTCGAGACGAGGCAACTGCTGACGCTCGGGGCGTTCGGTCCGGAGTTTCAAGTCAACACGACGGTGACGGGAGACCAGGCCCTCTCGGACGTGCCGACGTCGATCGCGATCGATCGAGACGGCGATTTTGTGGTGACGTGGACCGACAGTGCGGCCGATGGAAGCGGCCAGGGGGTGTACGTCAAGCGGTACGACCGCGCCGGCAACCCTTTAGGCGTGAACCAGAACGCGGCCCAGATCCGGGTCAATGACTTCACGACGGGCAATCAGCGGTTTTCATCGGTGGCCGTGGATGCCTTCGGCGACTTCGTCGTCACCTGGACGAGTGCGGGGCAGGATGGCTCCGGTGACGGAATTTACGCCCGGCGGTTCGACAAAGGGGGGAGGGCGATCAGCGCCGAGTTCCGCGTCAACGGGATGACGACGGCCGACCAGGTCCGGTCGTCGGTGGCGATGGACACGGCGGGCAATTTCGTGATCGTCTGGGAATCGACGCTGACGACGGATGTGTTCGGCAACACGGTCGAAGCGGGGCGGTCGGTCTGGGCGCGGATGTATGACAAGGATGGCCGCGCGATCGACGACGAGTTCAAGGTCAACACGATCACGACCGGCGATCAGAATCTCGCCCATGTCGCGCTGAGCGACAACGGGGACTTCGTCATCACCTGGACGGACAGCGCGGCCGACGGCAGCGGCACGTCGGTGTGGGCGCGACGGTATCATTATGACCTGTCGAACACTCCGCTACTGCCTGACATCACGGCCCTTTCCGGACCTTTCCAGGTCAACACGTTCACGACGGGGGCCCAGCAGCAGTCGGCGGTGGCGATTGACGGGGACGGCGACTTCGCCATCGTCTGGCAGTCGGCCGCGCAGCCCGGAGACGGGAACGCGAACGGGGTCTTCGCCCGTCAATACAATAACGACGGTTCGGCGCGCGGGGCCGAGTTCGTGGTGAACGAGTTCACCACGGGCGAGCAGCGGAACGCGCGGATCGCCATGCGGAACGACGGCGAATTCATCGTGACGTGGGACAGCGCCGCCCAGGACACCAACGGCGATGCGGTGATGCGGCGGCGCTACAACGCCGCGGGAACCAACAACCCCATGGGGGGCGAGGTCCAGGTCAACCTCTTCACGGCGGGGAACCAGAATCTTTCCAGCGTCGGGATGAGCTACGACGGCGACGTCGTGATCGCGTGGAACGGCGCGGCCCAGGACGGGGCCGGGGCGGGCGTGTTTGCGCGGAAAGCGAACGAGTCGGTCGAGATGACCGCACCATTGTTCGGCGGCTTCCTGTTCCATACGGATCTGCTGACCCAGGACGAAGTGATTCTGTCTCCGGTCGACACGCTCGGTGCGGTGTTCAGTGAAGTAATGCGGACGACCGGCGCGGGAAGCGTCACCAACCTCGCCAACTGGGAACTGCGGCTTGATCCCACCGGGGCCAACGTCGACGTCACCAGCCTGATCAACAACATCACGGCGGGAATCGACGTTAACACCATGGTGGGAATCGAAGTTCTGGGGAGCGAGAAGTATCAGGCGCTGGTCACGTTCACCTCGCTCCTGCCTCCGGGCGACTATCGGATCATTCTGAAGAATACGGTGACGGACGCCGAGGGGGTCTCCCTCGGTCAGCAGTCGGTGGACTTCAAGGTCCGATCGACCCATGCTGTCGGCGGCGAGGCGCAGGCGAACGACGTCACGACGAACACGCAGACGAATTTCGCCGAGAACCCGCAATCGATCGCGATATATTCCAGCGACGACGACACTGTGAACGGGGACTACATCGTCACCTGGAGCAGTTCCAATCAGACGGGCGACACCGACTATGGGGTGTATTTCCGCAAGTATGATCGTTCCGGCACGCCTCTGAGCGCGACGGCGACGCGTGCGAACGTGACGACGGCCGGCAACCAGAGGTATTCGTCGGTTGCCACATTCAGCGACGGGCGCTTTATCGTGGCTTGGGCGACCGGGGACACAGGCGCATCGAGCAGCATTTTCTTCCGCATCTTCAACGCCGACGGGACGCCGGCCACCGGTTTCGCGACCGACAGGCAGGTCGTGGGCGCTGTGGGCACCTTTCCGGCGGTGGCGACCGAGATCGACGGTGATTTCGTCATCACCTATACGGGAGCGAACGACGGGAACGGAAGCGGCATCTTCGTTCAGCAGTTCAACGCCAACGGCACGCCGAAAGCGCTGCCGGGGGCCAACCCGATCAACCCGATCGTTCCGTATCGGGCCAACACCTTCATCACGGGGACCCAGCGCTATTCGTCGATCTCCATCGATGAACTCGGCGGTTTTATCGTCACCTGGACCAGCAGCGGACAGGATGGCGACCGGGACGGGATCTTCGGCCAGCGGTTCGATCAGTTCGGCGTCGCGGCCGGTCCTGAGTTCCGCGTCAACACCAGCACCGTCGCCAACCAGAAGCATTCGTCGGTGGCGATCGACAAGAACGGCGACTTCGTCGTCACCTGGTCGAGCGGCGACCCGAATGTCGGAGACTACGACGTCTACTTCCAGCGGTTCAACCGGGGGGGACAAAAGCTCAGGTTCGAGCAGCAGGTCAACACGCTTATTACGGCCGGGGACCAGACGCTGTCCCGAGTCGCGATGGATGACGACGGGGACTTCATTATCACCTGGGTCAGCGAAGGGCAGGACGGCGACGGAACCGGAATTTTCGCCAAGCGATTCGACAACCAGGGGACCGCGTACGGCCCCGAGTTCCAGGTCAACACGTTCTTTACCGGGACGCAGACGCTCCCCGCCGTCGCCGCCAACCGGGACGGCGACTTCGCCATCGCGTGGACCGGCCAGAACGCGGACGGCAGTTCTCTCGAGATCTTCTCGCAGAACTATAACTTCGGCAACGCCCCGACCGACATCACACTGAATCCCGGCACCGCCTTCGGCAACACCAACGCGGACGTCCGCATCGGGACGCTCGTGACGACCGATCCCGACGCGAATGACACGTTCACCTACTCGCTTGTCACGGGGATGGGCGACACGGATAACGGCCGCTTCTATATCAATGGGGATGGGCTGATCACGCTCACGCCGATCGGGCCGGTCCCCATGGCGACGACGTTCTCCATTCGGGTCCGCTCGGTCGACAGCGGAGGGTTCGCGGTCGAGGACGTGATCGTCATCAACGTCCCGAGCGATAACACCGCTCCGCTGGTGCAGTTGATCAACCAGGTCAATGTCCTTCCGGAACTGACGGACGTCAGCAACGACGTCCGCGTCGCCAATATCCTGATCACCGATGACGGCATCGGTGACAGCACGCCGTTCCTTGGCGGACCCGACGCCGCCGATTTCATCATCGTCGGCAACGAACTCCGCCTGCGGGCGGGAACGTCGCTCGATTTCGAGGTCAAGAAAACCTACACCGTCACGGTCTTCGTCGATGATCCGGACATCGGCGGCTCGCCCGACGGCCAGGACACCATGACGATCACCATCACGCGTCTGCCGCAGACGGCTCCGACCCTCGCCGCCTTCGGTCTCAACGTCGCGTGGAGGGAGAACGCCTTGCCCGTCGTCCTCACCACGACGGCCACCGTCACTGACCCGGACTCGCCGAACTTCAACACCGGCACTCTGACCGTCAGCCTCGTCGACACGGCGAGCCCCAGCGACGGCAACGACGCCAACGACCGCCTCACAATCCGCAACCAGGGGGTGATGGCCGGACAAGTCTCCCTCATTGGCAACTCGGTTCTCTTCCGGGCCCCGAACGGAAATCTCCCGGTCACCATCGGCACCTTCACCGGGGGGACCGGCGCGACGCCGCTCGTCATCACGTTCAACTCGCAGGCCACCGCTGCCGGCGTCCAGGCCGTGCTGCGGAATATCGTCTACTCGAACGTCGGCACCTTCCCGAATATCTTCCCCACCCGCACGGTCCAGGCGGTGCTGACGGACGGCGACGGAGGCACCAGCAACGTCGTCACGAAGACGATCGTCATCACGGGGATCAACACCCCGCCGGTCGTCAGCAACTTCGATCCCAATCTCACCTACCTGGCCGGCAGCGCGGCAGTGCTGGTCGACAATAACGCCCAGATCGTCGATCTCGATTCGCCCAACCTGAGCGGCGGCGTGATGGCGGTGACGCTGACCGCCAACGGGCACGCCGGCGATCGCCTGACGATCCGCAACCAGGGGAACGGCCCCGGTCAGATCGGCGTCGTGGGAAACCAGATCCGCTTCGGCAACGTCCTCATCGGGACGTTCACCGGAGGCAGCGGAACGACCCCGCTGCGGATCTTCTTCAACGCCGCGTCCTCGCCGGCCGCCGCCGAGGCTCTCCTGCGGAACATCCAGTTCAACACGATCTCGGCCGTTTCGCCCACCACGTCCCGCAGCGTGCAGGTCATCCTGACTGACGGGGACGGCGGGACCAGCATCTCGCGGTCGAAGCAGATCGCGGTGTTCATGAACAACCAGGACCCGGTCATCACCGGTTTCGGCGTGGTCGCCAATTATGCCAAGGGGGGAGGCCCGCTGCTCATCTCCATGACCGCCACGATCACGGACACGGACTCGCCGAACTTCGCCGGCGGCGTGCTTGCCTTCACCCTTCTGCAAAACGGAGAAGCGACCGACCGGCTGACGATCCGCCACCAGGGCTTCGGCTTCGGACAGATCGGCGTGAGCGGCAGCAACGTGTCCTTCGGGGGGACGATCATCGGGACGTTCACCGGGGGGATCGGCCTGACCTCGCTCGTCATCACATTCAACGCCGCCGCCACTCCCGCCGCAGCCACCGCTCTCATTCGGAATCTACAGTTCCAGAGCGTCTCGGCGAATCCGTCCGGCGTGCCGAGGCTGCTCCAGGCCACGCTGACCGACGGCGACGGAGGCATGAGCAACATTGCCCTGAAGACGATCAACGTCAATCTGGTGAGGCCGACGGTCAACGGTTTCACATTCAACCTCAACTACATCGAGAACCAGGCGCCGATCGTTCTGGCCGCCATGGGTTCCGTCACGGATTTCGATTCCCCCAGCTTCGCCGGCGGCAACCTGTTCCTCTCGCTGGAGACGAACGGGTCGGCGGACGACCGCTTGACGGTCGCCCACATCGGCGTGGGGCCCGGTCAGATCGGCGTCGTGGGCAATAACGTTCTCTTCGGGAACGTCGTGTTCGGGACGATCAGCGGGGGCGTCGGCGGCGACCTCTCCGTGACGTTCAACGCCAATGCGACGCGCGATGCGGTCAGCGCCCTGATCCGGGCGCTCCGTTACTCGAACGTTTCGGAGACGCCCAGCACCCTGGTGCGGCGACTGCTTCTGCAGGTGACCGACGACAACGGCAATACGAGCCTCCCGGTCTACAAGAACATCACGGTCTTCTCGGTCAACGACGTTCCCGTCCTTGGAAACGTCGTGAACCCCGCGGTCACCTACAGCCGCAGCGCGGGCACTGCGGTGTTCCTCACCCCGCAGGCGACCGTTTCCGACCTCGATCAGGCCGACTTCAACAACGGCAGGTTGACGTTCCAACTGGTCAACAACGTCCAGGCCACCGACCTCCTCCAGATCAGCAGCCAGGGTTTCGCGCTCGGCCAGGTCGGAGTGACCGGAAACACGGTCTTCTATAGCGGCGTCGCCGTCGGGACGTTCAGCGGCGGGACCGGGCTCTCTCCGCTGGTGATCACTTTCAACTCGAGTTCCAACGCGGAATCGGTGCAGGCGGTGGCGCGGAGGATCACGTACCTCAGCACGAGCCCCCTGACGACCCTTGTCGCCCGCACGGTCAGGGTCTCGCTGACCGACGGAGACGGGGGCTCGACCGCGGTGCAGAGCAAGCAGATCACGATCGTACTCTGAGACCGGCATCGCGGTCCCGAGACCGCACTGCGCAACTCTCCTGACAGGGGCGGACGTCGGCATCGGCCGGCCCCGCCCCTGCTGAGTTGACGGACGGCGTCAGCCGCGCTACGGTCATAGACCTGAACACCTTCATCCCACCGGGACGTTCGGCCGGAATTCCAGCATTCCACGGCGGCCCTTCCGCCCCCAGAGATCCCCCGCGTGAACGACACTCCCATCGAACAGCAGCTTCAGGATCTTCACCGCCAATACCAGCGGCTCGTGGAAGGGATGTCCCGTGTCATCGTCGGCCAGCGGCACGTGGTCGATGAGCTGCTCGTCACCGTCTTCTCGGGGGGGCACAATCTGCTCGAAGGGGTGCCGGGGCTGGCCAAAACGCTCATGATCAACACGCTGGCCCGCCTCCTCTCCCTCTCGTTCAAGCGGATCCAGTTCACCCCCGACCTGATGCCGTCGGACATCGTCGGCACGAACGTCATCGAGGAAGACCACACCACCGGCAAACGCGTCACGGTGTTCGTCCCGGGACCGATCTTCACGAACGTGGTGCTGGCCGACGAAATCAACCGCACCCCGCCGAAGACCCAGGCCGCGCTGCTGCAGGCGATGCAGGAGCACGAAGTCACCGCCGGCGGCAAGACGTACCCGCTGTCCGAACCGTTCTTCGTCCTCGCCACGCAGAATCCGATCGACCAGGAAGGGACCTATCCGCTTCCGGAGGCTCAGAAGGACCGCTTCCTGCTCAACACGTTCATCCGCTATCCCAAGCTCGACGAAGAAGAGCAGATCGTCGAGCGGACGACGGCGAATGCGTCGAACGACCTGCAGCCAGTGTGCGACCAGGCGACGGTGCTCCGGTACCAGCGGCTGGTCCGCGACATCCCGGTGTCGAAACACGTCACGGGGTACGCGGTCGATTTGGTGCGGGCGACGCGGCCGAATGAGTCGGGCGTTCCGGATTTCATCCAGGAGCAGGTGGCCTGGGGGGCCGGCCCGCGAGCCAGCCAGGCGCTGATCCTGACGGCGAAGTGCCATGCGGCCCTCAGCGGGCGGATCAACGTCTCGTGCGACGACGTCCGGCATCTCGCGCTGCCGGTCCTTCGCCATCGGCTCGCGTGCAGCTTCGCGGCGGAGGCCGAAGGGATCACCACGGACGACGTGGTCCGCCGGCTGCTCGAGACGGTGCCCGAGCGCAAGACGAAGTGATTGGCCGGGCTTTTGACTGGCGCGACAAACGCGGGCGTGGAGCGGGCGGATGTCCAGTCTACGTCCGCGCGTCCTGCGCCTGCTTCCGCAATTCGCGGATCGCCGCGTCGTAGTCGGGCTCGTCGAACACCGCACTCCCCGCGACGAAAACCTGCGCCCCCGCCGCCGCGGCCGCTCCGATCGTCGAGGGATCGATTCCCCCGTCGACCGAGAGCAGGGCGTCCGCCGGCATCCGCTTCCGCAACGCGTGCAACTTGTCGAGCGCTTTCGGAATGAACTTCTGCCCGCCGAATCCCGGCTCGACGCTCATCACCAGCACCTGATCGACATCCTCCAGATACGGGAAGAGCCGATCGACCGGCGTCCCCGGGTTGAGGGCCAGGCCCGCCACCACGTCGGCATCCCTCAGCCTCCGCAGCAATTCCGTGGGCTCGGGGACGGCCTCGATATGAAACGTGATGCACTCGCAACCCGCCTTGATGAAGCCGTCGATGTACTTCTCCGGGTCGGAAAGCATGAGGTGTGCGTCGAACAGACGCCGCGTCATCGGGCGGACACGCTCGACCACCATCGCCCCATACGAAAGATTGGGGACAAAGTGTCCGTCCATGGCGTCCCAGTGAAACAACGTCTCCCCGCACGGTTCGAGCAGCGCGACCTCGCGCTGCAGATTGCCGAAATCGCACTTCAGCAGGGACGGAGCAATCACGGGCGCCGCGGACCGCAGCGTCTCCAGCACGGACTGACGTGTCATCCGTCAGGGTTCCTCGAATCGAGTTTCCGGTTGGCACGCACTGCAGCGGGGCGGAGGTCAGGACGTGCCACCCGACCGCACCGTGAGATTGTCCAGTCGTTTTCGCAGTTCGTCCAGCCGATCACCGCAGCAATCGGACGCATGAACTGATATGCTGTCGGCGGCTGACCACCGGTCTGTCGTCCATCCCGTTCGGGGAGAACGTGCAGGTCGCTTCGTCAGTGGCTCGCCTTTCTCGTGGGAGCGACGGCCTTGCTCGCCGCCGTTCCGGCTCTCGTCCCGGCCGAAGAGATCCGGCTTCGCGACGTCATCGACCGGGAAATCCGTGCGGGGTGGGACCGCGAGGGAATCGTCCCGGCCGGCCCTGCCGACGACGCGATGTTCCTGCGACGCGTGTGGCTCGACCTGTGCGGGACGATCCCGAGCCATGACGAAGCCGTCGCCTTCCTCGGCGACGCCGCGCCGGACAAGCGTGAGCGGCTGGTCGACCGCCTGCTCGATGACCCGCGATTCGGGCTGCATCAGGCGGACGTCTGGGACCTCGCGTATTTCACCCGCAACCCGCCCGGCTACGACGTCGACCGCCGACCCGGATTCCAGGGCTGGCTTCGCACGCAGTTCCAGCAGAATGTCCCCTACGACGTCTGGGTGCGGGCGATCCTGAAGGCCGAAGGGAACACCGTTGATGACGGCCCGCCGGCGTTCTTCACGATGTACCGCAGCCGTCCCGAGGACGCGAATGAAGCGGTGACGCAGTTGTTTCTCGGCGTGCAGCTGCAATGCGCCCGCTGCCACGACCATCCGTACGAAAAGTGGACGCAGCTCGACTTCTACGGGATGGCCGCCTTCTTCGCGCGGCTGCAGGTCGTCAGCGTGGGAAACAAGGACGGCCTTAACAAGTATGCCATCGGCGAGAAAAGCACGGGCGACATCCTCTTCACCGGCCCCGCCGCACAGCAGGAAGCCGGAAAGAAGGGGGAGCCGGTGAAACCGAAGTTCCTCCTGGGCGATCCGCTGGTCGAACCCCCGCTTCCGGAGGGATTCAAGGAAGTGAAGCTGGCCGACGGCAAGCCTCCTGCACCTCCTCCGTTCTCGCGGAAGGATCAGCTCGCCGACTGGATCACTCATCCCGACAACCCCTGGTTCGCCCGCGCCGTGGCCAACCGCGTGTGGGCCCAGTTCATGGGCCGCGGGCTCGTGCATCCCGTCGATAACATGAGCCCGTCGAACATCCCGAGCCATCCCGCATTGCTCGAAGCTTTGACAAAGGCAATGAAAGGCGCGACGCCGCGCCCAGGCAACCCGTCCGAGAACCCCGGGGCAGACGTCTTTGCGTCTGAAGGGGATGCTGCGGTCGCCGAGGCGCCGGTTTCAGTGCAATGGCCGACCGCACTCGACCCGCAGCCGTTCAATCTTAAGTGGTTCATTCGCGAACTCGTTCTGAGCCAGACGTACCAGATCTCGTCGAATGGCCCTTCGGCGGACGCCCTGCCGCGATGGTTCGAGCAGGCCCGCGTCCGCCCCCTCTCGGCCGAAGAGCTCAGCGACTCGTGGAAGGTTGCGACGTCATTCTCCATGCCGGTTCAGAACGGCAAACCCCCGGGTCGCTTCGAACCGCTGACGCGCGATTACGTGGTGCGGTTCTTCGGAACTCCCAACAGCGGCGCCGGGGACTTCCAGGGGGGCCTGCAGGAGCATCTTTATCTCAACAATGGCGAACTCGGCCGCATGCTGGATGGCCGGAAAGGCTCGCTGATGGAGTCGCTGACCAAGGCCGACGTCCCCGTCGAAGACCGCCTGAACCGTCTGTTTCTCTCGACGCTCGGACGCCGTCCCCTCTCTGAAGAGACGAGCCGATTCACGGAACTCCTATCGGAAGAGAAACGTCCTGAAGACCGTTGGCGCGACATGCTGTGGGCCCTGCTGACCTGCAGCGAGTTCCGGTTCGTGCATTGAGCAGGCATAGTGAGTTTTCGTTGCAGGAATTGCCGAAGTCTTGCGTTGAGATGCGCGGGGGAACGCAAGTGCTCTGTACGCCGAAGGCGTAGTGAGGCTCGCGACGACTTTCAAGTCCACCACGGCAGGCAATGCAGAGGTCCGCTCCGACGCCCGCATTGAGCGCGTAGCATGACGATCCTTGCGGTTCGCATCGTGGCGGCTAGGATGTACGCCGTTTCACGCATGCCGGCATGCCCTGGCGCAAGCCACACCCGCTGCCGGACGTTCGCTCGGATCCAAGTCGGGACGGGGCGAACGATCATCGGGCCTTGATCCACTTCTGATTCCTTCTCGAATCGGATGGTCCCGAAAATGTCCGCCGCTCGTTCGAGCGAACGGTCTCAACTCACACGGTCTGGTTCAGGAGACGGACACATGGTGACTGCGAATTGGCTGCGCTCATCGAAGACGGCTGCCGCCGGCTTCGCGCTGGCGATGATGGCCACGTTGACACTGTCGGGTTGCGGGGCGGCGAAGGAGTCGCCCAAGCCGGCCGCCGCGGCGGTGGCCACGCCCGGCGCCGGCAAGCCGGGGGGGCCGGCCGGCACGGACATGGACGCGGGGACGCCCGCTGCCGGGACGACCCCAACCGCAACTCCTTCGACGACGCCCCCGTCGACTCCCGCCGCAACGCCTGCGGCCGGGACGGCCGCGGTCGCCAAGGACAGCCCGCTCGCCTTCGTGCCGAACAACGCCTTCCTGACGGTCGTCGTCCGGCCGACGCGGATCCTGGCGTCGGACATCGTCAAGGGGCTCCCCCCCGAGATGGTCGCCGAAGCGATTGAAAAGTTCCGCAGCGAGGCGAGTGCCCCGGTCGACATCGACCCGACGAAGGTGGATTTCCTCGTCGCGTCCGTCGTTCCCGAGCCGAAGAAGGAAGGCGAACCGAGTTTCGGCCCTCCCGGCAAGGGCATCGTCGTCGTGCACACGACCGAACCGATGAATGCCGACGAGTTGATCGCCAAGCGAAAAGAAAAAGGGGCGGCGATCGCCGAAGCGTCCAAGGACGCTCAGAAGTACTATCGTCTTTCGAACGTGCCGGAAGGGGAACAAGCCAAGCCGGAAGAGACCGAGATTCTCCTCTGGATCGACAGCCAGACGCTGGTCTCGGGCAACGAAGTGAAGGTTCTCGAAGCTCTGGCCGCCCGAGGCTCGGGCCAGATCGTCGATCGGCTGAAAGGCGTTTCGCTCGATCAGGACCTGGTGGTCCTCGGCTATCCCGACAACGACATCAAGCAGATGGCCGGAATGGCCGCCGGCGGTCAACTCCCTCCCGGACAGGGGGAACAGGTCTCGCAAGCCCTCGAGAACACCAAGTCGGTTCTCTTCTCGCTGGACCTGACCAAAGGCAACCTGCTGGGCCTCACCATCTAAGGAACGACCGACTAAGCGGTTGCGGGGATGGAAAAGAAGGTGAAGGAAGGGCAGCAGCAGCTCGGCGGCATCTACCAGTTCTTCACCGCCTCATTCCGCGGCGACGACGCTCCCGCCCCGGAGAAAGCGCTGACGCAGTTCGGCGACGAGTTGCTGAAGGGCCTGTCGGTCGAGAAGAAGGGGATGGAGCTGTCGATCCAGGTCAAGCACCCGGGTGGGATCGACAAGCTGATGGTCGCCGTCAAGCCGAAGATCGAAGAGGCGGTCGTCAAGGCGCGGGCCGCCTCCGAGAACACGAAGCGGCTGAACAATCTGAAGCAGATTGCACTGGCATTCCACAACTATCATGACGCGAACCAGACGTTCCCTCCCAAGAAGGACACCAAGGGGAAGCTGAGCTGGCGGGTCCACATCCTGCCGTACATCGACCAGGCTCCGCTGTACAACAAGTTCAACCTCGACGAGGACTGGGACAGCGAGACCAACAAGCCGCTGATCGCGGAGATGCCGAAGCTCTTTGCCTCGGAAGGCGAAGGAGCCGAAGAGGCGGCCAAAGAAGGGAAGACCCGCTACGTCGGCATCACCGGCGAAGGGGCTCCCTTCGGACGTGAGGAAGGGGGCGTCAAGATCCGCGAGGTGACCGACGGCACGTCGAACACGATCCTGGTGGTCGAAGCGGGAGCCGACAAGGCGGTCGTCTGGACCAAGCCGGACGATCTCAAGTTCGACGCCGCCGAGCCGGTCGCTTCATTCGGTGAACTGGCGGACGGAAAGCTGCGCGTCGTCCTGATGGACGGGTCGGCACGTGTCCTCTCGCTGAAGGACATCGCGGCCGACACCCTGAAGGCGCTCGTCACCTTCGCCGGGGGCGAGGTCGTCGGCGAATTCTAGGCTTTGCCGGAACGCCGCGTTGGAACGTCGCACGAGAGCTTTGACGGCGGGGCTGGGGCATCCGTCGGCCAACCTGCGGGCCGGCGGATGTCTTCGTCCGCTTCATTCCCCTCACGACCAGGCCTCCGTCCCAGTGGAGGACGGGTTTCGGCAGGGCGGGGGCCAGTCTCGTGACACCTTAGTTACTGGTCCATTTCAGACGTTTCTGAAGGGTCATGAAGGGTGGCTGGGGTCGACCGAAGGGAGCCCCCAGCTTTCGGACGCGGAGTTCGCTGGGGGCT
>JADZEF010000231.1 GCA_020850695.1 Planctomycetaceae bacterium | reverse complement strand
GTCCGGCTCGCAGCTGACCAACCGCGCCGCTTCGCGCCGGGCCCGCCGGAATGCCGGCACCGCGGCCGGCAAGAAGCGGACCCGGGAGGTTCTCGCGGCCGCCCGGAACCAGATCGTGCGCCGGAATGCCCGCGGCCTGCGTCCGTGAGCGTTGGGGGATCGTTCGGCGGCTGACAGGGGGCTTTCAGCATGATCCGGGAAGCAATCGCCCTGCTCGAGTCTCTCAAGGCCGAGCAGGGCGTTGACACGATCACGGTGGGTGTGAGCGGCGGGAAGGACTCGCTCGTCACGCTCGACCTCTGCGCCAAGGTGTTTGGCCCAGCGAACGTCCGCGCATTCTTCCTGTTCTATGTCCAGGGACTGGAGTGTGAGGAAAAGCATCTCCGGGGGGCGGAGAACCGTTACGGGATCACGATTCACCGTCTGCCGAACCCCGGACTGGCTGCACTCCTGCGAACGAGTGCTCTTCGCCGTCGGACGCCCTCGATCGAGCAGGCCATCGACAAGCAACTGCGGTGGACCGAAATCGAGCGGATCATGCGGCACCGAACCCGCACGGATTGGTTCGCCTACGGCCACCGGATCACCGACAGCCTGCAGCGCCGAGGAATGATCCTCGCTTCGAAGGGCGTGAAACCGAAGGAGCGGCGGTGCTACCCGATCTGGGATTGGAAGCCGGCCGACGTGTTCTCGTACCTCCGCGCAAAGCGAATTCCGCTGCCGCCGATGTACGGGTCAGGCCGGGCCAGGACTTCCGGGGTCTACCCCGGTTCTCCGGAATGCCTGCTGTTCCTGCGAAAGCACTACCCCGACGACCTCGAACGCATCTTCCAGGTGTTCCCTCACTCCAAGGATCTCCTCGCCCGAGAGGAAGTCAGAGCCGCGCATGACATCCGCTGCCCCGTCTAAGGCCACGAAGTCCAACCGCCGCAAGCCTTCCGTGAAGGCCGCCGTGGATGATGCGCTCGCGTTCCTGCCCACGCTGGAGCAACTGCCGGCCACGCTGCCGAAGAACGGCATCACGGCCCGCGTGCATCGTTCGATGCTCCAGGTCGATCCGCTCAATCCCAGATCCATCGATCCGTACGCCGCCGACGGCCTGCGAGACTCCGTGACCCGTACCGGGGGGCTCGTCGACGATCCGATCTGGAATCGCCGCACCGGCCACATCGTCGGCGGTCACCAACGCCTCAACGCCGAGGACAAGCGGCGAGGGACCCAGGATTACTACCTCAGCGTGAAGGTAGTCGACTGGGACCTGAAGACTCAGCGGGAAGTGAACGTCGCCCTCAACAACCCGACGATTCAAGGGCAGTACGACGTCGACCTGCTCGAGCAACTGATTCGGGACAGTGAGGCGCCAATCGACATTGGGGCCGCCGCGTTCGATCTCCCGTCCCTCGAAGCCTTATTCCTCGACGCCGGGAAGGACCTCCCCGATGCCCTGTTCCCGTCGGACTCCCCGGAAGCGTCCGCCGCCGTCCAAGAGGCCGCGGAAGCCGTTGCTGCAACCCTCGACGAAGCGGATGCCGCGAAGAGATCCGAGGCGGAAGCCGCCAAGATTCAGAGGCTGAAGGACGACAAGGCGAAGTCTCTCGCCAAGTCGGCCTTCAAGGCCCAGGGGAACTTCTTCTTCACCGTGGTCTTTCCCACTGACGAACTGCGTGAGCAGTTCGTGGTGGGGATCGGGGTGGACCCCGCCGCGGAGCACATCGACGGGATGAAACTCGCCGAGTTGTGCGGGATCGAGTTGGACATGACCGCGTACCGCAAGGGGCGGAAGGCGGAGCAGGAAGAGCAAGCCACAAGTTCAGGAGACGAAAGCGAATGAACAACCTTCACGACCTCGCCAAAGCGACCGTCAATCAACTCGACCAGGTCTCCCACTCCCCGGAACGGGCTCGCCACAAGCTGGCCATGATCCGCATCGCGGAACGGGCTCATCTGGGCCTCACACTGCCGTCCAACGCGGCCGACCTGATCCACGACGCCGCTGAGTTCTGCCAGGCCGCTGGCGTCCACTGACCCACCACTCACGAAGGCGTCTCGCTGTGCCGTCCGTCGCCCTCACTCTCACTCGCTCGACGCACAAGGGATTGCTGAACAAGCTCCCGGAAGCGGAACGCGCCGCCGTGCGCGAGCAGCGGGTTGAGGACGTGCGGAAGCTGATGATCCTGCATCACTCCGACGGCGACATAAAGCGAATGCTGGCGGTCAAATGGGACGTCAAGCCGCGATACGTCGAACGCTACCTTTGTGTCGCACGCGCGAGAAACCGGGAAGCACTCGGTCGAGATGAGGTCGCTTGCAGGGCGGACAGCATCGGTTGGTGGACGGAGAAGTTGTCCGAGAAAGAGGCTCAACTCCGGGCGGCGCAGGTCGACTTCAACAACGCCACGATCACCGCGGATCGAGCACGGCGGGCGATCCAGTCCAAGGAAGGCGATTGGGAAGAGGCCAAGAAGGCTCTTCGTGAGGCCAACAACCTCAAGAAGCGTGCCCGCTACGTGATGCGGGAGATCGAACCGCTGCTGATCCAGTACCAGAACGCGATCGACCGCCTGCTGGGAAACCACGCCCCGGTGAAGGTGGCCCAAACGACCAAGGACGGGAAGGACGTGGCGAAGCCAGCCGAGCCGGTGGATCCGGCGAAGGAGATCGACGACCTGTTCCGGTCTTTGGGCGAGCGGTGCGGGGTGCCGACGGAAACTATGCCTCAGCAAGGCACAGTTTCGGGGAACGGGGTGAATGGCCACGCCCAGGTCAACGGAAATGGTCACAGGGCCGATGGTTCGGGTGAGAACGGGAAGCACTGATGGCGACCCTCGCCCCCGACAAACTCGCCGAACTCGTCCGCCGCAAGGATGAGCTCACCCTGGATCAGCAGCACCGACTCGCGGCGATTCTGCGACAGCAGGCGCGCGGGTTTCGGTCGAACCGCTACATCGAGCACATCTTCAACAAGCTGGGGCATGGACTGCACCCGAAGCAGGTGGCGTTCGCCTCGCTCAACGTGCTTGAGGCGTTCTTCGGTGGAGCGGTCGCGGGGGGCAAGTCGCAGGCCCTGCTCATCGCCGCTCTGCAGTACGTCGACATCCCCGGATACGCCGCGATCATCTTCCGCCGCACGTTCACCGACCTGTCGCTCGAAGGGGCGTTGATGGACCGGACGGAGAAGTACCTCTCCGACACGGACGCCCGCTGGTCGGCGCTCGATAAGCGATGGGAGTTCCCTGGCGGCGGTTCTCTGACGTTCGCCTACCTCGAGCACGAAAACCAGAAGTTCCGGTACGGATCGGCCGAGTTCCAGTACATCGCCTTCGACGAGCTGGCCGAACACCCCGAGGCCAACTACACCTTCCTGTTCTCCCGGCTCCGCAAGAAGTCGACGCTCCCCGTGCCGCTGCGGATGCGAGCGGCTTCGAACCCGATCGGCCCCTACACGGAATGGGTGCGGCGGCGATTCGTGCCGGACGACTACATCCAGGCCGACGTCCATGAGAAGTTCTCGAACATCTGGACCGTCGACACGCCCTGCGAGGAATGCGAATCGACCGGCCGACTGCAGGTGGACCCGGCCGTGGGCATCCACGAAGAGCAGGAGTGTTTCTATTGCGACGGCGAAGGAGCCCGGCGCCGATGGTTCGTTCCTTCGAAGATGGACGACAACCCGACTGTCGATGCGAAGGATTACCGCAAGTCGACCGTCAACCTGAATCCGCTCGACCGGGCCAAGCTCGAGTCGGGCCGCTGGGACGTGGTCGACGAAGGCGGGATCTTCCGCGCCGCCTGGTTCCGGTATTTCGACCGGCAGGGAGAACACATCCGCCTCTACAACGGACCCGATGATCCGGTCCGACTGAAGCTCTGCCCTCAAGAGCGAATCGGTCGCTTCCTCACCGCCGACACGGCCAGCAAGACGAAGACGCAGAACGATTACACCGTGATCTGCAGTTGGGCGTACGACGTGCTGACGTACGACCTGATGCTGCTCGGGGTCATCCGGGAGAAAATGGAAGTGCCCTCGATCCTGCCCACGATCCTCGCTGCCTACCGTTCGCTCAACGCGGAGTTCGTGATCATCGAGGACGCGGCCAGCGGGATCGGGGTGATTCAGGACGCGCGAGGCAACCGCGGCCACGGAATGAACGTGAGGGCGTTCTCCCCGGGCGACCGCGACAAGGTCAGCCGCGCGACGCCGGCCGCGATCCGCATGGAAGCGGGGAAGGTCTATTGGCCGACCGGCGAGCCGAAATGGCTGACGCCCTTCATCGAGGAAGTGCTGGCGTTCAACGGCGAACAGGAAGGGCACGACGACTGCGTGGACAACCTCTCAATGGCCGCGTGGCACGTCAGCACGCTTGATCTGGTGACGAAGAACGGCGGAGGTGCGAAGCCGGGCGTTGCTTCCATGGGGCCGCTGGACCGCCACGTCGAAGGCCAGCGATTCGGAGCGAACGAGGGAGCGTTCTCAACTGTCGGAGTCAGCGGGCCGCCCGGATTCCGTCCCTTCGGAGAGAACTGGTGAGGCAATTCACGATGGAAGATCACCAAGCCGCCGCGACGCAGTTGTCTTGCGATCGAGCGTCAGCGGCCCTTGCCGGGACCGGAATCCCCTGCGAGTTCAGCCGCACCGCATGCTGCCTCGTGTTGACCTTCCAGTTCCCAACGACGTCGGGCGTGACATCCACGCTCCGCCTATCGTTCCCACGCGAGTTTCTGATCACGATGCCCCACCGGCCGGAATTGCTGGACGATGCGATCCAGCGGGCCGTCAGGGCGTTCCATGCCTTCCAGGAGACCGTCAGCCATGCCGAAAGCTCCGATGCCTCACGTGAAGCCGCAGCCGCCTCAGATGAGTCAGCGTCCGCCGTCCCCGCCTTTGGCCCCGAAGCCGCCCGAATCGAGCAATACCTCGGCGTCGCCACCGACTGAGCAGCAGTCTCCGCCAGCGGCCCCGGAGAGCGCGGTTCGCGTCGCTCTGACGGAGCTCGCCCAGGTCGTGCCGCCGTCGATGCTGGCCGGCGTCGTGCGGAAGATCGCCGTGAAGCACGGCGAGGCGGCGGCGGAAGAGGTCGCCACGTTCCTCGGTAATGCGAATCCCCGCGTTGCGGGCGTCATGCGGGTGCGGCTGGAGACGGCCAAAGCGGCGGCGCGGACCTCGCACGATCTTGCGGAGCAAGAACGGAAGGCGAAGGAGATCGCGGAGAAGGGAGTGGACCTGGCCGAGGCACTGAAGCAGCACCCCGTGGGGGCATGTTGACGTTCACCCCGGCAGCCACAGCTTCTTCTCACTCGCCCGCCGCTCCAGTTCCGCAGTGACCGCATTCACATCCAGACCCCACGTGCTGATCATCGCCGCGACGTCCATGTACGTCTCGACGGGGTCGCCCGTGGCGTGCTGGATCTCGACGAGCACCCACGGCGGTTCGTGGCGCAGCTTGATCGCCGCGTTCGCCGTGTCGCGCGCCCACTCCAGAAACTTCACCCGCTCCTCGGCCGTCAACTTCGTCAGCAGGTGGAAGATCTCGGTCCGGTCGTCTTTGTTGTCGATCGGCTTCAGGAGTAGCAGATTTCGCATGGGAACATCTATTTCAGGTATGCCGGGGCGTGACTAGCATGGACCCGACACAGGGGGAACCGCTATGTCGCTCGGGATTGATGAGTTGCTGACGAGGTTGATCACGCAGCAGGAGGCGATGATCACGCTGATGGTGAGGAAGGGCGTCTTCACGGACGCCGAGTTCGAGCGCGAAGTCGCGATCGAGATTCAGAAGCTGGATCAGGCCAACGCCGCGACGGACGATCTGATAGAGGGGGCCGATCGCGACTGAGCCTCACGTTGCCAGCGAATCCGCGATCGTCTCCGTCCCTCCGGTGTTCGAGGGCAACTGAGCCCGCCACCACTTTCGAGTGAACTCCTGGAACACACCGGCGCCGTTATTGGCCAGCGTGAAGGTGAAGCGGTCGCCGCGGACGAAATCTGTCCCGCCAGCCGATGCGATGATGCCCACGCCGCCATGCCAAGGGACTTCGGCGATTCGAACGTCATCGAACCACACGGATTTCGCGTTGGTGATCGTCCCGCCGCCCGCGTCCCACAGAAGCTGGACATAGGGGCTGACGAGAGTCGTCGCCGGGGTCACGAAGAACGCCGTGTAGTGCGTCCATGTCGTCGGGATGGAAGCCGCTGCGATTGTCTTTGAACCCATCGCTGACAGATCGTTGAAGACCTGGACAGTCACGTCACCATCGGCGATGGACGCAGAGCCCTTCATCCAGAACGAGAGGACGTAGCCACGAAGCGGGGTCAGTCCAGCATCCGAGATGTCCTGCGACACGCTGATATTGGGGACCACGCCATTTCCGGTGAACTTCAGCGCTTTTGCTCCGCGGTGGAAGTTGCCCGCTGTCGCGTCGGAGAAGATGTGGGTCCCTGCGGTCCCGCTGAGCGTCCAGCTGTCGGGAGTATTCGCCACGGTGAACGTCTCGAAATCCCCGTTCGTGATGACCGTCGAAACATCCACGGTCTGGATCGTCGGCCCTGATCCGCTGCCCTCGCTGCGGTAATCGAACGGCCCCTGGTTCAGCACCTCGCCGTGAATCGCGAATTGCTCCTGACCCGCCGTAAGGCCGTCGGTGTGGCTGTCCGCGATGCACACAATGGTGATGGTCTCGGCGCAGGCAAGTTCCGAGGTCACTCCAGCGTACTTCGGATGCGCGGCGACCCCGCTGGCGGGCGACGTGACGCCGTCCATGAGCAGCGTCACGGCCACATTGCCGGTTCCGACGTTGCCCGATGCGGCGGTCACAGTTCCCACGGTGACAGTTGAGGCGTCCACGCTTTCGCTGTCGGAGACCATCTGCCGGATCAATTCCGCCACGATCGAATCGCGGTCCGTGAGATCCGTGTCGAGTTCGTTGAGAATCGACGTGCGGTCGAGCAACCGCGCGTCGGCGATGCGGGCGAGCGATTCCTGGATCGACACAAGGGCCTGCTTCAGGCTGGTGTAATCTCCGAGGAGCCCTTGAATCGGTTCCACGATGTCCTGGGCTTCGAAAGACTCCCGAATCTCGTTGAAGTGCGTATCAAAGCTGAGGGACGGATAAAGAGCGTAGAGGTTGATGTGCTTCACGCACTTGCCGATGTTCGTGAAGAGGTCCTGGTAGTCGATGGCCATGTCGCCGCCTCTGAGTTTTCCGAGAATTCTCGCGTTCTCCGGCGACGATAGGGCAAGTGGGACCGTTGTCGATTTCGGAAAAATTGATCGAAGGTTCTTGACGACTGTCCCGACTCCTCTCTAATCGCGATGGGGTTCGTGAGTTGAGAGCAATCAGGGGGCTTGTCCATCGTTGGCGAAACGCCGATGGCCGAGCTGGTCAAAGACGTCATTGGTCCTGCGATCTACCGCACGACGAACAAGGCGGGAAAGCCCGTCGAGATCGAAGTGACGGGAGCGGACGTTGACGAATTCGTGTCCGGGTTCCGGGAGATGACCAAAGCAGGTTATCTCCTGTCGATTCCGCGCGAACATCCGCAGTTGAGCGATCCGGCCGGATACCCGGTGGACTCAGCGGACCTTGTCGCCTTCAAGTCGCGCGAGGAGTCGCGGACCGATGCGGGCTGGGTCACGGACGTCTTCAAGGACGCCGACGGAAAGCTCAAGGCCAAGCTCGATTTTCGCGACGCGGGCGAAGCGGACCGGCTCCAGAAGGACGGGATTCTCGTCTCGCCGCAGTTCGGGCCCTGGAAGGACAAGCACGGTCGCGAGTGGAATCGGGTTCTCCACCACATCGCCCTGACGCCGACCCCCGTCAACAAGGACCAGTCGAAGAAATGGGAGCGGGTTCAGGTCGCTGCCCTCTCTCAACCCGTTCGCTTCTCCCTGGCCGATCAGGTCCAGATGAGCGACGACGAGCCGGAATCGAAGGAGAAGCCGGAGGTCCCAGCGACGCCGGAAACGCCCGCGGCCCCTGCCGCGCCGGACGCCGCCGCTCAGGCCAAGACGGCCAAAGTGAAAGCGTTCGTCTCTTCGCTCGCCTCGATGGGCATCGTCCTGCCGAGCGACTTCGACATGACGGCCGAGAACGCCCTCGACACGATCCTGGCCGCCGTCCAGACCTACCAGGCCACCAAGAACCTCGTGAAGAGCGAGGCCGCGGAGCAAGCCGCGGCGAACGCCCCTCAGACCCAGAACGCCGGGCAGCAGCCCGACAAGCCCCGCGAGGAAAAGAGCACGATCACCATGAGCACGACCACTCCCACCGATCCGAAGATCGTGCAGCTTTCCGAAGAGAACACGGCGCTGCTGGGCGAGATCACCACGATGCGGCGGGACAAGTATCAGTCCCGCATCGCCGCCGTGATGAACTCCGGTCGCTGCACGAAGCCGCAGGCCGACGCCCTCACCGCGCTGGCCGGGACGTACCAGTTCTCAGCGGCGTCGAGCGGCCAGAAGAGCGAACTCGACATTCGGCTGGAAGTCTACGAGGCCCTGCCCGAGGGGGCTCTGTGGAGTGATGCCGAGAAGGTGGCGCAGTTCTCGGTCAAGGAAGAGCGTCGCGGCTCGTTCTTCTCGACCACCGACGATCCGAGTGACGCCGACATCGAGAAGACGATCGCCGCAATGCACCCCGGACTCGAAAAGAAGTCCGCCTGACCGTTCCCGCTGACTTCTGACGCCCACGGCTGAACCAATCCACGCTGACCCCTGCCTTTGAGGCCGAGAGATGACCACCGCCTACGGATACGCCGACGCTCAGCCGGGCATGAACGACGCCGTTTACACGAACGAGCGGACCGTCGAGTGGCGGCCATCTCCGGGGACCGACTTCCGCTACAAGTCGGTCTGCATCGACGCGACGGCGGTCGATTCGGCCAATTCACCGACGACGCTCCTTCGGCCCGGCCTGGTCATGGCCAAGCTCGCCGCGTCCAACGAATGGGTCGACTATGACCCGGACGCGGCGGACGGATCGCAGGAAGCCCGCGGAATCCTGGTCGAAGAGTGCTACCTGTTCGATCCGGTCGCTGGCGAAGCGGTCGACCGCTACAAGCGGATCATGGTCTCGGGCGGGGTGAAGCATTCCGAGTGCATCAACCTCGACGCCCAGGCCCGCGCTCAGCTCCGAGCTCAGGGGTTTGTTTTCGACGACGAGCACGGGAATGATTCGTTCCTGCCGTTCGCCCGCGTGGTCGAAAAGGCGGCGGATTACACCGTCGTGGCCGCTGATAACGGAACGCTGTTCCTTGCCACCACGGGGGCGGTCACGTTCACGCTGCCCACGAAGGCGGTTGGGCTGCGGTTCCGGTTCATGCAGACGACCGACGCCAACATGGTGATCGCGTCCGCCGGATCGGCCGACGACATCATCGCCGATGGCGACGCGGGGGCGGACTCCATCACGTTCTCGACCGCCAGCCACAAGATCGGCAGCGTCTACGAGGTGATCTGTGCCTACGTCGGCGGAAGCCTGAAGTGGCTCGGCTTCAACCTTGGCGGAACCGCCGCAACCGTCGCCTGATAGTCCTTCATCGGATCACGTTCACGGGTCTCTGACTTTCACCTTCGCTCAATCTGCCGTGAGGCGTGAGGAGCTTTTGCAATGCCCACCGTCGCCCGATCCTTCCTGTTCAACTCGAAGCTGAATACGCAGGTGATTCGGCGTATCGCGGCGGCCGATTCCTTCCTGCTCCAGCGGTTCGGCATGCAGGCGGGCGGGCCGCTGGCTCAGTTGTCCGCCAAGCGACAGGACTCGATCGACATCTTCAACGATGCCCGGTCGGTCGGTCAGGTCCGCAATCCGACCGCACAGTCGGGCGTCGTTCGCCGGCAGAAGGCGGGGACGGTTCCCTACGCCATCCCGTGCATGAAGGAGCACATGCCGATCCTCATCGAGGACGTGCACAACCAGCGGCCTCTCGGCGGGACGGGTGGCGAGATCGACGAGCTCGGCCAGCAGGAGATCAGCCGTCAGCAGACCTTCCTCGGCCAGCGTGCGGCGAACTTCCGCCTCGCCATGCTGGGCGGACTCTTCCGGAGCAAAATCCACGTCCAGGAAGGGGACAGCGGCGACGAGTGGTATCTCAGCTACACCTCGTCCGGGGCGACGATGACAATCGACTTCAAGCGGTCCGCTGGCAACGAGGGCCAGCTGAACATGACCGACAACGCCGGGAACTCGATCTATGGTGCCGCCATCATCGACAAGGGCTGGCAGGACCCGACTGCGAACATCCCGAACCACTGGCTCAAGATCAACCGGGGCTTCAAGCGGAAGACGGGGAGCCGGCTGGAGCTGGCCGCGTGCAACTCCAATATGTGGAACTACCTCGTCAACAACGATTACCTCGTCAGCCAGGCGGGCATCGCCAACACTCCGTTCACGGTTCTCGCTCGCGGCGATGGGACCGGCAGCAACGGTCTGTCCGAGACGGAATTCGTCGCCCGGTTCGCCGCGGCGCCGTGGCTCACCTGGCTCATCTCGGACGAAGTGATCGAGATGGGGCTTCAGGGGAGCGAAGCGGACACCGACATCCTGCCCGACAACTACGTCTGGTTCGGCCCGGATCCGCAGCGTCCGCAGAACCGCGGCATGTTCGGCGTGCTCGAGTATGCCCAGCCGACTCGGGAGCGGGCGGGCGGTCCGACCACGGCGCGTCAGGGTCTCGTCTCCTGGGTCAACGACGATGAGTACGACCCGCCGGTGGCCAAGCTCCACTCGCAGGACAACGCCCTGCCGGTGATGTACGTGCCCGACGCGACGGCATGGGGTCAGGTCGCGAACTTCTGACGGGTCGGCCTCTCTGGCGTCGGTGTGATCGGTAGCTCTGCGGGATCAAGGTAAGGAACGAGAGACATGACGACGCCCCTGGTCGGCCGAGTTCGCGAGATCCTGGACGCGGTCGACACGCTCCGCAATTCGACCGGCTCGACGTTCTACGTCCACTCCGGAACGGGGAACAACAGCAACGGCGGCCTTCAGGCCAGCGACCCGCTCGCCACGATCGCCGCCGCGCTGGCGAAGTGCACCGCCAGCAAGGGCGACGTGATCCTCGTCATGCCTGGGCACGCGGAATCGGTCGCTGCGGCCGCCGGCATCAACGTCGACAAGATCGGTGTGTCGATCATCGGTCTCGGGGTCGGAGAGAACCGCCCGATCATCACGTTCACGACCGCGACCACTGCCACTCTGGCCATTGCGGCGGCCAATGCCCGGCTCTCGAACCTCGTCTTCAAGAACGACATCGACAGCCAGGCCATCGTGATTGACGTGAACGCGGCGGGATGCGTCATCGAGAAGTGCGAACTGCTGGAAGGCTCGTCCAAGCAGTTCCTCATCGGCATCGACATCGGCGAGGACCGCTGCACCGTCCGCGACTGCTACATCAAGAGCGTGGCGGCCGGGGCGGATTCGGGCATCAAGATCAGCGCGGCGAAGGACCGGATCGCGATCCTCAACAACGAGATCTTCGGCGACTTCTCCGACGCCTGCATTCACAACCCGACCGGAAACGTCGCGACGCGGCTGCGGATCGAGGGGAACGTCCTGACGAATCTTCAGTCGGGCGATCACGCGATCGAGCTCGTGTCGGCCTGCACCGGGGTCATCAACCGAAACATCGTCAACAGCACCCTGGCGGCGGTCGGCACGCGGGGGGCGATCGATCCCGGTTCCTGCTACTGCATCGAAAACTACGGTTCGGACGGTGTCGGCGACGTCAGCGGCGTCCTCAACCCGGCCGCGGACGCCTGATCGAATCAACCAGCCCACTCCCATGTGTCCCACCCACATGGAAAAGGAAGCGGGACGGGGATCCTTTCCCGCCCCGCTTCTTTCTTTCTGATAGTTCGAACGTCTGAGTGCCGCCGTGGCTTACTGCACCATCACCGAAGTCCAGGACATCCTCTCCTCTGAGGGCGTTGTCCAGGCGACGAACGACGACGGGGCGCAATCCGCCGCTCAGTCGACGATGGTGACGAACGCGATCGCCCGGGCCACGGCGAAGATGAACCAGTATCTCACGAAGAAGTACGACCCGGCGACGATCATCTCGGCGAATGACTGGATCAAGTGGTGCTGCGCCACGTTCGCGGCCCGTGAGTTGATGATGCGGCGCGGCGGAGTCGCCCCGACCGGTGTCCAGATCGCCTACGACGACTACCTGAAGTGGCTCGAGGAGGTCGCCAACGGGACCGCCGACATCCCCGGCCTCACGCCCCGATTCCAGCCGGGAATGACCATGTCGAACATGACGATCGACCACCGATTCCCGGTCGGGAAGGTCCGATCGGTCCCGGTGATCAGCGTCGGATCATCGTCCAGCGAAGTGCCGCGGCATACCGACCCAACCGTCTTCACGGAACCCCACTGAGGAAGCCCAGCAATGAGCCAATCAGCGTTGATGCGGGGGGTTCGCGACCGACTCAGGACGGTCCTCTCCCTCGGGCAGGACGAATGCGACGTCCAGCGGGGGCCAAGGCCGACGCCCCGGGCTGGACCAGTCTTCCTTTCCGTCCATCCGGGGGAGTGGCGGTCACATCGCGATTTCGTGCCGGGGGGCAGCTACTACTCCGACCATGTGCATGGGGTGCGAATCACGATCAGCCTGAAGACGGCACAGATTCCCCGGGACCGGTGGGGCGAAGAGTTCGCGGCGGCCGCCCAGGACGCGATCCTTGCTCTGGAATGGCTTTCGGAACAGGTCTGCCTCGCGGTCGAAGGGAATATCGCCCTGATCAACGCGGCGAACGCCTACATCACGGGGGATGCGTCGAAGTTCGTCAGCGGGGAACTGCTCACGTTTGTGTTCGGCACGGTCCCGGAAGACCAGATGCCGGAATGGTGGGGGGCCGTGGTTCCACCGAACATCACGCCCCAGCCGCAAGGCTTGTCCCGCACGATGACATTTTTTGGAGCTCGGAGAATCCGGGCCATCGCTGAACTCGGTTCCGAGTGGGAAGAAGATCCATGAGCCAGACAGGACCTGTCCGAATCCATCTCATCGTTCCCGACGCGAACGGACCGATCCAGAGCGGCGGCCTGTCGCCTGTTGGTGGCCTCGGCGCCGTGGGACCGGCCCGTTACTCGGTCGCCTGCCGGCCGACGGCACGGCTGCCGCCCCACGCGACGGGGGAGACGTCCGCGGTGACGTGCGAAGCGTGCAAGGCGTCCCAGGCATTCCAGCTGATGGCGGCGAAACAGGCCCCGCTCGGGGATGGTCTCGTTGATGCGGACCCGGAGGACTTTCCTCAGGGCTGCGATGGCTGCGAAAACGGAGCGAAATGACCCATGGCACTGATTGCAGCGATCGCGGGCCCGTACAGCGGGACCTACAACGGCAACGGCATCGGTCAGACCCGCGAGGGCTGGGAACTCTTCATCCGCTGGCACTTCGAGCGGCTGGACCAGTCCCACCTCTACGGCCGGTCGTTGATCGATGCCGTCTACCTCGGCGGCGACGTCTCTCTGATCTTCGAGGGCATCGAGTACGCGTCTGGCCTCACTGCGGTGGCCTGGCCGTTCTCGGCCACGGTCGGCCTGATGGGCGTGGTCGGACGGATGGCGGATGCGTCCAGCATCGTGAAGGCCCTTGTGCTCACCGCGGCCTCGGGAACCACGGCCGCCTCGTCTCCGGCCAGCCTGACGGCCAGCAAGTCCGTGATCAGTGAGCAGTCGCGGAACGCGCTGAAGTTCGCCCCCAGTGTCCGGCGCGTGCCGATCGAGATGATGATGATGCCGTACGATACGGGGGCCGGGGCCATCGGCTGGTTCACGACGACGTGAGAGTTGGCCAAGGGGGAGCGACTTGCTTCGCGTCGGCTGACTCTCACGTCCCTCTCGTACCAGCGTCTCCACGACAGTGACCAACCCCGCCGGGAGACTGGCGGGGTTTCTTCTTACGCGGTGGGGTAGAATCGGGGGTGGATGTAACGCAATGGAAGGCTTTCTGAAGAGCTTCCTGAAATGGTTCGTCATCGCCTTCGTCGTGTCGTTCGTTCTGAAAGCCGTTTACACGGTTCTCTACTACACCGTGCTCAGGCCCGTTCCGTGACGCACCTTCCATGCCGTTCCCGCCGGACCGGAATTTCAAATGGATCCCCCTGACCACCGGCAAGCCCAACTCGGTCCCCCGGATTGGTGCCGCCGTGCTGTCGGTGCTGATCGGTGCGTATTACGCCATTGTGGTGCGGCGTCCCGTGCTTCGGGTATGTTTACCGGCGCTGGTAATGCAGAGGGGTTCGCGCCAGGCAGGAGTCCGTGGTATGAACTTGGAGCGGTCGACGGAATGGAGCCTGACGTTCCTGTCTGACGAAGATGCACAGCGTGCCTTCGTGTTGTAGAAAAGGCATAAAACGCGGAGCGCCGAAGTGGAAAAGGTTCTTTACATTCTTGGGGCTGGATTCTCGGCCCCGTGTGGTCTTCCGGTTGTGAGTAACTTCTTGGATCGATCCAAAGACCTATTCCGATCAGACGTGAATAAATATGCGCATTTCCAAAAGGTCTTTGAAACAATCACTGAGCTCTCGGTTTGCAAGAATTACTTCAATACGAACTTGTTCAATATTGAGGAGATTCTCTCGTTACTGGAAATGCGATCGACGCTCGCGAATGAAAAAGCATCGCGCAAGCGGTTCGTCCAATTTGTACTCGATGTTATAAGAGCGTGCACACCATCACTCCCAGACCCACTGACGCCGCCACTAATCCGAACAAACTGGTCCGAAACTCTCCTTGGACCAACCCCATTTAATGCGTATGGGTATTTCGTCGGAGCGATTCTCCAACACTCGTTCCGGAAATACTTCGAGCGAATTGGCCCGAACTCAATCGAATATCAGGCGATGGCGGGTCCTGTTGAGCGCCAGTGTGAGTACGCGGTCATAACTCTAAATTATGACACAATCCTTGAGAATGTTGCGGACTACCTGAATACTCATTACCTCACCCGAAAGCACTTTCGGAAGGATTTCAATAAGGCCCCTGGCGAGGATGTGTTCTCAGGCTGTCTGGCAAAACTTCATGGAAGTGCCGATGACGGAGAGATAATTCCACCGACTTGGAACAAGACTCTCTCGAACAAGCAAATTGCGAAATCGTGGAAGCTTGGCCGCTGGCTGATTGAGTCGGCGAATCATATTCGTTTTATTGGATATTCATTGCCCGATGGAGATTATTATATACAGTACCTTCTTCGGGCTTCTATTATCCGAAACCAGCACCTAAAGTCGCTCGATGTACTGTGTTTGGATCGGGATGGATCAGTGCAACGCAGGTACGAAGACTTTGTCGCATTCCCCAAAATGCGATTCCTGTCGGGCGACGCAATCATATACCTGAACTCTGCCACGCAGACCAAACAGCAGCCCGCATGGCCAGATGAACTGCACTTCGAATGCCTCGAAGAGATCCACAACGAAACATTTCGAGGCATTTAGCCTGGTCTCCCGTGAAGGCCGACGAGCCCGTCGGATCGGGATCTCGAAACACTCCCCGCATTGCACCGGTACTGCTCCGGGCCAGCACACGCAAGCGCAGCATCACTGAAACACGAAATTCTTCGACCATAGCCCGCTATGGCGATTATCGCTTGACGCAGCTAATCGCCGACCGGAAGCCAGATGCTTCGGTTCCGACTTAGTTCTTGCGAACCATCGAGACCGCCGTCCGGACGCTCCGCCTTCGCCCGCCCCAGTGTCACCACCACGCTCGACGTCGTCAAAGGTTGGTAGTATGACAGGTCGACTGGAACAGATTCGGGCGAAAATCGATCGGGCCAATAAGCACATCCTCGAATTTGAGGAAAGGCTGAACGCCTTCCGTAGCTCCAACCCGTACCAAATGGTTATCGAGACGAACCCGGGAATTCTAGAGCGCATCTATAAGATCAAGGTTGTCAAACACCCACCTTTGGAACTCTCGTTGATTACGGGCGACGCTATTCACAACCTGCGATCCGCGCTCGACCATCTGGTTTGGAAGCTGATCGAAGCCAACGGAAACAATCCTACAAATCAGACTGGATTCCCGATCTTTGACACTCTGGCCAAGTATGAAGCCAAGAGCCCCGCTAAGGTAAAGGGAATGAGCGCAGCAGCGATGGACCTCATCAGCGCTACCAAGCCGTACAAGGGAGGCACAGACGAGATCTGGGCGCTTCACCATCTCAACAATATTGATAAGCACCACCTGTTGCTCATGGTTGGGTATAGCGATGCTCTCGCTGCTGTCACCCTCACTCGCGGCGAAAGATCCGGAACGTTTACCCTCGGAATGCCTATTCAGAACGTGATTCTGGATGACGGCACAGTGATCGGGGGAGTTCGCGGGACTCTTCACCCGGAAGTGAAGGAGGATCTCCAGTTCGCGTTTGAGATCGCGTTCCGGGAGCCGGAGATTGTCAAGGGTCAGTCGGTTCTTCGGTTCATCCATCAGCTTTCGCAGCTGGTAGATGGAATCGTTTCGCAGTTCGCCAGCCACTTGTGATTGGAAAAATGGGTCGGGACGAACTGATCTGACCCAACCACCACTGACCTCACCTTGCAAGCCATCCCAAGTGCCTTACGATCAACCCTCACCGGCCTCATCGCGTGAGGAGTTTCGGGAATGGCAAAGGCACCGCGCAGGATCCGCATCGACGACGGGCCCGGGGATGACGACTTCTCGCGAGTCGCCCCCGGTCCGACGCCGCGTTTCGAGCCGCGTGGGTCCCGGCTCGGCGATTTCTCCACCGCGTTCTCCGACGCCACCCAGCGCATTCAGAACGCAGTGAAGGAAGCGGCGGCGACTCAGGCTGCGTCGATGCGCCAGCGGTCAGCTGCAGAGCAGGCCATCATCGCGCGCATCCAAGGGCTCCAGGAGCTGCGCCAGCAGAACGGCGGGCTGTTCGGTGGCGCCGACGCCGCGAGCCGAGGAACGCAGATCCTCGGGCTGTATTCGGTCTCCCAGACGCTGGGCAAGTTCGCCGCCGTCGTGAACCTGTTCGATCAGATCCGGGACCGGATGGAGCGAGCGGCGGAGATCGAAAAAGAGATTGCGAAGCAGCGGGCGGAACTGCAAAAGGCTCAGCAGGACGCCATCGCCCAGCAGTTCCGGGAGAAATTCGACAACATGCCGCTCGAAGCGCAGTCGAAGGCGCTGGAGCGGATGAGCGTTGATCAGCTGCGGATGCTGAGGGGTGGGGGACAGAGCGCGGGGACCGGCGCTGCCGCGGGGGGAGAGTCAGGAGCAGCAGCGGCGGCCGGAGGGCGGTTGGCTGGAGCGCTCGGCGGGGCCGCCACTGCGGCCGGCGTCGTGGTCGGCGGATTCCTCGCCGCGAAAGTGGCGGCCGACAAGCTGGCCGACGCGTTCGACTCCGCCGTGAAGCGGTACGCGGAGTTCGCGCCGCAGACGGCCATGGCTCAGGGCCGGGCGGAAGTCGCGAACACGATGGGGGATCTGCGGCGGGCGCAGATGCTGGACGCCAACCTTGCCCGCTTCGTGGAACTTCAGAGTCGGTCGGAGCAGGCGATCGAGAACTTCCGCGCTCACTTGCTCGATATGCTCGCCACGCGATTCCTGCCTGCGGCCGAGAAAATCGTCGAGTTCATGGAAAAGTATTGGCCCCTGGCGACAGGGATTGCCGACGGCCTCATTGAGGGCACCATCGATGCGGTCATGCTCGGACGAAAGGATCTTGGAGAGGTCCTGAAGGCGCAGAAAAAGCTCCTTGGGATCGAAGAAGATAAGAAGCGAGAAGAGCAAAACAACGGCGACGAATGGATGGAAGAGTTCCTCGGGATGGAGATTCCTCTTGGTGGCGCGCCGCTGGTACAGGGGAAGAAGGTCCAGCCGCAGAAGGTTGTGGGCGTGCCCATTTTTCCACAGAAGAACTGATCAGTCGAAGAGCTTGCTCATTTCTGTCGGGTCGAGCGGAACGAAGGCTTCTTTCCCTTCGATCACAGCGACCCATGGAAAATTCGGGTTGACGTTTCCTTCGTCGTCGGCTTCGAATGTCGCCTGAATCGCCCTCTGTGATTTGTTGATCTTCACCGACTTCCACCATTTACTGACCTTGATGTTCGGATCCATGAATCGCTTCGCGAAAGCGGCCCTGGCCAACTCACGGTACTGCTCTTCGCGTGCCGTGGCCTCAGAGAACGCCTGAGGATTCGATACTCCGTCTTCGGGGAAAATGTCGGACATCGTTGCGTAGCCGACTTCCGCGTCTGTGAATGGCGTCGCCTGGCCGTCTCGAACCCGCCAAACCGCCTCATTGATTGACGGTCCGGAACGGGATGCGTGGCGAAACTTCAGCTTTACCAAGCGTCCGCCTTCCGGGTGCTCAACCGCGTCCCACCAGCGGACCTCTTCCCACTTTCCGGTTGCGGAGTTCTCTGACAGCCACGCCCTGACGGCCTGCTGCTCTGGCGTCTGTGTCGCGTACTCGATTGCTGGCCGAGCGAGAGCCGCAATAGCGACAATTCCAATAACCGCAACGACAGACGCAATAGCGCCCTTCTTCATGGTTCACCTCCGCCGGCCACAATAGCCGGGCACGGAGAGGCGGGGCAAGGGGTGTCATGGCAGACATGACGAACACCCGCGTTTCCGTCCGTGAGCATTTTCTGATAGACAGCGGCTCCACTGCCGGCGGGGTGGGCCGCTTGCGACGAACGCCTTGTCTCTATGAGTCCTTCTTCCAAGGGGTGGAGTTGGCGCTCTTGCAGCGAGAAAGTGTGACCGTTATTGGGCAACGCTTACTAAACTCGCGATTGCCGGATGGGCCATCTTTTTTCCAACAGAAACCAGTGACTCTACGGGAACCGATGCCATGGATGACGCCGACCGGAGATATCTCGAGTGGGAACGGCAGAAATGGGTCGAGGAGTATTATCGAGGCCTCGGGTCGCCAAGCGGAGACGGCTCCGACGGCCGGCCTCCTAGGGCCGGCCTCGGCTGCCTGATCATGACCGGGCTGGTCGTCGGAACCTGCTTCGTCAGTTGGATTCCGTCCGCAATTCTCGTCACCGTCTGCGGCAGGCTGGGAATCCCTACGCATTGGGGCATGCGAATCCTGGTCGTGGGGACGGCCGCCGCGTTTGGTCTCTCGCGATATCGGGAATGGTCCGGCTTCCGCCGAGCGGCCGCCTCGTATGGAATCGAGAGCATTGCGGAATGGCGCGCCAGACGTCCCGGAGGCCCTCATCGCATTCCGACCTGGCACTTCATCGCCGCCGTCGGCCTCGTTCTGGCGATCCTGCTGACGTGGGTCGCGCCCCTCAATCGAGCCGGTGTCGAGGTCATCAGCGTGTTCCTCTTCGGTGGGTTGGGAGGCCTCTTGCTGGGAGGCCCGATCGGAGTCGTCGTTCAAAACATCGATCGCAACCGGCTGGAAAAGATCTTCATCAAGAAGGGACCTCTGCCGCCGACCCCAGCCAGCGTGTCCTGACTGCGACTGCGACAAGGGCCTTGGAGACCCCTTAGGCGAGAGACGACCTGGCGAAGCAATCGCCCGGAACGGCATCAATCGACTCGTTCCACGCTCAACTCCCGCAGCCGCCGCTTCCACACATTCTGCTTCACCCCAGTCAGCCCACGCCCGTCGCCAGACTCCACTGCCAGGGTTGCAGCTCAGCAAACCCTGAAACGTAGCGGAGAGATCAAGAATGGCGGTGGAGCGTACTTACTTTTGCAGAACGCCTCAGACGAATCACTTCCTCTTGTCGACCGGCTGCTTGTTCCGGTTCTGGTCATCGTCGGTCTTGATCACGGCGCTCGACGTGTCGCCGATGATGCGGGCGATCTCCGAGGGATCATCGAAGGCTACGATGTAGGTCAATGACCACTTCGCCGCGTAGACCGGCAGGCCGCCCATCGTGCCGATTTCGCTGTTCTCGATCGTGCAGAGTGACCGCTGGATCTTCGGTTCTTTCTCCCAGATCTTCACGAGGCTGGGGATCTCGACCGGGTAGCAGACGCGAAGCCCGCGACCTGAGAGCGTCACCTTGACCGATGCCTCACCGACTTTCTGGAGGATGCTGCGGACCAGCGACGACCCAAGGCTGGGCGGCTTTTCGGTTCCCGGCGGGTAGGCCGATCCATCCGGGCCCTTGACCATGGCTCCCAGGGCTGCCGCCCCGAGGCCGCCAGCGACCACCGACGCCGCCGGAGACACGCTCGGGATCGGATACAGTTCAACAGTGGGCGTGTCCGTGTCGACCTTCAGCCAGCTGTCGTAGCCGATGTAGGACGAATCCTTCGGCGGGCAGTCGTTCGTGAGCTCGCCTTGGTTCTGGCTCGCCCCGCGACTCTCGTAGACGTCGGTGATCTTGATGGTCCCAGGCTGGTTGCAGACGTCGACGATCTTGTCGTCTGCGGCGTTCATCTTCAGGCGAGAGACGCCCCGGTTGTGCCATGCCGTTTGATCGAGGGACTGGCCCCAGCTTTGAAAATTTGTGCTGGCGATTGGGGAGAAAAGGCCGGTTGTGGAAAGCAGCTTTCCAAACTTCGTTCCGAGGATTCGGTATCGCACCGAGAAGTCAATCCGACGTTCAAAGATCGACTCAGTGATGAGGACGTCGTCAAGAATGACCGCGTTTTTTGCTTTGGCTTTAGCGTTCTGGATGCGTTCCCGAATAATCATGAGCACGCGCTCCCACACGAGGCCAGCAGTGTAAGGGCGGCAATAGTCGACAGATCCGGAGATCGTGTTTGTGATGGTCGCAATACGGGGCCGGGAAACACCGACCGAATGCGTCATACTCATGTCAATGACCCCAGGCGGAAACGCGTTGTTCGAGGGCAGCTCGGAATCGACGATCGTGAAGTTCGCGCTACTCTTGTCGTCCGCGATCTGCCAGTCGTAGCGGTCCCGGCGGAATCCGTTCGGGATCGTCACTGAGAACGCCCCCTTGAAGTCGTCGACCGTCTTCGCGATGGTCTGCGCGCCCGCGCTGCTGCGGTTGAGGATGATTTCGATCGTCCCCGCGACCGTCCGCGTCAGCAGGCCTGCGCGGTCGATGTTGTACGTCGCGCCGTAGTTGAAGGACCGCAGATTGCCAACGGTTCCCACGATCGATCCGGAACCGCAGCGGGCAATGCACGCGGTCACGGTCCACATCACCTCGAAGGCGCCGGTCCCCCCAATGGGTCGGCAGCGGATCAGTTGGGGCTTCGGACCGAACTTCAGATCCCGGTTGCTCGCGTTCGTGTTGACCTCGATGTCACCATAGCCGAGGCCGCTGAAGACGAGCGCCCCGCCCGACTGGCTGAGCAGCGTCGCAATGGACGTCATGTTGAGCGAGGCCGACCCGCCCGTTCCGCCGAGGCCGTCCGAGTTGTCGGTTACCCAGGCGGTGACGTCGATCGTGTAAGTATCCGAGATGACCGTCCGGCCGGATCGGTCGTACTCGGGCTGGATCGACAGGGCCGTCTTGATCCGCGGACCCGCGAAGGTCCAGCCGTTGTAGGAAATCGTTCCGGTGTTGCCGAGCGATGACGCCATTCGATGACCTCATGAGGTGGTTTGCACTCGATGAGGTTAGGGCAGTTGGGACGCCTGAAAAGATGGGCGAACCGCTTGTTGACGACATCCCCTCACTCGTCTGTTCTGCATCTGAAAGATGGGGCACCTCTTGACGGGCGAGGGGCGTCAGGCCCATTCTTGCTCGATTCAGGCGGATTCTCTGGGTGCCCTCGGATACAATCCCGAAAACATTCTCAGCGGATGCCGAAACCCAGCGTTCCTCAGTACGAGTCGCACACCTCTCTCTCCGTCCAATGAGCACTAATGCCACCACGATAGCGCAGCCCCAGTATGCCGCCTTCATCTCGTACAACCAGAGTCATGACGAGAAGCTCGCATCGCTCGTCCGGAAGCACTTGCAGGTGATAAAAAGCCCGTTGCGAAAGGTGCGGAGCGTCTTTCGTGACAAGACCGACATCAAGCAACATCTTGAACGCCATCCTGAACTCGCTGAAGCCCTGAAAGGCGCGATGAGGGAGTCCGCTTTTCTCATCTTGTTCGCCTCAAGAAAGGCTGCTGTTTCTAATTGGGTGGAGTTTGAAGTTGCAACTTGGATCGAGCTCCGCGGGATTGATCGGATTGTGATCCTGGTTTCTGATGAGATCAGTGATTTCGGGGCTGAGTTGTTCTCGCTCTTCCCGCCCTCGCTTAAGAGAGCGTACACAGAAGGCAACATTGAACCGCTTTGCCTCGACCTGCGACCATCAGTTCGGCAGAGATACGGGCGAGCGGAGTTCAAAGACAAACTGAGCAGCGTTGTCGCCGCGATTGACGGAGTGTCGCTAGACTCCGTCGTGCGGCGTGACGTGCGATTTCGACGACGAAAGCTCTTTTGGGGTACGCTCCGCACTTTTATCGTCTTCGCTCTCGGGGTAACGGTCGGCGTGCTGGCCAATCGGCTCGTCCAGTGAGGGCGAGAGTGTCGAGCCCCTGATTGCGATAGGGATTGTCACCCGAAGTGCGGAGACTCTCTTCCGAGGCTCCGGGAGCGAAGCGAGTAGAGCCCGGCCATCGCCCGGCTGCCGGAGAGAGCGAGTCGCGCACAGCCCGGTCAGCCCTGGCTGATTCGCCCAGCTGCCGACCGAGATTCACGTGAGCTGCACGGCTACAATCGCAGCACCCGCTGCGGCCCCTCGTCGATCAACTGGCTGGATTTCAATGACTTTACCCGCGCCGCCAGTTCACTAACTGATGGCTCGCCTTCCTTGGGTGAATTCGACAGAGCGGCCTTCAGAAGGTCGCGACTGACGCGATTCCGCCCTATCCCCCTCTTGCCAACCGTCCCACTTGCTCCATCCTCTGAGTGATCCACTCAGGGGATGTTTGCATTTGGGACGGCGTCAAAGCATCGGCAGCCTTACCAGCTATGCCATTCTCTGAATTGGCCATTCGGCAGGCTTTTCAGGGGGTATTGCGATGAGCGGCGAGCCGGCGAAGACAGTGACGATCGAGGACGACGGGTACTTCAAGGTTGAGATCGGGGGCAAAACGCTCCTGGTCGATCCGTTCGACGTCATCGACGAGATCACCGAGCGACGAAAGACTGCCGGTGACGACGCCAGCTTCGCAAAGGTTACCCAGGGCTATCTCGCCGAAGTCCATGGCGTGAAGGTCAGCGTCCGGGCCGCGATGCGTTTCGCCGACGCGATGAATGAGGAGAACGGCCGCACGGCGGCTTTTTTCGACAAGACGCCAAACTCCGCTTCTACTACGGCGCCGACCCCGCCCGACTTAGTCGACGCGAGCGTGCCGGCCTCCTCCTGAATCTCGATCGCCTCATCGCCGCTGAAACGCTCGAGCGAATGGTGAGCCAGGGGACGAGTCTCGAAGGAATCCACGACTTGCTCATCAGGAGCACGGGCGACCGGGAACTGGCAGACAAGGTGGTCGCGGGAATCATGAAGCGCCAGTTGGTTGAAGGGCAGGGAGCGTAATGGATCCGCAGCGATTCGATGACCTGTTCGTCGTCAAATCCGGGGAGTATCGCCCCCAGCCGCGCGATCGCGCCCGATGGTCCGAGATGCGGCTGCCGCTGTTCACGATCCGGTCCGCGGAAAGGATGCTGTTCGACGAGCAGGTGACGCTCGGGCTCGGGATGAAGATCGCTCCGCTGCTGAAGCCGAAGTTCGAGATCGTCGGTCGGCCCGACTTGGTCAAGTTCGCCGGCGAGACGCTTCGGAAGCTCTGGACTCACGCTGTTCCACAGATCCTCGACGCGAAGGTCTACAGCCGGGCCGGCGGAGAGATGATCTATCGGCTCGACCCTGATGACCGCTATGTGAAGTTCCACAAGTACCGCCAATTCGATCCGAACGACTTCACGATCCTGACGAAGCGCGGGGAGAAGTGGGGGCTCCGGCTCCGAAGTGCGATCGGCGGGACAGGCAGCGATGAGCAGCCGGTGGAAGACCACAGAAGGCCCGCCGAATCGCCCTTGGACCTGGTCGGGCTGAAGTCGTTCGTCTACGTCCATCGCCGGAAGAACGGATCATGGGACGGCCGGAGCGACCTGGAGGGCTGCTATGACGCCTGGGTCGAGAAGACGGCCCGCGGCGGCGCGAAGGACATCCGGAAGCTCTGGTTCTACAAGAACGCGTTCGGCGGCGGCATCCTGTTCCATCCCCCCGGAAACTACACCGACCCGCGCGACCCCACGAAGAGCATTCCCTGGAGCGACATCGCCCGTCAGGCGGCCGAAATGGCGCAGACCGGGGCCGTGATGACGTTCCCGTTCTCCTTCGACTCTCAAGGCAACGTCCAAAAGGACTGGGAGTACGTCCCGCCGCAGATCAACGGGAGCGCCAGCGAAATCCTCAACTACGGCGACCGGCTCGACACGGCCATCATGCGCGGCCTGGGGATTCCGGACGACGTTTCTACGGCGGTCGGCACGGGCAGCTTCGCGGGCCGCACGATCCCGCTGATGACGTTCTTCCTCTCCCAGAACGTCGACCTGCGGAGCCTGGTCACGGAGATCAAAGAGCAGGTTCTCGACCCTCTCGTCTGGATCAACTTCGAGTCCCGGGAATACGAGATCGTCAATGCCGAGGTGAACCTCGACGAGTTGATGCCGGCGACGCCGAGCCAGGCAGGGAAGGGCCCGGAAAAGATCCCAGCCGACTCGCCACAGGACGGCACTCCTGAAAATCCGCCAGCATCCGAAGGCGAGCCGACCGCGCAGATGAGCGAAGGCTTCGACGAATCGAAGCATCCGCGCGGCCAGCAGGGCAACAAGGGTCAGTTCGCGTCGTCACCGAGCGGTGGACCCGCGGCGACTGCGGAACGCGATCAGGTTTACGCCAATGCTCGCAAGAAACGCGATCGGTTCCTCGACCGTCTCCCACTCAAGGCACGCGTTCAGGAAACGCACCGCGCTTTCCTCAAGGCGGTTACGGACCGAGCCGAAGGCCAGACGTTGTTCGACGCCGAGGACGACTACCTGAAGTCGACGCTCCTCACCGCCATGGACGAATGCCGCCCCTACATCGCGGGACGGATCATCAAGGCCATCATGGCCGGAATCCCGGACGACGTCGGAGAAGAGTACCGCGACCCGGACGAGATCTTCGACAACGTCGTCTCTGCGGTCGATGAAGACCCGATGGAGTTCGACGAACAACTCGCCTTGGCCTGGCACCCTGACGACTTCGTTTCCGAGGACGAGGACGGCAAAGCGTCGGTTGATGAGAAGGCCATGACCGACAGCCGGGAGAAGGCGATCGCGGCCGCCGTGGAGCGAGAGAAGGGCCGCGACAAGCTGACGCCGGCGGAGAGGGCGATCGTCAAGCACGAACTGAAGCTGATCAGGCAGTCGCACGCCGCCGACCGCCGCACCTGAAACCCCAGCGGGGGCCGGCGCCCATCGTTCAACCCCCTGACGACCGCCGGTCCCCGCATTGAAGCATGAACCATGTCGCTTGAGGTTCCATCCTGGACGATCGACGGCCTGCGGGTCATCGAAGCCGGTACGGCGATGGAACAGATTGCCGGCGCCGGGGGCGACCCATCCTCAATCTACGGCCGGGCGAACAAGTTCACCTGCCCCACAGGGAAGCAAGCGGGCCGCGCGTGGCTCCTGATGCGGAAAGAGGATCTGGACGAGATCCGGTCCGATGACTCAGCAAACCCGCGAGCACTCACGCTGCGGATCACTTCCGGCCGCTTGTCCGTCAGCTTCCCGAATCTCTATTTCGTCTCCGCTGTCCGCATCTCCGGGCGGGAGCTGCAGCAGGCGACGGACCTCTACCTGGTCGAGTTGGCCGACTGCCGCATCTTCCTCGCGATGTCGTTCATCAATAAGACGTTCAACGTCCGCAGCACGATCGGGGGAGAGGAAGACTACTTCACCGCGTCGAAGAACGGCGGCTCGCCCTGGACCTGGCAACAGATGCTGGACCATGTCTGGGGACTGCTGCCTTCGCTTGCCGGAGCGGCTCCTTCGCTGAGCGGTGGCCTGACGCCGGCCGAGAACCCGGAGCGGTTCATCTTCCGGTGCATGTCGGCCTGGGACGCCTATCACGACATCGCGGCACGGCTGGGCGCGGCGGTCGTCTACCGTCCGACCACGGCGTCATTCTTCCTGTCCGACCTGGGGACTGCGTCCGGCGGAGACTCCGGCGGCGGGCTGCTGCTCGAGGACGCCGAAGCCATCGACTCGGATCGGGTGCTCATCCCCGAAAAGGTGAAGGTCTGCTTCCCGAAAACGTACTCCGTCCCAGACGAGATCCGGCAGACGCTCAGCGCGTGCGAGGTGCGGGAGTACCTGGCATCGACGTACGACTCGTCGCTCACGACCTGCCCGGGGACGTTTGAAGTCCTGATGGATGACCTGGAAGCCCTCTACGACTTCGAGGAGACGATCCAGAATAACTCCGAGATCACGGCCCGCGCGGTGGAGCGCGGCGAAGCGTTCTATGCCCGCAGGAACAACAACCGAAAGAAGCGACGGGTCTATAACGGGCCCGCGGCGATCGAGCCGGACGGAGCAGTTCGCGAGGTGATCTGGCGCAGCCTGGGCGACGGCACGAAGACCGAGGTGGTCAACTGGGAAAAGGACGAGTGGCGGCGGGAACGGGCCGTCGACCTGTACCAGAAGAACTATCACGGATGCGCGGACGACGATTGGGGGGCGTTTGAAGAGGTCACTGTCAGCATTCACGACGACTCGGGGGACACCGGCCGCAACGTGACCTGCACTGCCATCGGGCTCGCTGGGCTCGCCGGAACGCACGGGATCGTGATTCCAGTCGTCGGCATGACCTTCCCGTATCTGTTCTTGCCCGACGAATGCGAACCGTCCTGCGGGAGTGGCTGACATGCCAGGCGACTGCCCGCATCCCTACCTCTGCTGCGAACCGTCCCCGTGCTGCAGGCACCGGCTGGTCGACGACACGCCCGCCGTGGTCTGGTCGAGGCCGGAATCGGAGTCAGGGTGCAACCCGGTCGTCTCGCTCGCGTCCGACGGCACGAATCTCTACGTCGGCTACGGCGGCACGATCGAGAAGTGGGATCAGTCCGGGAACCTGCTCTGGACCGCGGATTGTCCCTCGGATGCGATCACGGCGGACGGGAACTCGGTGTGGGGGGCGAAGTATTTCGATGCCACCCTTCTCTCTGATCCGGGCTATCTTCGCGTCCGAAAACTCAACGCGTCGGACGGATCCACGGTCTGGACGACGGAGACGGACGCCGACACGTCCGGCCTCACCAACGTCGGAAAGGTCTTCGCGCTCGCCAACGACGGGATCAACGTCTACACCGCGGGCAGCGAAGTCATCGTCGGGAGCGACGTCGGCCTCGGGGTGAAGATCGACGGCAGCGGGGCGATCCTCGGGGTCTACGGCTTCCAGACGGCCTACACGCCCACGCTGGCGCGATACGCGGCGTCCAGCATCGCCCTCAGTAGCGATTCGATCTACCTGGCCTGGGGCGGGGCCTCGTATGCATTCGGAGCGTTCTTCAGTTTTGTCGGAACCCACATCGAACGATGGGACGCGACGACGCTGGATTGGATCTACCGCGCGCCGTGCGCCCGGGTCCGCAGCCTGTCCCTCTATCCGTCGAATGACCTCTACATCGGGAAGGATGCGGGGTTCCTGGAATGCACGCTGGAGCGATGGGACGCGGACACGGCGACGCCACAGTGGGGCGTGCTACTCAAAGGAGATTACCTCTCCACTGACGGCCCGGTGTTCGATGCCCAAATGGGCGTCGGGGTTGTCTCCATCCAGAACGGCATCGACCTCTGGGTTCTCGCTGGCGACTTCAGTTCCGCAGTCCAGCACTACGCCTATGAGTTGCGGCAGTACGATACCTCGGGCAACCGGATCTCCTGCCATCCCGCCGCGCCGGGGACGAACCCGAATCGCGGGACGTACGCCTATCTCGTCGCGAGCAGCGTGGGGGCCTACGTCGCCGGGAACATTCCCTGCACAACGGGCGACGAAATCACCTGCGCCCCGGATGACGAGGCCTGCACTCCGGTGGAACCATGCCCCGAAGAATGCGGCACGCTGAGCATCCACGGGAAGGCGGTCACTGAGGGTTGCGAATGCCGGCTAGGCATCGGGAGCGGCTGCATCACGATCGACTTCGCCGGCTGCACCGACCTCAATCCGCCTGGCGAACTGGAGTCGGAGTTCCAACAAGACCCCGAATTCGAGTCCGCCCTCGGGTGCGATTTCGTCTGGTTCGCGTCTTACTCGCTCACGCTCTGCGATGAGACGGCATCGGTCTATGTGCAGGTTTGCTACACCTGCGACGACGGATGGTCCGCTCTGGTGCGAATCGCGATCGATCTGGCCGACCCGGTGACCGTGGAACTGACCGACTTCCTCGCCTCTCCGGGTTGCGGCAACAGCGAGTTCTCCGGCCCGGATTTCACCTTCAACGCCCCGCTTGGGTTGCCGGAATGCGTCGGATGCGGCGGGGACCAAAGCATC
>JADZEF010000230.1 GCA_020850695.1 Planctomycetaceae bacterium | reverse complement strand
GCAGTAACATCAGCCTGATCACCTGGCGGGCGCTCGGCAGCCGATCCGGAAACGAAGTCCTCAGCGAGTTCTGACAGAAACTCCCACAATCCTGGGAACGAACCTGTCTCGATGAAATGCGAGCGTCGGGTGGGAGGCATTGTCTCACCCGACGCTTTCTCCTTTTCTGGCGAGAGGAGACCACTGCGGCGTCATTCGGTGGGACGGTACGGAATCGGAGTGATCATCTGCTTGCGGCGTTGGCCGTTGCGGGAGCTGATGACGTCGAGCGGATTGAGCTGATTGGGGATGGCGTTGCGGCGGAACCAGATGATGAAGGTGTGCTCGTCGTAGTTGGGATTGTGTCCGTTCACGGCGATGATGACGTCGCTGGGGTGAAGTCCCGCACTGGCCGCGGGCGAGTCGGCGTTCATTTGCGGTTGGACGGCCATGGTGTTGAGGGGAATGCGAAACCGCTTCCGCTGTCCGTCGTTCAGTCCCTTCGGAAAGAATCCGGGGACGAGGCCGAGCGGTCCGAATACCAGCGACGGCCGCCACGACAGGACTTCCGGAGCCATCTCGCGCCATCGGTCGCTCAGCACGAGCGTGCCTTCCCGCAATTCATCGCCGTGCATCCACCGCAGCCGCAAGGTGCCGCCCACGTACGGCAGATCCTGCAGGACAGACCGGAAGTCCGACTGCGAAAAGAGCCGGCGGTCATTGGCCGAACCGAGCGAGTCGCCCGCTTCGATACCTGCCTTTGCGGCGACGCTGGACGGGTCGACCGCGGTGACGAGAAGTCCGTCGTCGCGATCGAGCTTCAGGCCGATGTTTTCCGGGTATGGCCAGAGGAGCATCGCCTTGAGTCCCGCCAGGGTGGAGAAATGTTCGAGGGCGATTTCCTGGGCCTGATGGCACCTCAGGCAGGCGACATCCTTGAGGCCCTTTCGGAAGTCGTCCTTCCACATCTGGTAGCCGACCGGAAGAGCCTCGCGGAGAGAGAGAGGCGGGCCGGAGAGGTCGGGCGGCTTTGGATCGATCTGCCAGTCGGGGCGGCGGGGATCGAAGGAGTAGCCCAGGACGCGGCGGGCCGCTGCCTGAAAACCGGCCACCGAAATGCGGGTGTGTTCCCCTTCGTGGTCGCGTCCCCCGAAGGTGGCCAGGGCGCCGCCGGTCTCGGTCAGCATCCACGCCCAGAAGGAGCAGTCGCCGTCCTGGAGGGCTTCGGACCGGAGCACGCGGTTGTCGAAATCCCAGGCATTCGTGAGCCGCACCGTGATGAACTGCCGCAACAGGAGTTCGCCCTCACTGTCCGGATGCTGGAGGAAGGCGTCGATTTCGGTGAACTGCTTCGACTCGGGGCAGCGGGCCACGACGAGGACCGGCCGCTTCTCGACGCGAGCCAGTTCGAGGGCGTCCTTCAGGGAGTTCAGCCAGACAAGTCCGCCACGCGGCGCGGGAAGTTGACCTTCGGACGGACCGAGAATTTCCGGCCAGACGGGACCGCGCTTTGGCGGTTCGGGTTCTGGTTCGCTGATGACCGGCTTCGATGGGGGCGGCGGGGGGTCGTCGTCGGGCGAGTTGCGGCGGATCTCGACGACGGGCGTCGGCTCCGGCGGCTTCTTCCCGCACCCGCTGAGCGAAATTCCCGCCACGAACAACAACAGGAGCCGAATCGCTCCGGCTCGGGCAGCACTGGTCTTCGGCACATCCCACCTCGCGTTCGACGCGCGCCAGTTGATCGAGCGGACGGTTCGCCGGACCGGAGGCCACACGAATGTTCTTCCCGACGAAGCGGGATACCACGAGATGATGGAACTCCCCATTCAGGGTTGATGAAGAATTGGTTCAGTCGCGAGATTCGCTGGGCCCGCCGCCTGGATTCGTTCCGACGGATTTCGACTTCGACGGGGGAATGCCCACACCAGTCCCTCCGGCCACTACCGAGGCGGACTCACTCTTGGTGTACACTTCGTGCGGGACGCGTGCCGGGGCCGCACCGAGGTCCGAGTGGGCTCTCGCGGCCTCCCGTTGCTATGATAGAACACGTTGTAGAGAGCAGCCGATCTGCTCCGGCCCCGAGGGCCGATTCCCCTTTGCGAGGTTCCGATGAATCGCGCCGTCCTGCGCTCGCTCGTTGTCGCCGCCCTGCTCTGCTTCGGCCCCGTGGCCGCCACCGCGCTCGCGTGCCCTTTCTGCGGGGAAGCCAATGCGGTTGATGAGAACCGCTCGAAAGCCTTCGAGTTGAGCATCCTGTTCATGCTGGGCATGCCGCCGATGCTCCTGGCCGCCTTCGGCTATGGCTTTTATCGTCTCTACCGCAAGTCTCTGAAGGCGAGTGCGCCCGCCTCGCACGACACGCCGGAGGAACTGGTCGCGAGTGCTTCCGCGGGCGCTCCTCTGACCGCCTCAACGACGTGATGCCGCAACGTTGCGGTTCGCTCTTCTGTCGCTTCTCCACCTGCCCGGGCCGCTCGACATGACGGGAAATCGTTCCGAGGCCGCCACGCTCCGCGGTCGCGGTCCGTTGTTTACCAACCCCGACTGCGACGCCGCCCGCCAGGCGTTTCGCGTCCGTTCCAAGGGTCTGACCGATAAGGTCATGACCGTCGAGGACGCGGTGGACCGCTTCGTCCACGACGGCGACTACCTTGCCTCCGGCGGGTTCGGCGGAGACCGGATCGCGACAGCCGCCCTGCACGAGATCGTGCGGCAGAAGAAGCAGAACCTTTCGTTCGCCGGCCACACCGCCACGCACGACTTTCAGATCCTTTGTGCGGGCAACCTGACGGGCCGCGGGAAACTGCTGGCGAAGGTCGACATCGCCTACGTCGTCGGTCTCGAAGCGCGGGGACTCTCGGCGCATGCCCGACGCGTGATGCAATCGGGCGAGGTCGAAATCTGCGAGTGGTCGAACTACGCGCTCGCGGTCCGTTTCCAGGCGGCGGCGATGGGGTTGCCGTTCCTCCCGATGCGGACGATGGCCGGGACCGACACCTTCGACCGCAGCGCCTCGGCGATGATCGAATGCCCTTTCACGGGCGCCGCGCTGGTGGCCGTGCCCGCCCTCTGGCCCGATGTTTCAATCATCCACGTCCACGAGGCCGACTGCTACGGCAACGCCCGCATCCGCGGCACCACGGTTGCCGACCCCCACCTGGCCCGGGCGTCGAAGCGGGTGATCCTCACCTGCGAGCGGCTGATCTCGAACGACGAGATCCGGCGCGATCCGAGTGCGACCGCCATTCCGTACTTCTGCGTCGATGCGGTATGCGAAGTCCCTTTCGGCAGCTATCCCGGCAACATGCCGTACGAGTATTTCTCGGACGAGGAGCATCTGCGGGGATGGTTGCAGGCCGAGTGCGACCCGGCGACGCACGCCGCGTGGCTCGACCGCTACGTCTTCGGCGCGACGAGCTTCAACGAATATCTCGATGCGTGCGGGGGCCTCGCGCGGATGCAGGAGCTGCGCCGGCAGGAGATGTTCCCGTGCGGCCCGTCAGCGACCTGACACGGAGAACGTTGCCGGTGCGCTGCGCTGGAAGCAAACGTTCGTGCCGACGCGGGCAGAATGGTTTCACAGCGTCCGTGCGCGCCCGCTATTGCACCGTCGGAGCGTGGGGGCCTCTTTGAGAGGAGCCGGGCGCAAAAAAGGACCCTTCGCGGACCGACGAATCCCGTTCGATTGCTCGAAGTGAGATTCGTCGGTCGCGAAGGGCGGTCCCCCCCGACGTCTGAAGGAGCAGAGTGCCCGCTTCTTCAGACGCACACGCATAACTGCTTCGTCGTTCCTGGGACGGATGGCGTGAGAAGCTGATATGGGAGGGATGATGGCCTTGGGAGGCCGGAGTGTTTTCAGGTTTTCAGCACGCCGCGACGGCCAGCGTTACTGGACGCCGCCGACCGGAGGATTGGCAATGCCCTGCTGGGCCGCCTGCTGATTGAGCTTGTACTCTTCCAGCGCCCGCACCTGGTTCGTCAGGCGGAACTCGGGGCCGGCCGGGAAGTACTGGACGTCGTCCCGCAGGTAGTAGGCGGAAGGCAGCGTCTGGCCGCCGACCGTGGTCTGAAGCATGCAGCCGGTGGCACACAGCGACAGCATGGCCCCGGAGCACAGAGCGACGCGAGTCCATTGAGTGAGACGGCTGACCTTCATCGGAAACCTCATCCCAGATAGCGGACGCTGCGAGCCGCTCGGTTGACCTCGGTCACTCGAATCATCGGCTGCCCTAATAAGATCGGCCGGAAGAATCGGAATCTTCGGCAGAACTGGCCGGAATCAGGGACGGGGCGAGAAAGTGGTCGGGAAACGTCCCGCCGCGAACGACCGAATAACCTGTAAACCACTATTACAAAATGACTTGCGACTGAATTACAACGGCTCATTGCGACCCGCGATGCCATGAGACGATGCGTCCCCACTGTGCGTGACCCCGCGTGCGGCGATGGGAAGTTCGTGCGGAAATGACGTGAGCGGAGCCTGGTCCGGACCACCCCGTGCGCTTTGAGCAGCTGGAGGAAACGCGTTCGAGCGAGGCAATTCCGCTTGCCTGGGCTCACCGCACGGGCTCTGCATTCCGGATGACTCACTCTCAAGCTCTTTGCCTCGTTCCAGAATTGACTCCGAGCACAACACCCCGGGCGCAAGCCCGGAAGAGGTTGAATAGGGAACCCAAGAGGCCAGGAACAATACAGAAGAACATCAAGCAATCCCGCCGAAGTCTTAGTGCAGGCTTCCCTCTGCTTCGGCAATCCTTTGTCTTTTTCCTGGCTTCCTGGGCTCCTTATTCAACCCGTCTGACGAACAGCCGTAGAGCAAAATAACCGGGCAAACTCCGCGGTCATGCGCCTCAATGGCGTTCTCTTTGAGGATCGCTCGATGACCGGACCGCGACCGCTGCATCGCCTCTTTGGACTATCGTGGAGCGACTTCTTCCAGGGAAGCGACGTCACCGTCGAACTGGAGATGGATCTCTCCCGTCGCCAGCAGCTTCTCGATGTCGTCCTCATCCGCAGAGGCACGAAACCGGTTCCGCGTCCCCTGCCCGACGGCTTCGAGGATTTCGCCCCGCACAATCTCATCACGTTCAAGTCGCACCAGGAATCGCTCGACGGGTGGACGCTCGCGGAACTCATCGGCCATTCGGTCAATTACCGTAAACAGGCCGGGCCGTCGCCGCAGGAGGCGCTCTCGGAGTCCGAAGTGAGACTGTACGCGGTCTGCGTCCGCCACCCGCAGAACCTCGACAACGCAAGGATTCTGCAGCCCGTACGCGAAGGGGTCTACGAGATCGTCTATCCGGCCGTGGCGAACATCCGGGTGATCGTCGTGCATGGCCTGCCGCAGGCGGAGCAAAATGCGATGCTCCACTTGTTCAGCGCCCGGACCGAATCTCTCCGCTACGCCCGGGACCATTTTCGCATTCGATCGACCGAGACGAGTACACTACTATTAGAGTTATTTCAGGCCTATCGCGAGGATATCAACATGGCGACCCAACTCGAGGAATTTGCTCGTCAGACCATCGACAAGCTGCTGAGTGAGTTGCCGCCCGAGGAGTTGTGCAAGCGGCTCTCGCCGCAGCAGCGGGTGGAAGGGCTGTCGCCCGAGCAGCGATTGAAAGGCATGTCGGCCGAGGATGTTCTGTCGGCCATGTCGCCGGAAGAAAAGCGGGCCGCGCTCGCTGCCCTGAGGCGGGAACTCGGACAGAGCGACACGCCGCTGGAGCAGAACTGAATTTGCCGCGCGGCCTCTGCGGCGCAGTGGTTGTGGAGTGCTCCGTCTGCGCTACGCCGGGCAGCCGCTAAAGGTCGTCACGGCTTCAATCCTTCGACTTGGCCGACTTCGCCGAAGCCGAGGGCTTTGCGTCGGCCTTCGGGGCGGGAGCCGACTCGCTTTTCGATTCGGACTTCGAGCTCTCGGTGGACGCAGCCGGCTTGGAGTCGGCCTTCGCCCCTTCCTTGTACGACTCGCTGCGGTAGTCGGTCAGATAGAAGCCCGACCCCTTGAAGATGAAGCCGCCGCCGGGGCCGATGATTCGCCTGGCCTTCTTCTTCCCGCACGCGGGGCACTTCTTCTCCGGCTCGGCAGTGATCGACTGGAACTGCTCCCAGGAATGCTCGCAGGCGTCGCAACGGTAGTCGTAGGTAGGCATGGGGAGGCAGGTGCGAAGGGGTGCGAAAAGGTACGAAAAGGTGCGAAGAGGCAGGCAGCGGGAGGGTGCGAAAAGGTATGAAAAGGTGCGAACAGGCAGGAAGGGGTCAGCTTGCGGCGGGTGCATTTTTCCTGCCCGTTCTCACCCCTTCGCACCTTTTCATACCTCTTCGCACCCTGCCCTACTCCCCCTTCGCCACGATGACTCGGCTGGGGCGGATGACGCGGTCGTGCATGCGATAGCCGCGCTCGACTTCCTGAATCACCGTTCCCGGCGGGTGCTCGGCTGAGGGGACCTGCGTGAGGGCTTCGTGGAAGTTCGGATCGAACGGCTTGCCGACCGGGTCGATGGGGACCGCATGGTGCGTCGCGAGGGCGGCGTCGAACTGCTTCGCCACCATCTTCACGCCGGCGAGGAGTTCCTCGATCGTCTTGAGCGGGTCGGCCTTCGAGGGATCTTTCTTCGCGTTCGTCGCTGCCGTCTCGGCAGCGGTCACCGCGCGGAACAGGTTGTCGAGCGGGCCGAGGATGTCGCGGACGATCGAGAGCGCCTGGTAGCGGCGGTTCTCTTCGACGTCGCGCTGCAGCCGCTTGCGGGTGTTCTCGAAGTCGGCCGTGGCGCGGAGCAGTCGTTCGCGGTTGGCGTCGCGCTCGGTGATTGCGGCCGCCAGTTGTTGCTCCAGCGACATCGGGATCGTCTCCGGAGCGGCTTCGGACGCCGCATCAGAGGGAGTATCGTTCGGGAGAGGCATTTCGTCTGGCATGGGATTCGGGAAACAATCGGCTATTTGTCATCCTCGGACGTGAACCACGTCTTGAGGGTTTCGAAGAACGACTTGCGTTGCGGGGTGACGTTGGCGTGCTCGAGCTCGGCCAGCTCGCGGATGATTTCCTGCTGACGGCCTGCGACCTTCTTGGGGACTTCGAGCTGCATGTGGACGTGGAGCGTGCCGCGGGCGCCGCCGTGCGGGTCGGGCATGCCTTCGCCGCGAAGCTTGAAGACCTCGCCGGGTTGCGTGCCGGCGGGGATGGTAAGATTTTTGCGGCCGCTAAGGAGCGGCACTTCGATGTCGGCCCCGAGGACGGCCTGCGAGTAGGTGATGGGGACCTGGCAGTGGAGTTCGCGGCCTTCCCGCTGGAAGAACGGGTGCGGCTTGACCTGGATGTCGACGTAGAGGTCGCCGCGCGGTCCGCCGTTGGGGCCGGGTTCCCCTTCGCCCCGCAGGCAGAGCTGCATGCCGTTGTCGACGCCGGCCGGAACACGGACATCGAGCTTCACCGACTTCGGTTCGACGCCCGAGCCGCGGCACTTCGTGCATTTGTCACGGACGACCGTCCCCTGTCCCTGACAGGCGGGGCATGTCGTCTGGACGCGGAAGAAGCCCTGCGACTGCACGACGGCCCCCTGGCCCCCGCAATAGTCGCATTTGACGGGCTTGGTGCCGGGCTTGGCACCCGAGCCTTCGCAGAGGTCGCAGTGCTCGTTGCGGGTGGCGTCGAGCTGCCGGGTGCAGCCTTTAGCCGCTTCGAGCAGGTCGATGGTGATGGCGGTGCGGAGGCTGGCCCCTTGACGCTGGCGGCGTCCTCCGCCGCGACGGCTGCCGCCGAACCCGAACCCTTCGAAGAGGTCGCCGAAGGCTTCGAAGATATCCGAGACGTCGCCGTACTGATGGCCTTGAGCCCCCGCGTGACCGTAGCGGTCGTAGCGAGCCCGCTTGTCGGCGTCGCCCAGGACTTCGTAGGCCTCGGATGCTTCCTTGAACTTCGCGACCCCTTCTTCGGTGGGGTTGCGGTCCGGGTGCGTTTCGAGGGCGATCTTCTTGTAGGCCTTCTTGATGGCCTCCGCCGTCGCGTCCTTCGCCACGCCGAGGACTTCGTAATAATCGCGTTTTGAGGCCATGGTGGGCATGTCTGATCCGGAAGGTCCTGCGGACGAGAGTCGGCGATCAGTCGATTGGCAATAAATATCCGATGGAAGTCTCGTTGGATTCGCGATTCTGAGCGGCGAACTCCGGAGGGGCGAAGGTCATTAGCCGGGGGGCAACGCCCCCGGACGCGAATCACCATTCTCCTCTAAAGCTCTAACGGGGCGAATGGCTTTGGTACAGCGGTCGACCTTCGCCCCGTTGGGGCTCTAAGGCCAGATATTCACTCGTCATTCCGGGGGCGTTGCCCCCGGCTACTCAACTCTGCCCCTACGGGGCACAAACCGATCCCTTTCGACGAAATCGACAAACTCGTTGCGGCATGCAAAGTATAGCGGCTGACGATTGACCGACTGGAGATTGGCTTCCAAACGACTTCCTTACGATCGCGTCAATTGCTCGAATCCATTCGCGACGCGAGCCACCGGAAATCCGGTGGCTCGCGTGCTTTGGTCCAACTGGTTTCGTCCGTGGGCCTCAGCTCACCGGACGGCCCCTTCGACCTTCGGCTTGTCGCCGCCGCCGCCGAGGTCGTCGGTGCGGGTGACGCAGACCTGGGTCGTCAGCATCAGGCCGGCGATCGACGCCGCGTTCTGCAGCGCCGACTTCACCACCTTCGCCGGGTCGATGATGCCGGCCTTGTACATGTCGACGTACTCGCCGGTGTTCGCGTCGAAGCCGATGTTCTCGGCCTGCTCGCTGATTTCATCCGCGACGACCGAGCCGTCCTTCCCGCAGTTCTCGACGATCTGCCGGATGGGGGCCTGGAGGGCCTTCGCGATGATAGCGACGCCGATCTTCTCGTCCCCCTTCGCCTTCACCGCTTCCACCGAGGGAACGCAGCGGAGCAGAGCCACGCCGCCGCCCGGGAGAATGCCGTCTTCCACCGCCGCACGGGTGGCGTGCAGGGCGTCTTCCATGCGGGCCTTGGTCTGCTTCATTTCGGCTTCGGTGCTGGCGCCGACCGAGATGATGGCGACGCCGCCCGTGATCTTCGCGAGGCGTTCCTGGAACTTCTCGCGATCGTACTCGCTCTCGGTCGCCTCGATCTGACGGCGGATCTGGTCGACGCGAGCCTTGATCAGCTTGTCGTCCCCCAGGCCTTCGACGATCGTGCAGGCGTCCTTGGTGACTTCGACCTTCTTGGCCGTGCCGAGGTGGGTCAGGTCGACCGTCTCGAGCTTGATGCCCAGGTCTTCCGAGATGAGCGTGCCGCCGGTGAGGACGGCCATGTCGCCCATCATCGCCTTGCGGCGATCACCGAAGCCCGGAGCCTTCACCGCACACACATTGAGAATGCCGCGGAGCCGGTTGACCACCAGAGCGGTGAGGGCGTCGCCATCGACGTCTTCGGCCACGATGAGCAGCGGGCGGCCGGACTGGGCGACCTTCTCGAGGAGCGGGACGAGTTCGCGAAGATTCGAGATCTTCTTCTCGTGGAGCAGGATGACCGGGTCTTCCAGCACGCACTTCATGTCGCTGGCGCTGGTGACGAAGTACGGCGAGATGTAGCCCTTGTCGAACTGCATCCCTTCCGCGAACTTCAGAGTCGTCGTGTTCCCCTTGCCTTCTTCCACCGTGATGACCCCTTCGGGGCCGACCTTCTTGATGGCCTCGGCGAGCTGGTCGCCGATCGAACGGTCGTTGTTGGCCGAGATCGAGCCGACCTGGGCGATCTCTTCGGGCGAAGAGACCGGCTTCGACATCTTCTCGAGCTGTTCGAGGGCGGCCTCGACCGCCTTCTCGATCCCCTTGCGGACGACCATCGGGTTCGAGCCGAGGGTGATGTTCCGCAGGCCCTCATCGTAGATGGCGCGGGCCAGGACGGTGGCGGTGGTCGTGCCGTCGCCGGCGATGTCGCTCGTTTTCTGGGCGACTTCGTTGACCAGCTTGGCCCCCATGTGCTCGTACGGGTCTTCGAGCTCGATTTCCTTCGAGACCGTGACACCGTCCTTCGTCACGACGGGGTTGCCGAAATTCTTGTCGATGATGACGTTCCGACCGGTCGGGCCCATCGTCACGGCGACCGCATCGGCGAGCGTCCGCACGCCGCGCTGCAGCTTCAGCCGCGCCCGATCGTCGAAGAGAAGTTGCTTGGCCACGGAGGCCTCCTAGTGGGTAGTAGATAGTGGGTAGTGGGTAGGCAATCAGAGTGAATAGAACTTGGTGGCTAGTGGACAAGCAGCGGGATCAAGAATGGCGACGACAGGCTCTTCTGCCTGGCTGCCAACTACCCACTATCCACTACCCACTTCCCGCCTACTCCACGATCTTCGCGAGAATGTCCGATTCACGCAGAATCTTGATCTCGACACCTTCGACCTCGATGTCGGTCCCGCCGTACTTGCTGTACAGGACGAAGTCGCCAACGACGACGCTGCACGCGCTGCGGTCGCCGCTTTCGAGCAACCGACCCGGGCCGACCGCGACGACCTTGCCGCGCTGCGGCTTCTCTTTGGCGGCGTCCGGCAGCACGATGCCGCCCGCCGTCTTCTCTTCGGCAGCCACCGGTTCGACGACGACACGATCATCAAGAGGCTTCAACGTCATTGCTCAACGCTCCGTATTGGTTTGATTTAGTGGGTAGTGGGTAGTTGGCAGTGGGTCGCCAGAAAGGAGAGAAACCCTCTCAGGTGGCGATACCCAGGAATCCAATCCACCCCTTTGATGTTGCTGTGAACCGCTTGCAGAAAGGTGCCAGGCCCAAGGATTGAGCAGCGGAAGCAGGAGCGGGAAGCCAACAGCAACAACTGCTGGCTGCCCACTGTCAACTACCCACTGCTCTCGCTATTTCAGAACCCGCCCATGCCGCCCATTCCACCCATGCCCATGCCACCCATGCCACCCATGCCACCCATTCCTCCCATGCCGCCGCCCATGTCGTGATGGTCGTCGTGGTGGGCGTCCTTGTCTTCCTTCTTGGGCTCGTCGACGACGATCGAGTCGGTCGTCATGAGCAGGCAGGCAACGCTGGCGGCGTTCTGGAGAGCGCTACGAACCACCTTGGTGGGGTCGACGACGCCGAAGTCGAACATGTCGCCGTACTTGTCGTTCAGGGCATCGTAGCCGTGCGACTTGTCTTTGAGCTTCTTGACCTTGTTCGCCACGACCGCCCCGTCGAGACCGGCGTTCTCGGCGATCTTGCGGATCGGCATCTCGAGGATCGCCTTCACAAGGTCGACCCCGTGCTGCTCGTCCCCTTCGAGCTTCAGCTTGGCCAGCGCGCCGCCCGAGCGAAGCAGAGCCACGCCCCCGCCCGGGACGATGCCTTCCTCGATGGCGGCCCGCGTGGCGGCGAGCGCGTCGTCAATGAGGTCCTTGCGTTCCTTCATGGCGGTTTCGGTGGCCGCACCCACCTTGATCTGGGCAACACCGCCGGCCAGCTTCGCGAGCCGTTCCTGGAGCTTCTCGCGATCGTACTCGCTCTCGGTCACTTCGATCTCGCGGCGGATCTGCTCCGCACGCCCTTCGATCGAAGCCTTCGAGCCGGCGCCCTGCACGATGGTCGTGTTCTCGGCGTCGATGATGACCTTTTTCGCCACACCCAGATCGGACAGCTCGATATTCTCGAGCTTGATGCCGAGGTCCTTGAAGATCGCCTTGCCGTTAGTCAGCACGGCGATATCTTCGAGCTGGGCCTTGCGGCGGTCGCCGTAGCCGGGAGCCTTCACCGCGGCAACTTTCAGGATGCCGCGAAGCTTGTTGACCACGAGGGTCGCCAGGGCTTCGCCTTCGATATCTTCGGCGATGATGAGCAGCTGGGCGTTGGCCTTCGAGATCTTCTCGAGCAGCGGAACGAGCGTCTTGGCCGAGCTGATCTTCTCTTCGTAGATCAGGATGCGGCAGTTCTCAAGAACCACTTCCTGGTCGTCTTCGTTGGTGACGAAGTGCGGGGAGAGGTAGCCGCGCTCGAACTGCATCCCCTCGACCAGGGTCACTTCGGTGTTGACCTGGCGGCCTTCTTCGACGGTGATGACCCCGTCCTTGCCGACCTTCATCAGGGCGTCGGCGAGGATCTGGCCGATTTCCTTGTCGTTGTTGCCCGCAATGGTCGCGACCATTTCGATCGACTTGCGATCCTTGGCGTCGACCTTCTTCGCGAGCCCCTTCAGCTCTTCAATGACGGCCGCAACCGCCTTCTGCACGCCTCGGCTCAGCGCCATCGGGTCGACGTTCGACGCAATGAACCGGAGCGAATCACGGAACAGGGCCTCGGCCAAGAGAGTGGCCGTGGTGGTGCCGTCGCCGGCGATATCGCTGGTCTTCGAGGCGGCTTCCTTCACAAGGAGCACGCCCATGTTTTCGAACGGGTTTTCGAGTTCGATGTCCTGGGCGACGGTGACACCGTCTTTGGTCACCTTGGGGGCGCCCCAGCCCTTGTCGAGAACGGCGTTACGGCCGCGGGGGCCGAGGGTGCTGGCGACGGCGCGGGACAGCTTGGAAGCTCCCTCGAGCAGCTTCTGCCGGCATTCCTCGTCGAACATGAGTAGCTTTGCCACTGATTCTCCTTGCGTCACGCACGGGATCAACGATGTTTGTCTTCCGCCGACCGGCCCGACCGAAGTGCGGCGGCGGTCACGTGGCGAACACTCACTTTTGGGGGTGAACTTTTCGCGTGGGACGCCCGAAAGCAATTTCCGGACCGCGGGACAGCGTCCAGCGTAAGTCACTATGAGAAGGTGTATTACGCTGAGAGACGAGATTCGGGATCGTCTATTTCCTGCCATTCTGGCAGCTTTCAGCCGTCATTGATCCCGTCTGCAGGCGATGATGACTGCCGATTTCGAAGGTCGGCCACGCCATCCTCATGAAGTCCTGTCTCTCGACACGGTTCGCGCGACCCGCGTTCGGCGTTGCACGGCGGTCTCCCAACCTCTGCGTCTTCCCTCTGCGACCTCTGCGTTCATGCCTTTTTGCATTTGATGATGTGGAAGCCCCAGCCAGATCCAAAGGCGGAAATCTTTAACGCAGAGGTCGCAGAGGGAAGACGCAGAGAGGGGGGAGAGCTTTGTGGTTGATGGCGCTGTCTCTCGCTTCAACGGTTTCTGAGGCAGAAGCCATTCGAAATCCTGAGACAGCCATTGCCGCGTGAAGAGACAATGACCAAAAAGCAACCCCTGATTCGAGTGCGAGACTCGAATCAGGGGTTGGAAATAATGTTGTCCGATCGTCGCCACCGAATGACAGGCTGGAAGCCTGTCCTACGGGTCACTTCGACTCTTCGGTCGCTTCCTCGGTTTTCTCTTCAGCCTTCTCGCCGCCCATCGAGAAGAGCGGGCCGCCGGAACCGCTGGTTCCACCCTTCAGTTCTTCGCGAGCCACCGGCTTCGGAGCCGCCGGAGCGCCGGTCGCTCCGGCTGTGGCGGGTTCGTCGGCCTTCGGAATCGGGGCGTCCAGCTTGCGGCTGAGGCCGATCTTGCGGTCGTGAGAGTCGACGCGCAGCACGCGGACTTCGATCGGGTCTCCCACCTTCACCAGCGACTCGGGGCTTTCGATCTTCTGATCAGACAGCTCGCTGATGTGGAGCAGGCCTTCGAGTTCGGGCTCGAGTTCGACGAAGACGCCGAAGTTGGTGATCTTCGTCACCTTGCCCGTCACGATGCTGCCCGGGCGGAACTTGTCCGGAATCGTGGTTTCCCACGGATCGCCGGAGAGCTGCTTGAGGCCGAGGGCGATGCGGCGACGCTCTTCGTCGACCGAGATCACCTGGCACTCGATCTTGTCGCCCCGCTTCAGCATCTCGTTGGCGTGCGAGATCTTCCGCGTCCACGACATGTCGCTGACGTGCAGCAGGCCGTCCACGCCCTCTTCGAGTTCGATGAAGGCCCCGTAGTTCGTGAGATTCCGGACCGTTCCAGTGACCTTCGTGCCGGCGGGGTACTTCTGGGCGACATGGTCCCAGGGATTCGGCTGGGTCTGCTTCATGCCCAGCGAGATTTCCTGCTTCTCCATGTTGATGCCGAGGACCACCACTTCGACCTCGTCGCCGATGCGGACGATTTCGCTGGGGTGATTGACGCGCTTGGTCCACGACATTTCGCTGATGTGGACCAGCCCTTCAATGCCGTCCTCGAGCTTCACGAAGGCCCCGTAGCTCATCACGTTGACGACTTCGCCCTTCACGCGCGAGCCGACCGGGAACTTCTTCTCGACCGATTCCCACGGGCTGGCGAGCTTCTGCTTGAGGCCGAGGGCGATCTTCTCGCGCTCGCGGTCGACGTTCAGGATCATGACTTCGATCTGATCGTCGATCTTCACCATCTCCGACGGGTGGCCGATGCGGCCCCAGCTCATGTCGGTAATGTGCAGCAGCCCATCGATGCCGCCCAGGTCGACGAACGCGCCGAAGTCGGCGATGTTCTTGACGACGCCTTTGCGGATTTCCTTTTCCTTGATGTTCTTGAGCAGTTCTTCCTTCGCGATCCGCCGCTTGTCTTCGATCATCTTGCGGCGCGAGACGACGATGTTGCGACGCGTCTCGTCGATCTTCAGGATGACGCACTCGATCTCGGTGCCGAGATAGGCGTCGATGCTCTGCGGGCGGCGGATGTCGACCTGGCTGGCGGGGAGGAAGACGTTCACGCCGATGTTGACCAGCAATCCGCCCTTGATCTTGCGGATAACCTGGCCCTTGACCATGTCCCCTTCTTTGTGGGTCTGGATGATCTTTTCCCACTCGCGAACGCGGTCGGCCTTGCGCTTCGAGAGGAGAATCAGGCCGAAGTCGTCTTCGACTTCTTCGAGGAGGACTTCGCAGCGGTCGCCCACTTTGGGCTGCTCGGGGGCGTCCGACCATTCTTCGAGCGGGACGATGCCTTCGCTCTTGTAGCCGATGTCGACGAGAACCTCTTCACTGTCGACCCGCAGGATGATGCCGGTGACGATCTGGTTGACGTCGTAGATCTGATCGCCGATATCGTGGATATCGATATCGTCGCTCTGCTCGATGTCCCCCAGCGTAGCTTCGATGTCCTGATCGGTCACGTTGAACTGGCGGCTG
>JADZEF010000229.1 GCA_020850695.1 Planctomycetaceae bacterium | reverse complement strand
TCCGCTTTCTTGAGATGCGGCATCGCTTCGTACCGGCGCTCGAATTCGGCGCGCGTCAGGCGATCTCCGGGCTCCAGGATGGGAACCGGTGGATTCGTGCCCGACGCCGAGGCGGGGTTCAAAGTGACCGAAGTGTCCATGAGTTGTACCTCTCTGCTGGTCGCCATCATAACACGCCATTGAGGCCGCGGGCACACCAGACCTTTTGTCGCGAAATGCTGCATGCCTGTCCGCACGGAAACCGCTCCTTGACGTTTCCCCCCTGTTCCCCTAATCTCCGCGCGGAGGGTCCGACTGTGCGACCCGACAGTATACTTTGCCGGCACTGGAATCGAGGAACATGGCTCAGCTGATCCCCCCGCACGGTGGTCTTTCCGAACCCGTCTGCTGCACCGTTAATCAGGCCGATATCGAGGCGTTCAAGGCCGAAGCCGCGGGGCTCACCAAGGTTCCCGTTTCCTCGGCCGACATCTCGGCCGTCTACCGCTTCGGCGACGGCACTCTCAGCCCGCTCACCGGGCCGATGGACTCGAAGACCTACCACCGCGTCCTCGAAGAAAGCGTCATCGAGCACAACGGCAAGCTCTACGCCTGGACGATCCCCATCGCGTTCCCGCTCACGGCCGAGTTGGCCAAGACCATCAAGCCGGGGCAGAAGGTCGCCCTGTGCGGTCCGGACAACGAGCCGGCCGCCATCCTCGACGTCACCGACGTCTACGCGTGGCCGAAGCTGAAATATCTCCAGTCGGTCTACCTCACCGACCGCATCGACCACCCGGGCGCCGACATCGTCATCAAGGGCGAGGCCGACAAGTCGCACCTCATCGGCGGCACGCTCCGCGTCCTCCCGCAGCCCAAGAACCCGCACTTCGGCGACGTCGTCCTCACGCCGCGCCAGGTCCGGAAGGCCCTCGAGGAAAAGGGCTGGGACGCGGCCGTCGCCTTCCAGACCCGCAACCCGCTCCACCGGGCGCACGAATACGCCCTCGTCTACGGACTCGAATACCTCCTGAAGCAGGGCAAGAACGCCGGCGCCGTCCTCAACCCGCTCATCGGCGAGGTGAAGGGGGACGACGTCAACGCCGAGATCCGCATGCGGACGTACCGGGCGCTGATCACTGACCGTGCGCTGGGCGACGGCGACAGCGACCAGGAGCTGTGGGGCCCGCGCAAGGAGAGTGTTCCTGACCGCGTGATGCTTCTCGGCCTCGACATCAAGATGTTCTACGGCGGCCCGAAGGAAGCGGTGATGCACGGCATCTACCGTCAGAACATGGGCTACTCGCACATCATCATCGGCCGCAAGCACGCCGACGCCCCGTACTACAACGGCGAAGCGATCTGGGGCGACTTCGACGCCCAGGAGATCTTCGGCAAGCTGAAGGGGGACCTCAAGATCACCCCCGTGAAGGTCGGTTTCGCCGCCTACTACGACTCGGTCGGCCGCGTCGACCTGATGGAGAAGCACACGAACGAGAAGCCCGTGTTCATCTCCGGCAAGGACGTCCGCAACACGCTGGTGAAGGGCGAACTCGTCGACCCGCGGATCATGCGCCCCAGCACCTCGCGGATTCTGTCCGAGGCGCTGAAGGGCAAGTGAGTCTTGGATCCGTCGAAGAGCGGCCCCACTCGTCGCTCGTGCGACATGTGACTCATCCATTCCACCAAGGGATGGACCACGACCACGCTCCGCAAGACAATGCAACTGCTGTCATCGACAGCCGCCGGCCACACTGGCCGGCGGCTGTTTTGTTGCGCAGGGCATCGCATCCGATGACCGAGGATTGCCGAGTCCATTCCGGAGACCAATCAATGGCCATGCTGATCCTCGAACGCGGGGTCGAAAGATCGCTTATCCGCAAGCGACGCCGATTGGGCCATGATCTGTTCGACGAAGTCTGGAACGGGGTCTATGTCATGGCACCGAATGCGGATAACCAACACCAGGCCGTTTCATTCGATCTGGGAATGGTTTTCGGAGCCTCGATTGATGCCGCAGGATTGGGTCGGACGCTACCGACGCCAAATGTCTCCGACCGCGCCGACGACTGGAAACAGAACTTCCGGGTCCCCGACCTCGGCGTGTTCCTGGTCGGAACTGCCGCGATCGAGTACCGCGCATTCTGGCATGGCGGCCCTGACTTCGTCGTCGAGGTCGCAAGCGAGTACGACAAGACCGACGAGAAGATTCCGTTCTACGAGTCGGTCCGAACCCGCGAACTCCTCATCATCGACCGGGATTCCTGGCGGCTTCGGCTCAATCGGCTCATCAACGATGCCCTCCAACTTGTCGCTTCGTCCGCCTTGGACCAGGGTGCCGAACTTCGGAGCAATGTTATCCCGCTGACGTTCCGCCTTGAACAACGAGAGGGCAAACCCGTCATTCAGGTGACGAACTATGCCACCTCTCAAACCTGGACAATTCGGCCGCGCGATATCCCACAGCGAAGAACGAGAAAGCCGGACTGAGGTTTTCCAGTCAGCTCACGGAACCTTCGACGGCACCGTTCCGGAGATCGTCTTCCGCAATTCACGCAGCGTGATCGGCTGGACCATCACCTGCGAGCGGGAAGTCTCCGGCATCTCGTCGCGGAATCGCTTCTGCTTCTCCGTCAGGATCGCGACCACGCCGATGCCGTCACGAGTCGTCGTGCGCTGCACGGCCTCCGAATAGCAGCGGACCACATCTTCTCCCAGCGAGTCGCCGACGAACACGACGCAATCGGGAGGGTTTGCTCCCGCCAACCGGGTGAGGGCGCGGTCGCCGTCGGTCAGCAGCAGCACGCGGAACCCGCGCTTCGTGAAGTACTCGCGCATCATGTCCTGCTGCTTCGGCCGGCTCTCCACGATCAGGATCGTGCAGTTCGGTGCGGCGGTCGTTTCCGCGAGGGGAAGATCCGTCTCTCCGTCATTTCGAAGTCCCGCAGCCGCTCCGGGGAGAGTCCTCGTCTCATTCCGGGTCGAGTCGCCGATCTCCTTAAGACAGTTCCGCAGATCGCCCGCCAGTTGCGTCGGCGACTGATACCGAAGCTCGGGAGCAAACTGCATCAGCTGGTCGACGATGTCGGTGCAGGCCCGTGGGAGAGTGGGGTCGACCTGGCGGAGCGGCCGGATGTTGCGATAGCGGGAAACCTGCTTTCGCTCCTGCCGGTCATTCGTGCGGGGATAAGGCGGAGTGCCCGTCAGCAATTCGTAGTAAATGCCGCCGAGAAAATAGAGATCGCTCCGCGGGTCATTCGGCGGCGCGCCCGTGCTCTTCTCCAGCGTGGCGTACTCCAGCGCCCGCTGCTGACCATCCCCCGCCCCGGTGCCGGAACCTGCTTCCCCCTCTTCGAGCCCAGCAAGACCGAAATCGACCAGCTTGGCGACGCCGGTGCTCGTCATGAGCACATTGGTCGCCTTGAGGTCGCGGTGCGTGATCCCCAGCCGCAGTGCATATTCGAGTCCTTCCGCCAGATCGAGCACGCACCGTGTCGCATCGACCGGCGAAAACTTCCTCCGGATCGCGAGAATGTCCTTGAGGTTCCCCCCTTCGACAAACTCCATCGTCAACCAGTGATACTCCCCCTGACTTCCGACGTCGTAAATCGGCACGATATTCTTGTGCCGGAGCTTCTTGCACAGCTCGGCCTCGCGGCGGAACTGGGCCACACTCGCCACGTCCTTCGCCCATCGGCCCCGCAACACCTTCAAACCAATCATCCGGCCGTCTTCGACTGAGCAACCGCGATACACGCGGGCGAAGCTCCCGGACGCGTTGCGGTAGAGAAGCTTGAACTCCCCCAATACCAGTCCGTTCGTCTCCCCTTTCTTGAGGAGCGAGAGCTGGTACGACGTCAGCAGCCCGCGGCGTTCCAGCGCCTCCAGCAACCCCTCCGGCGAGTGCTTGCTCGCGGGAAGCTGAATCATGCACTCGTCCAGCGAGGCGGCATCCAGCAACCGCATCCGCGCCAGGGTGTCTCTGAGGTGGTCGACCGATTTCCAGGACATCCGCGGGCTGAAACCTTATTTCGCAACCGCAAGCATCCCTGACGGCGGTCGGCACGCACCGAGACGAAGACCGGCGTGTCTGCCGGAACGCGAGAAGTGGCCCGAAAACGATGGTAGCACGGGACGGAGCCGGTGCAAGCGTCGAGTCTCGGGATGAGTTCTTCGGGCCAAATGCCAGCAGGGACGGACCGTGTGAGCGTTGCAACACACAGATTCGCGCGGACCGCTCCCCTGGTCGCGCTTCCTCCCTTCGGTACTGCAGGCCATTCGAGGAAAACTGTGCGAAGGCCTTGACCGAAACGCTGAAGGGGATGCCGGCGAGGTAGAACCATGCGTCAACGCCGGTGAGCCGCATTCCACTCCATCACATCGAGCGGACCGATGCGGTAGACCTCGATCGAATAGCCGATGCGGGCGACCGGCGCGAACGGGCGGAAGTATCCGTATTCGTCCAGCCCGGCGGTGTGCACATGACCGTCCTGGTCGACCAAAGCATCGGGCCGGCCCATCACAAGGCTGATGCTCACGGCGTACGTCCCCGGTTCCGGATGACCGGAAGGGGGGAGTCGATACCGGAGTCCGATCGTGCCCGGGCGGATTGAACCGAAATAAGCCAGCCCGATCGGACCGGCGCGATTGGCGTCGACATATTCCTTCAGCCGGTCGAGATCCTGACCCCAATCGATGTTGGAATCGATGAGATGCACAAAACCCGCCTCAGGCCCGCCGGCCAGTTCATTGAAGTACGCGATGTGGTGCGGGTGATGACGGAGTGATGCCGTTGCCAGGAGGGCGAGGCCCGGCACGAACAGACGCGTCCATTTCCTCTCCGTGGTCGTCCAGCGGGCCGCCTGCGCAGCAACCGCTATGAAGAGAGGTATCGCCGGGAGCACATACCGTACTCCCAACTGCATCCGCGAAATGCTCGCCAGCAGGATCAGAAGTCCGGCGGGAATGAGAAGTCCGGCCAGCAACGCGGTCCGTCGCGGAAGCGTGCCCGGCCGAATCCACCGCAGCGCCGCAAGGCACAGCAGCCCCTGCAGCGGGTGGGGAAGCTTGTAGAGAAGCGCCATCAGGTAGTAGTGCGGAAAACCACGATCCGACCACGCTCCGTCGAGAAAGACCGGATGCGGGGACTGCATCAGCAGGCTCTGTTGGTCGATCCCCAGCAGTCCGTCACGCGGGACGGGAAGCGGCAGCCATCCGAGCCATCCGAAATGGCTCTGAATCGACCGGAGCGTCGGACTCTCGAACGAATAGTCGCGCAGCAGTGTTCCCGTGCCACGGAAGAGGTAACCGGCGTTGAACACCAGCAGTCCGACGGCGAACGCAATTCCCCAGGCCGCCGCCAGTCTCTGCCCCGACACCCTTACCTCTGTCGCCGTTGTCGAGATGATCCCTTCCGCCGCAAGATCCCGACGAAACAGACCCCAGCAGATCGGCGCGAGCGGGACGAGGATGATGGCGGTGAATTTCCCCAGAAGCGCGACTCCTAAGGCAAATCCGACAAGGGCGCCGCGCGCGAATGACGGATGCGCCGCAAAACGCCAGGTCGCGTAGAGCACGGAGACAAAGCCCCCGCACGCGGCGAGGTCGGTTGTGACGACCGATGCACTGGCCAGAATGTTCGGACAGAACGACCAGAGGAGCGCCGCGAGGGCGGCTGCGCCGTCGCCGAACATCTCCAATACCCAGGCGTACAACATCACCCCGATCAGCACCGACAGCAGGCACTGCGTCAGGCGTCCATGGAAGTACAGCACCCGCCAATTCGCTGGATTCGCTTCCTGAAAGAGGTGGCCGTACTGTTCCATCCGAAGTGGCTGGTCGGCGAAGTCGGTTTTCGTATGCGCAAGGAGTACCGGAATCGCGCACCACATGCGCGCCAACGGCGGATTGTGACGCTCGAAATCGAATCGCCCCTGAGACGCATTAAGGACGCCGACCGGCAGGTGCCAATACTCGTCAAACGTGACCGAAATTCGTCGCGCCGTATCGACAGCCAGCCCGAAGTGAATCGCGAGGGCGACTGCGGCGACGAGAATCGAGGTGCGACGAGACATGGAGCCAGGAAAGGGAGACGCTGTCAGAGAACTCGATCTGGACGTAGCACGGGCACTCATGCCCGTGAGTGAAGCGATGCGAAAGAATTTCGCACGGGCATGAGTGCCCGTGCTACCAAGGCTGAGGATTTCCGAACCCGCCGTTTTCAGCAGGGCCCGGCCATTGTGCCCCACGAAAGGACGTTATCCGGCGCGTGCGGCCAGCCTGTCCAGCCCGACGATTTCCGCGCGGTCCCCCGCCTCTTTCACTTTGCGGCAGATCATGCGGATCGTCTCGAATTCCGGGTCCTCGACCACCAGGCACGAGGGATGCGCGAGGAAATCGTACGTGCTGCCGGTGCGGATCGCCCAGTCGACGCCGAGGCCGATTGCCTTGAGAAACCACTCCCGCTTCCAGTAGTTGGTGCGGAAAGCCCCGACGTCGCTGATGGGGCTCATCGGGACTTCAATGAGCTTCGACGGGTAGGCGAACGGCTGGGCATCCGCCTGGGCCTTCACGATCGACGCGTAGACTTCGTCGGTCGGCTCTTCCTTGGGTTTGCCCGTCGCATGGGCGGGGTACTTTCCGCTGATCCAGGTGAAACCGCAATCGACCAGCAGTTGTTGAACGTCCGGCCGATCGGCCAGTCCATTCGAGAAGCCGCCCGGTGTCCGGAAGCCATCCGGCTTGAAGCCGAGCCGCTGCTCCATCGCCGTCGTGCAGAGACGAATGTTCTCGCGGATGATCTCCTCGGCCGACTTCCCCTTCACCAGCCACGGAGACCGCTGAAAACGGAACTGCGTCTCCTCGGGTTTCCTGGCCAAGACGTTGACGTGGTCGTAGGTGTGGTTCCCGATCGGATGGCCGGCAGTCTTCAAGTCCTGAAGCCACTGCACATCGCGCTGCTCCAGCACGCGGGCCACGCAGAAGTAGTGCAGCACGCCCCCCGCCTCGCGGACGATCCGCCCCGCCTCGACCGCATAGTCCTTCGTCGGCTGGTCGAGGTTCCCTTTCTCGAAGTCCCATTCGCGGATGTCGCGCCGCGGGTATTCGCGGCTCATCTCCAGATCAAGCGTGATGGCAATCTGTGCCTTGCGCTTCGGCGGCTGAAACGACGCGAACCCGGCTGCCGCGCTCAGCCCGAGAGCCGATGTGGCGGCAAGAAAACGTCGGCGATTAAGGGATGGCGATTCCATGGAAATGCACTCTTCAAAAGAGGCCGATCGCGTGCCGGGCAATCAAAGTAGCCCTCATGCTCCGCATGAGGTTAAGCCTTCGCGGAACAGCGTGTGGAGCACAGATCGAGCTCCGCCGTCTCTGTTGACCCATCCGGCAAACCAATGACTATGAAGCCGCATCGAACTTCGTGGGCAACATCACTGACGGCTTAAACTCATGCGGAGCATGAGGGCTACTTTCGCCTATTCCACCGGCAACAGCCGCTCTACCAGCCGCGCCCAGTACGATGCCCCCACGGGGATCAGGTCGTCGTTGAAGTCGTACTTCGCGTTGTGCAACATGCGGCCGTTGTCGGCGGGCCCGTTCCCCGCCCAGATGTAACATCCCGGCCGCTCATTCAGCATGTAGGCGAAGTCCTCCGAACCCATGCACGGGGGCGGATCGGTGTGGACATTCTGCTCGCCCACCACGTCCGCCGCGGTCTCTGCCGCCCAGACGGTTTCCGCGGCGGTGTTGATCGTGGCCGGATAACGGCGTTCGTAGCGCAACGTGGCCGTGCAACCCGTCGCCGCGGCGATCCCATCGATCACCCGCTTCATCCCCGCTTCGGCGGCGTCCTGCACCGCCGGGCTGAAAGTTCGCACCGTCCCCCGCAGCGTCGCATCGCCGGGAATGACGTTCCAGGTGTCCCCCGCGTGGAACTGCGTAATCGTCAGCACCAGCTGATCGATCGCGGCCGTGTTCCGGCTGACGATTGTTTGCAGGGCGTTGACCATCTGCGAGCCCGCGACGATCGGATCGATCCCCAGATGGGGCATTGCCGCATGCGTTCCCTTGCCGGTCACTTTGATCTCGAAGACGTCAAACGCCGCCATGCAGGGGCCGGTCAGGGCCGAGAACTCGCCCAACGGAAGTCCCGGCCAGTTGTGCATCCCGAAGACGCAATCGACGGGGAATTTCTCGAAAAGCCCCTCCTGGCACATCACCTTGCCGCCCCCTTCGTTCTCCTCAGCGGGCTGAAAGATGAACTGCACCGTGCCGGCGAAGTTGCGGGTCTCGGCGAGGTAAAGGGCCGCTCCAAGCAGCATCGTCGTATGGCCGTCATGCCCGCACGCGTGCATCTTTCCGGGAAACTTCGACTGGTATGGCAGCCCTGTCTGCTCGGTGATGTCGAGGGCGTCGATATCCGCCCGCAATCCGACAGCCTTCACCTTACCTTTGCCGGGGACCTTTCCTTTCAGCGTCCCGACGACGCCGGTTTTCGCCATCCCCTGATGAACCTCGATCCCCGCTTCCTTGAGACGCGTCGCAATGAACCCTGACGCGTACGTCTCTTCGAAGGCGGTCTGCGGGTGGGCGTGCAGATCGCGCCGCCAGCTGGTGAGGGTCGGCTTCAGTTCATTGAGACGCGGGATGACGGCCATGCGAGATCTCCGGAGGGTAGCAGGAAATGATACCCCGTGGCCAGAACGGCCGGAATGATCCACTGACCCAGAGTGGTAAACGAAAGACGATTGCGCTCTAATCACACTTCCGAGCCGCGCGGGGCCTGCCCCGGTGGTCCCGTGACTGAAAGGCTTTGCCAATCTCGCGAAAATCCCGAATAACGTAGCCGAACAGTCATTTCACCACCGCGACAAGCCCGGTGGCGCTCGGCTCATTTGCACCCCCTTTGCGATCCCCACATCGTCCATGGAACTTCTTGGCCGGCACTATCAGAACGGCGAACCCGTCCGCGTCACGGTTCGTGGCGAGCGCATTCAATCGGTCGAGCCCGCATGGCCCGATCGCGACCTCGCGGAACTACCCTACATCGCTCCGGGGTTATTTGACCTGCAGATCAACGGAATCAACGGGACGTGGTTCAGCAAGGTCGGACTCACCGCCGACGATGTGCTGACGGCGCTCGAGGCTCATTTCAAGTTCGGCATCACGCGGATGCTGCCGACGCTGGTGACGAACTCGTTCGAAGCGCTGGCGTCCGGCTTCGCCGCGATCCGCGAAGCGTGTGAGCAGGAACGCTGGGCCGATCTCATGGCCCCGGGTTGCCATCTCGAGGGGCCGTTCATTTCAACCGAGGACGGACCTCGCGGGGCGCATCCACTGAAGCATGTCCGTGGAGCCGACTGGGATGAGTTTCAGCGATTGCAGGAAATCTCCGGCAACCGCATTCGCCTGCTGACGCTGGCCCCCGAGTCGTCGGGCGCCGTCGAGTTCATCCGCAAGGCGGTGGCATCCGGGGTCGTCATCGCCATCGGGCACACGGCGGCCACGCCCGAGCAGGTGACGGCGGCGGTCGATGCGGGGGCGCGTCTCAGCACGCACCTCGGCAACGGCGCGCACGGCATGTTGAGGCGGCATCCCAATTACTTGTGGGAGCAACTCGGCGATCCGCGGCTGACGGCCAGCATCATCACCGACGGGCATCACCTGCCGCCGAGTGTCATCCGCAGCATTCTGGGAGCGAAGACGGTCCGCCGGACGATCATCACCTGTGATGCGGCGGGCTACGCCGGATGCGCGCCGGGGCTCTACAAGAGCGAATGGGGAGACGTCGAAATCCTTGACGACGGGAAGATCGTGGTGGCCGGACAGCGTCAGTTCCTGGCCGGCTCGGGAAGCGAGACTGATGCTTGCGTAACTCATGCGATGGCGGCGGCGGGCGTCTCGCTGGCGGATTCGATCGACATGGCAGGGCGGAACGTCTCTGCGCTGCTTGGCTATGAGGAAGTGCGATTGCGGCGCGGGTCGCGGGCCGATCTCTGGGTGTTTCACCACGATGGTCCCGGGAAGCCGTTCCGCACGGTGTCGACCGTCCTTGCGGGCGAGGTCCGCTACGGAGCCGCCGAAGCATGCGTTTCCTGAATGCGGCCGATGTCCGGGCGGCCCTGCCGATGCGGGACGCCATCGAGGCCATGAAGCTGGCCTTCTCCGCCTTCAGCGCGGGGAGAGCCGACGTTCCGCCGCGGATCCATCTCGGCATTCCACAGAACGACGGAATCAGCCTGGTGATGCCGTCATTCGTCTGGGGAGACGATCCGCAATGCCTGGCGGATCAGGCGCTGGCGGTGAAGGTCGCCTCGGTCTTCGAAAGGAATCCTGCGCGGGGACACGCCCGCATTCAGGCGGCGGTGCTGGTCTTCGATCCGCAGACGGGTCGCCCTGAAGCGCTGCTGGACGGGGCGACGATCACCGCCATCCGCACCGGGGCCGCTTCGGGCGCGGCGACCGATCTGCTGTCTCGCTCGGACAGCCGGACTCTCGCGGTCTTCGGAGCCGGCGTGCAGGCCCGTTCTCACATCGACGCCGTTTGCGCCGTCCGGCCGGTGACTTCGGTTCGCATCCACAGCCGTACTCGATCCAAGGTCGACGAGTTGATCTCGGAATTCCGCAACCGGCCGGAGTGGGACGTCGAGATGCGCGCGGTGTCATCTCCTGCCGACGCGCTTCGCGGTGCCGACATTGTGTGCGCGACGACCAGCGCCCGCACTCCGCTGTTCGTGGATCGTGAAATCGAGGAGGGAATGCATCTCAACGCCATCGGCTCGTACACCCCGCTCGCCCGTGAAATTCCCCCCGAGACGGTTGTCCGATCGCGCGTGGTCGTCGACAGCCGCCAGGCCGCCTGGGACGAGGCGGGCGATCTCATTCTTCCCCTGAAGGCAGGACTGATCGGCCCCGATCACATCGCCGCGGAGATCGGTGAGATCGTGGCCGGCCAGAAACCCGGACGCACCACTCCAGCCGAGGTCACCTTTTTCAAATCGGTCGGCATGGCCGTTCAGGATGCGGTGGCAGCGCGAGTCGCTCTGACGAACGCGAAGGCCTTGGGAATCGGCCGCGAGCTCGACTGGTGACACCTGAGAACGCTTTCTCGCGTTGCGGCCTCGTGTGAGAACGTGTCGAAGTGCATCACTCGCCGGGAGTGAGCGGCGCGTCGTCGTGGGTGATACGGTCGTGGCCTGGTTCCAGCCGCTTCACCCGGACGACGTACCAGAACGCCAACCAATCGTAGACCGTGTGCGTGACGACGGGTGTCAGCAGGTTGGGCTCATCGACTCCCACCCAGAGCCAGCCGAGGTACGCCCCCATCCCGGCCGCCAGCAGGAAGTACGTCGGCGTCAAAGCGTGAGCCAATCCGAAGACCGTGCTGGCCACCGCGAGTCCGAACAACAGCCCGCCGAACGTGGTTGCCCACGCCTGGAGCAGCCCGCGGAACAGCAATTCCTCGCCGAGCCCTGCCAGAACGGCGAGCGTCAGCAGGTCGTACCACCGGCAGCGGACGAGGTACGGCGCAAACCATTCCAGCAGGAACTCGCGGATGGTCTGGAACGGAGCCCAGCGGGAATGCATCGAAACCCAGAACAACGCGAGCATCGGCGCGGTCGCAATGACGCCGCGCGAGATCGCCTCCGGCGTGACGCGAAACGTCGCCATGGGATCGACGTCGATCAGCCAGCCGATTCCCACGGCCAGGAAGGCAAGCCCCCCTTCGAACAGGGCGGCAATCGTCAGAAACTGCCGGCGTTCGATGGATTCAGGCATGGAGGTCGGTGGAGGTCGTTGCCGTCAGCCGGCGGAAAGTGGACGGTCGAGTTGGTTCGAGCGGAGGAAAGTCGTACGATGCGCACAGGACCCGAACGAACAAGCTGTCCGCGGCAGGATCGAGTACAGCACAGGAGCCGGTCATGATCAACCTCAAACGAATTCTCGTCCCGACCGATTTCAGCCCGCACTCGAAGCAGGCACTCACCTATGGATGCGCCTTCGCTGAAAAGTTTGGAGCGGAGCTTCATCTGCTGCACGTCGTGCAGGATCTCGTCGCGATGGTTCCCGAGCCGGGCCTCGCCTTCCCCCCTCCGGGCGATTACATGAAGGAGCTGACCGAAAGCGCGGATCGTTCGCTCCTCACCATTCCCGACGCCGCATGGTCGGTGGGCAAGACAATCGTGCGCAGCGTGCGGCAGGGCCCCCCGTTCCTTGAAATCATCCGCTACGCCCGCGAAAACGACATCGACCTCATCGTGCTCGGGACTCACGGTCGCACCGGCTTGACTCACGTGCTGCTGGGGAGCGTCGCCGAGAAGGTCGTCCGTAAGGGTCCGTGCCCCGTGTTGACCGTGCGGCTTGAAGAGCACGAGTTCGTCGCGCCGTAGTCTTCTCTCGAACCATCGACTTGGGTTCGTTAAATGCAGCGATCCCGAAGGCCTACGGCCCTCGGGATCGCTTTGTTCGTCGAGGAATATTTCGACGCTCAGCCACCGACGTCTTCGCCGATCGGCAGGTCATCCGGGAAGGTGTCCGGAGTTGTCGTCGCCGGCTTGTTCTCGACCACCGGCGTTTCCTCCGGGGCGGCCGGAGCAGGGACCGGAGCGGCAGCCTTCGGGACGTCGGGAGCGGCAACCGTCACCGGAGCCGCAGGGGTCTCCGGCGTGATCGGAATCGCCACCTCGTTCGCCGGAACCGCACTCGGGGCGGCGGTATTGGAAACCACCGCCGCAGGAGCGACCGGCGGGGCAGGCGGCTTCACTGCAGCAACAGGCGCGGGAGCGACGGCATTCGCCGGGACCGGAGCGGCGGCCGCTGCGGCGCCTGGGACCGCTGAATTCACCGCGCCCACTGGGGCGACCGGTGCAACCGCTGCTGGCGGAGCAACACGGGCATTGACGACCGGAGTCGGAACGGCTGCAGGAGTCGCGCCAGGAATCGGCCCGAACTGCTTCTGAAGCTGCAGGGCCAGGGCGGGGTGCTTTGTACACAGGTGGGGATTCCTGCAGAGGAACTGCCACAGCTGGACCGGGGTCACTTGAGCCTGTGGAACCGGCTGGAACCGAGGGGCGAACCCGCCCCGGAATCCTGCCGGACCATTGCAGGCGAAGACGTTGGTCGAAAGCGTTGTCGCGGCCACGAGGAGGGCCGAGAGGAGTGAGGTAAGGCGAATGGTCGTCATGGGAGATATCCTGGGTTTTGTCGAGTCTTGTTGGCCGGTCTACCCGATAAGCGTGGCCGATTCGGCGTTGTTACAGGGGATTCACAGAAGGAAACGAATCGAGATGGATTTTCTTCCGAGGACTTTTTCAGACGATTCGCCGGCCCCCGGATGAGACGCCAAATGGACGACGCCCGGCCAGGTTTCGTGAGGCATCCCATGGGGTTGCCTCGCGAAGACAGGCCGGGCGCCGCCGAGCGTTGCTCGGCCAAAGTCGTTTGACTTCCAACAGTTTGCTGCGACTCACTCAGTTTCCGGCAATCGGAGCGGCCGGAGCAGGAACCGGAGCGGCAGGGGCTGCCAGATTCGCCGGGCCGGGCGCACCCGCCGGAGCCCCGCCATTCGCAATCAGGCCCGCCGGAGCAACCGGCGGCGCCGGCGGCTTCACACCACCCGGAGCGGCATTCAAAGCCGCGCCCGGTCCAGGCGCACCCGCACCATTCGGAATCACAGGCGGCAAGGCACCGTTGGCCGCCGGACCCGCAGCAGCCGGGCCAGGTCCGCCCGCCGGAGCGGCAATCGCCGGGGCCGGAGCGCCAGGTCCACCCGCGGGAGCACCCACGGCGGGGGCTCCCGGAGCAACGGCCGGAGCACCACCCACCGCAGGAGTTCCGACGGCCGGGGCGCCCACCGCCGGAGCCCCGCCTACCGGCCCGAGGTTCGCCCCGGGAATCGGGCCGAACTGCTTCTGAAGCTGAAGCGCCAGGGCCGGATTCCGCTGGCAGAGGTGCGGGTTCTTGCAGAGAAACTGCCACAGCTGGAAGTTCTGGGCGTTGAAGAACGGGCTAACCCCGAATCCCCCGCCGAACTTCGGACCGCAAATTCCGCCGCACGCCATCGCGGCCGAGGTCAAGGTGAGGGTCGAGAGAGCCATCGCGGAGAACAGCAGGGTCGAGCGAAGAGTCGTCATGGCAATGCATCCTTTTCTGTGGACTGTGGGAAACCGAGCAACGTACCGGTGGAAGCGAAGATCCCGACGATCTGTTACACCCTGACGCCACAGAAAACGAACCACCGCAGAAATCCTCCCCAATCCCTTTCCTGATTGCTGAAAAACGGACGAAATCAGGCGTTGCGATCGCGATCGCATATTAAGATGATGACGACGCGCACTCGTCGGGCGCAACGTCAGGGAGGGGAAGGGTTTCGTCCGGAGACGTCTCGATGCGGGTTTTCGTCGCCTGGGATGACCCAGCCGAAGCCGAGTTGATCGCCCTGCTCCTCGGAGTGGGCGAAAATCGAGTGACCATCCGCACAGGGCCGCTGACGGTCCTCGAGGCGCTGATCGGTCCTAACGAATGGGACGCTATCGTCTTCCCCATTCCCGAGGCGGACGACCCGGCGACGCTCGAAGCCTTCCTTCGCGTCCGCCGCGAAATCCCCGACTGCCCGGTGATTGCGGCATGCTTTCTGAAATCGATGATTCGCGTCGCCGCCTACCTCGCCAACGGGCTGCGGTCGTATGTCGTCCGCGACGAAGCGCGCGACTTCATCTCGCTGCTTCCCTCGACCCTCTCCAGCACCATCGAAGCCGTCCAGGCCGAGCGCGAGCGGCTGATCTCGTCACGGCTTCGCGAGGAAGTCGATTCGGTCCGGCAGCTTCAGGAAGCGATGATTCCCGCGCGGCTTCCGATGCCGGCAGGGTATCGAATCGCGGGTCGCTATGAAGCGTCGCAGCTGCACGTCCTTGGAGGGCGACCGGTCATCCTGGCGGGAGGAGACTACTTTGACGTCTTCGAGGGGGATGAAGACAACACCTTCGTGCTGTTGGGAGATGCCGCTGGCCACGGCATGAAGGCGTGCCTCTCGATCATGATCATGCACACGCTCGTGCAGATGATCCGCGATCGACAGTACGAAGACACGGCGACGTTCGTCACGGCCGTCAATCGCCACCTCTGCGCACAACCCGTCATTCGCGAAGGGGGCGGGTTCATTACGCTTCTGTTCGGCCGCCTCAATTCCCGCACGCACGAGTTCGAATGGACGTCGGCCGGGCATCCGGTGCCCTTGCTGCATTGCCGGACGGGGGATTATTTCGTCCCCCTGGGCTCGAACGACGACGGCGGCATGGCGCTCGGCATCGTCGAAGACGCCGAGTACGTGTCGCTGCGGTCGCATGTTCCGCCGGGCAGCCGCGTGCTCCTCTATACCGACGGACTCGAAGAAGCGTTTCCCAGCGGGGGCGACCGCTGCGAGCAGTTCGGGATGGACGGCATCACCCGCACGCTGCGGAACTTCCGCGGATACCACCTCGAAGACGCATTGCAGGGGCTGTTTGACGCCTCGCACCTGCACACCGAGGGGGACGGTCGCCACGACGACACGACCATCGTCCTGATCGATCGTCTGTAAGCACCCAACGGTACGCACCCAAGGTGCGGCTCTGAGCACTCTGGGTGCCGCATCACAGGATGCCGAAGTAGAGCACGCCGAATCAGACGACGCCCTTCACCGTGAGCCGCTTGCTACGGCACCCCGGCTGCTCAAAGCCGCAGCCCGGGTGCAGGCGAGGGGCAGCGCACTCGGAGGGATTCGAACCCCCAACCCTCGGTTCCGAAGACCGATGCTCTATCCAATTGAGCTACGAGTGCGTGTGAACGCCGGACAGTGACTCCGACTCGATTCTCTCGCCAATTCCGTTTGGACACGAACCTTCGTCGGAATGTTCGCGTCTTCCCGGGCATCAATGCCGCGCTCTGGCGACGGACCGCCACGCGACTCCCGTAATGTAATCGGCCTCCCCCGTCGGCTGCCAGTCCATGGCGCAAAGTGGAACCACGAAACGGCTTTTTTCCGACGACCGGCCGAATTCCGAAAATCGGGAACCCGTTTGTGAACTGATTCTCAAGTTCTCGCGTATCACTGGTGTGAGCCGCACTGACGTGCGGCCGATTCCGGTTTCAGTCAAGGAGAACTGCGTTGAACCGCCCGCTCGACGCTGCCCGCGACGCTGACCAGTCTGACGAACACCTCATGTGCCGTGCCCAGGAGGGGGAAACCCCTGCCTTGGGCGAGATCGACCGCCGGTATCGGCGGCGGCTGGAAGGCCAAGCCATTCAATGGCTGCCGCCGTTCCTTCCCGCCCGCCGCGAAGTGGCCGAAGACCTCGCCGGCAACACGATCTTCAAGGTGCTCAAGGCGGTCAAGCGAACCGGCGCACGGTGGGACTCGACGAAAGGAAGCGTCTGGGTCTGGCTGGAAGGGATTCTGCGAAACGAAATGATGAGCTTTCTCCGGGTGAAGAAAGGAAAAGAGATCCTCGGAGCCGACCGCACCCTCACCGACGACGAGGGACGCGAGGTCTCGTTCGAAGACCTGGTGATCGACCCGAGTGGCACCGCCGAGCAGCGGACCATCGAGCAGGAACAGCAGCAGCGGCTGCAGCAGGAACTGGGACGGCTCTCGGGCGAGCTCGAGACGATCGTCCGCCTGAAGTACGAGAGGGAGTGCTCTCACGCCGAAATCGCTGACGCCTTCAAGACGTCGGTCCCGACGATCTCCCGCCGCCTGGCCGAAGGCCGGGCCGAGCTGCAGAAGGCCCTCGACAGCGACCGGAGTGAATCGACCCAGAAACCGAGGACCATGTCGGCTTGATAGTCCGGCCTTCACGTCCCTCCGAAATGCCAGCGACGCAGTCCGACCGATCGGACTGCGTCGCTCTGTTCTTTGAATCGAGCGAGGGCTCCCCCTCAATCGCTCGAGCATTTCCCACGCGACACGCTGAACCGTCCGGCTCCCAGGAACATCAGCGCGAGTCCGCCAAGCAAGTACATCATCTGCAGTTCGATGCCCCACGCCCCGGCCGGCGTCAGCTTGGCGATGTCTCCCAGGTGAGCGATGTAAACCGCGAAGGCCGTCGTTCCCGCGACCAGAAGCCCGCCGATGCGCGTGCCGATCCCAGGATGATCATCAGCGGAGCAAGCACCTCGCCGACATGGACGCCATACGTGAGCGCCGACGGCAACCCGCGGGCCACCACGAGCTCCGACAGCTTTCCGATGCCGTTCTGAACCTTGAACACACCGTGAAACAGCATGAGTCCGCCGATCATCAGCCGCAGCAGCAGCTTGCCAGTATCGTCTGAGTGAAGCGTCTTCAATCCGCTCATGTCCGTCTCCGTGGGCGCGACACGGTTCATCCTTCCGCCTGTCTTAATGGGCGCGAGGGTATGTCGCGATGATCGAAGGGGGGGCGATTCCCACCCCCAACCGTCAAGGATTCATCGGCACATCGTGGTAGTCGAGCGCCCACTCGCGCATGAACCGGACCTGCACCGGGCGGATGCGGTAGACGATCAATTCCGGATTGTCGAGACTTCCCAGGTACTGCCGAAGAAGCGGATTGCTGCTCCAGATTTCTTCCAGAAGCGGGCGATCGGTCAGAACTTCAGCCACGCCGGTAATCCGCACCTGATCGTGGCGCTCGTCGCGATAGCAGAGCTCGACCTTCGGATTCGCGGCGATCTCGCCCGTCTTGTGATACCGCCGCAGGTTGGCGACATATACCGTGAATCCGTCGGTCTTCACCGGTGAAACGGGCCGCAATCGCGGCTGGTCGCCGTCGACGGTCGCCAACTGCGGAAACCGGTCCGCCGCAATCACCGCCCGCGCCAACTGGGGCAACGTCGCAGGATCGATCGGCTGAGGAGTCGGACGAGTCATGGGTCTCACTCCGAAGGGAGGCGTCGAAGGCAATCAGTCCGCCCGGCTCTTCCACGCTGCCGAGCTTCGATGGAGGTGGACCACGGCCATGATTCGAATCGTGTCTTCCCGCAGCCGGTAGTAGACGCCGTACGGAAAGCGATGCGTCGTCCGAACTCGGATGTCGCGATAGATCAGTGCCGGCCCTTCAGGCGATTCGCGAATCCGTTCAAGCGTCTCTTCCACCGATTGCACGAAGTCGTGTCCCAACCCCTCGCGTTCGGACTCGTACCACTCGAAGACATCCAGAATGTCTTTCGCCGCAGCGGGACGAACCTCGAGATTCCAAGTCATGGTCGACTCAGGATCTGACGCTTTACATCGTCCCACGCCAGGCCCGTGCCCGGATTGGCATCATCCTCGGTGATCCGACGATCCAGTTCCGCCTTCAATGCGTCGTCGAGCACGGGCGATTCAGTCTCTGCGATGGAATCCCAGAGCGCTTGTACCAGCACAATTCTCTCATCGCGGCTCAGTCTTTGAGCGGCATCCAGAATCTCCATCGTTCCCACAATGTCACCTCGCGCGTTACGTCATGGCCCGGTTGAGTCCGTCTCGCGCCCGAATCAGCACATCTTCACTCTGGCGTGCCCTGCACGGATTCGCAACAGGAAACTCTCGGCCTAAAAGATTGATTCAGCCAATCTGCGCATGTGCACAACTACACGGACCCCAGATGCTTGCAGACGAAATCCAGATCAACAGACACCGCATCCACCTGGATCAACAGCAGCTCGCCTGAGCGAACCGTTGAAAGGGCATGCTGAATCGCGGTCAACTCTCCGTCGATCTGCTCGATTTCCTTCACTCGGCTGCATCCTTCGAGTCCGTCGCGAAGCAGCTTGTAAAGCTCGCCGGCATTGCGGCCGCGGAAGCGTCCCGGCTCCTCATACAGGACGACGCGATCGAATGCCCCCCCCAGGTTCGCCGTCTGCTGACGGATCTGGGCGTCCGAGCGGTCGCCGTCGGCCGAGTACACCACATGCCGCTTCGTGGCCGGAAACTGGTCGACGGCTTGGACAAGAGCAGTGACGGCCGAGGGATTGTGTCCGAAGTCGAGAATGATCGTCGTGCCGTTGTGTTCGAGCACGTTGAACCGCCCAGGGCATGTCTTCACGTCGCTGTCGAACGTCCGTAGCGTTTCGCGGATGTTCGCGAGGGGCACGCCAAGCGAGCGAGCCCCAGCGACGGCGGCCAGTACGTTCTCGACCTGGAACGCCAGGCGTCCGCCGCGCGTCAGCGGAATGTCGGACGATTTCATCACCACCGTCTCGCTCGGTCCTTCCGCGATGACGATCTGCCCGTCCCGCTCGATCAGGGCGATGCCCCCCTTCGCGCGGTGTTCCGTCACGATGGGAAGTTCCGGCTTCCGCGTGAAGTAAATGACCTGTCCCCGGCATTCGCCCGCCATCGCGACGGTCAGCGGGTCTTCGGCATGCAGGACCGCATAGCCGTGCGGGGACACCGCCTGCACCGTGACCTGCTTGATGCGGGCGAGGTCTTTCGGTGTGTTGACCCACGAGATCCCGAGGTGGTCGCCATCGGCAATGTTCGTGACGATCGCCACGTCGCTCTGATCGAACCCCAGACCTTCGCGAAGGATTCCGCCGCGAGCCACCTCGAAGACGCCCGCGTCGACCGTTGGGTTACGGAGGCAGCGTCGGGCGCTGCGGGGACCGGAGCAGTCGTCGTGATCGATAATCCGTTCGGCGACGCTGATTCCATCGCTGCACGTCATGCCGACGCGATGGCCGAGCGAACCCATGAACTTCGCCAGCAGCCGCGTGGTCGTGGTCTTTCCATTGACGCCGGTGATCGTGGCGATCGGAATGCGGCCGGTTTCGCCATTCGGGAAGCTGGCGTCCACGACCGCCTCTCCGAATCGTTGCAGCATGGCGGGAGACAGCCACGCCGGCTCGGCTTCGAGGCCAGGGAGAACCTGGATCAATCCCTCGCCCATCGATTGGGGTGGCTGCGTCGCGTCAACGAGCGACAGCTCCAGCACGCAGACATCGAGTTCCAGGGCGCGGGCCGCTTCCACGCAGCGCGACACCAGTGCGGAATGCGCGTGGGCCGTAACGTCCGACGAGGGGGCTGCAGAGTCCACCGCAACCAGAGCGATCAGCTTTCCGCTGACGACCAGGGCTCGATGAAGTCGCCCCTTCGTGCTGGCATCGGTTCCAAGGAAGGGGAGGGCCAGCGCATAGGCCAGTCCCTCGACGAGGTCGGCCTGGACGGGAACAATCGACGATGAGCCAGTCGTCGAGGCCGTCGCTGAAATTCTCGACACGAGCTTCTGGCGGCTTCCGTACCCCAGTTGCAGCGCTCCACCCGGAGTCAGTCGCCGCCAGGGAATGCCCCGGGCCTGGGCTGCCGCCACAATGGCGGCCTCGGGCTTCGAAAGGCCCGCTGTGCGGGCCGTCTTGGTCAAGTCCCGCACGACTCTCGGAATCGCATCGGCGATTGCCGCGCGCGCTTCCAATAACGCGACCGCTTCGTTGACCGCCGTTTTCGCGAGCGTCTCGTCGTGAAACTCGACGGACACGTGAACAGTCGTTGGCGTCAATTGCTCGACGCGCCGAAAACTCACCGGCTCGGACGCGGCCGACTGCAATCCCGCAACCAATCCGCCCCAGGCCTCGGCAAACGTGAGAACAGCGCTTCCGGATGATTTCCCTCGCCCCCCGGAAACCGTCGCAGGCGAAGCATTGCCGTTCCCTGCGGGGAGGGCCGCCAGGCCTCGAGTCACGGCATCGTGCAGTCGAGGAGCTTCGTCTTCCGTGACCTCCAGCTCCACTTCAATCACGGGAATCAAGGCCCACAGGTTGGGCCCGCGGAGCACGCGCACATTCGCGAGTTTCATCAAACGGTCCTTGTTCATCCTTGCAAAGAATGCGGAGCCAGGTTCGATCCGCCCGCGGACCGGGTGAATGCGAGCGCGAACTCACCCGAAATTCAGCATCCAGCGGGCCGAACCCGTCGACCGGCGAACGCCTATCTTAGCCGACCGTCACCCTTTGACGCACGCCCTCCGACGGTCTCGGCAACCTGACGACGTCAAATGCCTCGCCTCGCGAGAACTTCCGATCGGGATCGGTCCCCACACCCAGCGGCCGTTGGAAGTGAAAGGCTGAACTCCTGTCCGAAAGCCGTTCCAACATCCGTCCGATCTGACGTTCCGCCTGCCTGCTCGTCTTCTCGACGGTTTTTTCGCGAAATCTCGGTTCCGGTGGTAGGGGTTATTCCGGCGGTTCATGGCACGAAGACTTCTCCACGCCCGCAAGCCCGGTAAACCACGACGCCTTGTTCAAGAGGGCAATCTGGATTGACGACGTAAAGAGGGACGGGCAAGGCCCCAGACATTCAGATTCCGAATCCGGGTTCGATTTTTCAAAGGGAACAACGAGCAATGAACAAGGCACGATGGATTCCCGTACTCGCGGCCATGGTACTGGCGACCGCGGGCGGGCGGAACGCGGACGCTGGCTACGGCGGTGCGGCAAACTATTGTTGCTGTCCCACCCAGTGCTGCGCTCCTTCCTGCGGGTACACCGAAGCGAAGACGAGCTGCCAGACCTGCTACAAGACGGTTTACGAGACGGTTTGGGAGAAGCAGGACTACACCTGCTGCAAGACGGTTTACGACACGGTCTGCGAGAAGGTGCCCTACACCTGCACGAAGAACGTCTACGAGACCTGCTACCGCGATGAGTGCTACACGATCTGCAAGCCGGTCTACAAGACCTGCTACAAGGACGTGACCTACACCTGCTGCAAGCCGGTGTACAAGACCTGCTACAAAGACGTGACCTGCAAGATCCGCAAGCCGATCTACAAGACCTGCTACAAGGACGTGTGCTACACCGTCTGCAAGCCGGTCTACGAGACCTGCTACAAGGAATGCGTCTACACGACCTGCAAGCCGGTCTACGAGACCTGCTACAAGGACGTGTGCTGCACGACCTACAAGACCGAGACGCAGACCTGCTACAAGGAATGCTGCTACACGATCTGCAAGCCCGTTGTCGAGAAGAAAATCGTCAACGTCTGCTGCGGCGAGTGGAAGACGGTCACCGAGACGATCCCGGGCGCGATCGTGACGAAGTGCGTCCAGGAGCCGGGCACCTGGTCGTACGATCCTTGCACCTGCTGCTGCGTGTACCACCCGGGCTGCTGCAAGCAAGTCCAGGTTCAGTGCCCGCCGACGACCTGCTGCAAGAAGGTGTGGTGCCCCCGCACCGAGCAGCGCGAAATCTGCTGCACCCGCTACGTGCAGGAAGTCTGCAAGAAGCAGATTCCCTACACGGTCTGCAAGTGCGTGCCCTGCACGACGGTGAAGAAGGTCGCCTACACCACCTGCCGGATGGTCAAGGAATGCCACACGAAGAAGGTTCCGTACACGGTCTGCCGTACCGTGACCGAGACCTGCACGAAGAAGGTTCCTTACTGCACCTGCGAGTGGGTTGAGGAATGCATCACGAAGAAGGTTCCCTACTGCGTGTGCGAGATGGTGAAGGAATGCCACACGAAGAAGGTTGCCTACTGCACTTGCGAAATGGTCAAGGAACAGTGCATCCGTAAGGTTCCGTACTGCGTCTGCAAGCAGGTTTGCACGACCGAGTACCGCACCTGCACGAAGTGCGTTCCCCGCCAGGTTCAGGTCACCTGCACCCGCTGCGTCCCCAAGACGATCTGCAAGCAGGTTCCCTACCAGGTCTGCAACACCTGCTGCACCTCGTGCTGCAACACCTGCTGCAACAACGGCTGTGCGACGGGCTGTGCGGTTGGCGGATGCGCCAACGGCGCCTGCGACGTGAAGTGATTCAGGTTGGAGTCAATGACTGTTCGGCTCGTCAGAACCGGATGGGTCTTCTGAAGAACCTTGCCTGACAAGGGGGGCGGCACTCGAAAGAGGGCCGCCCCTTCTTCGTTCTTTGGAAGTGGGTAGTTGATAGTGGGTAGTGGGTAGCCAGAGGACAAAGGAGAGCCAGAAGGCCTTCTTCTTTCTGGCTACCCACTACCCACTTCCCCCTAAAGCACCGGCGCAAACAATCGCCACGCGTTCTCCACGATGATCCGCCGCGCCGGCCGCTTCTCCCACTCGACGGGATCGACCCGCTTCGACCGCGCCAGATCGGACTCGAATTGCTCTTCCAATGTCCGGGCCAGGCCTTCGTCGTATAACGCCACCCCCGCCTCGAAGTTCAAGATCAGGCTGCGGTTGTCGAAGTTCGCCGATCCGACCAGCGACCAGCAGCCGTCGATCGTCAGCGTCTTCGAGTGGAGCAGTCCCTGCTGATACTCGTAGATCTGCACGCCGGCGCTCATCAGCGTCTCGTAGTACGACCGCCCCGCCAGGACCGTGCTGCTGTGGGCCGAGCGTCCCGCCACCAGCAGCTTCACTTCGACGCCCCGCAGCGCCGCGTTCTGAAGGGCCGTCACCAGCGGATCAGGCGGCACGAAGTACGACGTCGCCAGGATGATCCGCTCGCGGGCCTCGTTGATGGCCGCGAAGAACACGGCCAGGAACGCATGCGTGTCGCCCGCCGGCTCGCTCGCGATCACCTGCGCGATCACATCACCCTTCGCCTCGGTCGGCGGAAAGCAGTCCTGGTCCTTCAGCACTTCGCCGGTCGCATAGTACCAGTCCTCGACGAAGACCTGCTGCAGCTGCTTCACCGCGGGCCCGCGCAATCGCAGGTGCGAATCGCGCCAGTACCCCAACTCGGGATTCTTCCCCAGATACTCGTTGCCGATGTTCATTCCGCCCGTGAATCCAACCTCGCCGTCCGCAATGACGATCTTCCGGTGGTTCCGCAGGTTGATCGACCACTTCTCGCGAAATGTCTGCCCCGGCAGAAAGGTCGCGATCTGAATCCCCGCCTCGCGCATCGGCTTGAGGAACTTGCGGCCGAGCCACATTGACCCCAGCCCGTCGTACAGAAATCGCACCTTCACTCCTTCGCGGGCCCGTTGGATCAGCAGGTCGCGCAGGTTCCTGCCGGTGCGGTCGGGCTGCCAGATGTAATACTCGAAGTGCAGCGTCTCGCGGGCTGCGAGGACCGCCTGCTTGATCAGGCCGAGCGTACGGTTGGTGTCGCACAGAATCTCGACTTCATTCCCGCGCGTCGGCTGATTGCCGGCCACGCGCGTTGTCAGTGCCCGCAACCGTTCGATCGCCTCGTCCTCGGGATCAATCGTCTTCAGTTCGTGATGTTCGAGACTGAGGTGCGACTTGCCCACCGCCTTCCGGGCGGCCTGCTTTCTCGCCGCCCGCCGCTCGACGCGATTGATTCCGAAGACCGCGAACAGCAGCCCTCCGACGAAGGGCAGCAGGATGATCGTGAGAATCCAGGCCGTCGTTGAAGCCGCCGCGCGATTCGGCGTCAGCAGTACCCACCGAATCAAGATCAGAGTCAACAGGTATCCCAGGACAAACGTCTCAAGCACGTGCCACACGTGCGACTCCCAGTTGTCCCACCACATCGTCGCCAGAGACATTGTGCGCCCTCGAAGCCGGTTCGATCGAGTGGCGGCATGATAGCTTTCCCGCCCGCCCGACAGGAGTCCCGGCCGCGAGGAGTCCGAAGCGCAAGCAAGGACGACGGCAGCCCGTCTCTACCGCGAATCCAGACTTCCCTCCGATTCAGATGCCCCTGCGCCGCCACGTGGCTACAATCCTCGGATATTCCCCCCCGATACATGCACGCATCATGTTTGCCCGCCTCAAGCACTTCCTCGAACTCATCCGTTTCAGCCACACGGTCTTCGCGCTCCCGTTCGCACTCTTCGCCGCCATTCTCGCCTGGCGCGAGCCCGACTCTCCGTTCCAGTGGCAACACCTCGCCGGTATCCTCCTGTGCATGGTCTTCGCACGTTCCGCCGCCATGGCCTTCAACCGGCTTGTCGACCATCGCATTGACGCGGGCAACCCCCGCACCGCACGCCGCCACATTCCGGCCGGGCTTCTCAGCGTTCCCAGCGTGATCGCCTTCACGGCGATCTGCAGCATGGCATTCATCGCCGCGACGCTGCTCTTTCTTCCGAATCGCTGGCCGATCTACCTCTCCGTTCCAGTCCTTCTCTTTCTGATGGGATACTCGCTGGCCAAGCGATTCACGTCGCTGTGCCACTACTGGCTGTCGGCGGCCCTGATGCTCTCTCCGATCGCAGCCTGGATCGCCTTGCGGGAAACGATCGAAGCGCCGCCGCTGCTCCTCGCGGCGGTCATCTTCTTCTGGGTCGGAGGCTTCGACATCCTTTACGCATGCCAGGATGTCGACTTCGATCGCACCCACCGGCTCTTCAGTATCCCGTCGCGATTCGGCGTGCCAACGGCCCTCAAGCTCGCCATGCTCAGCCATGCGTGTGCCGCGGCGGCCCTCTTCGGGCTGTGGCAGGTCGCGCACCTGGGAACGATCTTTTTCGTTGGCGTTTTGGCAGTCACCCTGCTGTTGGCGTACGAACACTGGCTCGTCCGCCCGGATGACCTGTCGCGCGTCAACCAGGCCTTCTTTCACGTCAACGCGGTGATCTCGCTCGGCCTGTTGCTGGTCGGCGCGGCCGACGTGTGGATCCGGTGAGCGGCTTGAACGCGATTCTTCCGATTCTTGCGGCAGCGACCCTGCTGGCGATGATGGCCGCGATTGGACGAGCCCGCACCGCCTTGAAAGGCACGACGCTGACGGTCGCGTGGCTGACGCTTCTCGCGTCGCTCGGGACGATCGTCGCAGCATGGATCGTTTCGATGTTCGATTCGGTCCCCGAGGCATGGCGCGAACTGCTTTGGTATCTGGCCGCGATCAGCCTGCTGATTCCCCCGGTCGCCGTCCTGGGAGCACGCCGGCCCGGCGCGCACGCCTGGACGTGGTTCGTGCTGCTCCCGCTCGGACTCGTTCTGTTGTGGCCGGCGATTAACGCCTGGTCCGAAGACGGTCCCCCGCGCGGCCTGCTCCTGGAAGGCCCGCACATCCTTGGCTTCGCCGTCGTTCTGACGATGGGAGCAGGAAACTACTTCGGAACACGGCATACCCTCGCGGCGATACTTTACGCCATCGCAGCGGTAGCCCTGATGCTCCACTTCGTCGAATGGACCCCGCTCGAGTCAACGTCGGCTCGCGCCTCAGCCACGACACTTCTGGCCCTGGCAACGTACCTGACCGTCCGCTCGCGAAGAGCGACGAATCAAACGGCAGGTCCCGCAATGCCGCTGCCCGATCTAACCCACTGGGAATCCGTCTGGCGTGACTTCCGGGACTCCTTCGGAATCGTCTGGGCCAAGCGCGTCATGGACCGCATGAACGAAGCTGCGAAAGAAGAGCGCTGGCTGGTTCGCCTCGACCTCGACGGTTTCGTCGCGGTCGATCCTCCGCCGGAAGAACCGCTGGCTGCCGACCGTCTCCCCATCCAGGTCGAGCACTGGATGAGGTTCCTGATGCGGCGCTTCGTCGACAGTGGATGGATCGACGCCCCGCGTCACAAGGTGTAGGTGTGCGCCCCTCTTCGGTCGCTCCAATCCGCACACAATCGTCGCTTGCGGGTTCGCGGTGTCTTCGCCTCTCAACTGCTGGCGCTGCGATACTTCGTCAGCGACCACTGAAAGATCATCCTCGACACGACCAACCCCAGCACCGCCGAGCCCACCGCCACCGCCGTCAACCAGCTCGGCTCGAGTGCCTTGTGCACCAGGACACGGGCGGGGACGGTGACCACGAGCAGGATCGGCACGATGTACGAGAACGCGAACCGGATCACTTCGCCAAGCGGCGTTCCGCTGTAGATGCTTTGAGGGTAGCGGGCGAAGACGGTGACGTAGAACCAGAAGTCGTAGAGCCCCTGATTGCGGCCGATCCACACGCTGGTGCTCGCCAGGGCCAGCATCAGCGAATAGAAGAATGCAACGCCCACGGCCAGCAACGTCAGGTACATGACGACGTCAGTGACGGTGATCGGCTCGGCCATCTGCCCCGAAGCTCGAAGCTTCCACAGAGAATAACCCAGCAATCCCAGCGCCATCAGCACCTGGTTCACCATCGCCAGCTCGACCTTCTCGAATGACACCAGAAACTGCGTGTCGATCGGCTTGAGCAGCGCGAAGTCGAGGTTGCCGGTGCGAATCAGCTCGCTGATGTTGGCGCAGTTCGGCATGAAGAACGTTTCGACTGCGGCATTGATCAGCATGCCGGTCGCCATGAAGGCGAAGTACTCTTCGCGGCTCCAGTCCTGAATGGCGGGAACGTTCCGGAAGATGATGTCGAACAGGACGAGCTGTGCGGTGAACCAGAACGCCCGCGTCAGGATCTCGATGAGGAAGTTCCCGCGGAACGACATCTCGCGGACGAGCGAGTTGCGGAAGAACGTCCAGTAGACGCGGGCGTAATGAACTCGAGACACGGGCTTTCCACGGTCCGGCGATTCGTCTTTCGACCGCCCCGCAGCGGGGCATCGATCGCTTCGAGCCTAGCGGACGCCCCGCCGGGCGGAAAGCCCGAGGCATAAGTTGTCTGTCAATGCGGTCAATTTGTGCCGGCCAGAGCGGCGCCTTCACGAAGGCGGTTTATCGGCCGCGACTGAACCCGACGGTGGACGCGATTCCGACCTGCGTTTTTTGCCTGATACATGGCCATGTCGGCCGCGGACACCATCCGCTCGGCATCCGCCACGTCATCCGGCCCCGTCGTATCGATTCCGATGCTCAGCGTGACGAAGACATTGCGCCCGTCGAGCAGAATCGGCGTTGATGCCGCCGCAGCACGGATCCGCTCGGCGATGGTTTCGACATCCCCTGGGCTTGTCTCGGGCAGCACGATGAGGAATTCCTCGCCGCCGTAACGCCCGACGCTGTCGTACTGACGCACCGAACGGCGAATCACCTCCGCCACCGACCGAAGCACCTGGTCGCCCGTCGCATGGCCGTAGACGTCGTTGATCCGCTTGAAGTGGTCCACGTCCACCATGAGGACTGCGGCGGGACGTCCCGAGCGGTGACTGCGTTCCAGCTCCTTGTGCAGCATTTCAAGAATTGCATTCCGGTTCAGAATTCCGGTCAAGCCGTCGTGGGTCGCTTCGTATTCGAGCCGGGCCTGGGCCTTTCGCAAGCGGTCTTCGAGTTCGATGATTCGAACCCCCGTGCGAAGTCGGCAGGCCAGTTCCTCGGTATCGAACGGCTTGACAAGATAGTCGTCGGCGCCGGCAGCCAGTCCATCCAGCAGGCTCTTGCGATCTTCGCGAGCCGTCACCAGGAGCATATAGACGTAGCGCTCGCCGCTCCGAGCCCGCACCTGCCGGCAGACGTCCACGCCGCTCATTCCGGGCATCTGCCAGTCGAGAATGGCGATGTGCGGACCATTCTCTTTCTGGAGCGTCGCCAGGGCGTCCGCACCGTTGTCGACCTCGACCACGTCGTAGTCGCAACTGACGAGCAGCCGGCGGATCACCATCCGGCTGGTCGAACTGTCATCCGCCAAGAGAATCTGGAGACGTCCCATCGCAATCCCAACGCCTGAGAAAGACGCCGGCCGGCGACGAATCAAATTCCCTCGCCGTTGATCGACTATAGGTTGGGTTTCGGGGACACATTGCCGAATCTCAACGCGAATGTCGCGGAACGGCATACCCCGGGAATCTCCGGATAGCGTTGGCACGCACTTCCGGTAAATGCCGCACTTTCGGCATGCGCGACAGAATCGCAATAGGAATTCCACCACCGGGGTTGGTGTTTGTCCTATCGCGTCACAGCACTTGCCGGGAGCCATCATAGCGTCGTTCCGGCTGACGTTGTGAGGTGACACACCGGTCAGGCAATGCTTCAGACGGCCGCCGCTTCTGCGGCCGCGTTCCGCAGTTCTCCGACCCACCACTTCGCTCCGTCGCGATGGACCCGGCGATAGAGCGTGTCGCGTTCGACCGGCTCGCGGCCCGCCTCGCGAATCAGGTGGTGGAGTTGTGCGACGGTCAGTCCCTGCGGAGTCTTCGCCCCGGCATCGTGGTAGATCAGCTCGTGGACGACGGTGCCGTCGATGTCATCCGCACCGAAGCTCAGGGCCGTCTGAGCGATCTTCTCGCTCAGCATGATCCAGTAGGCCTTGATGTGGTCGAAGTTGTCGAGCATCAATCGGCCGAGCGCGATCATCTTCAGGTCCATCAGTCCCGAAGGTTTCGGGATGTGGGCCATCTCGGTGTTCTCGGGATGGAAGGCCAGCGGGATGTACGTCTGGAACCCGCCGGTCTCGTCCTGAAGCGCCCGCAACTGGCAGAGATGGTCGATGCGGTGTTTCGCCGCTTCAAGATGCCCGTAAAGCATGGTCGCGTTGGACCGCAGACCCAGCTCGTGCGCGGTGCGGTGGACTTCAAACCAGGCGGAGGCGTCCGCCTTATGCTCGCAAATCTGCGAGCGGATCTCGGGGTCGAAGATCTCTGCTCCGCCGCCGGGCATACTGCCGAGCCCGGCCTCGATCATCTGTTCGAGGACCCATCGGACCGGCTTCTTCGTCATGTAGCTGAACCAACCAATTTCGACGGGCGTCCACGCTTTGATGTGGATCTCGGGGTAGGCCTCGCGGATCGTGCGGACGACGCCCAGGTACCAGTCGAACTTTTTCAGATGATGCAGCCCGCCGACGACGTGGATCTCCGTCGCGCCATTCGCCTTGGCTTCGAGGGCTCGCTCGCGAACCTGCTGCTCTTCGACGGTATACCCCTTGGGCGACCGCAAATCCGACCGGAACGCGCAGAACGTGCAGCGATAGACGCAGACGTTGGTTGGATTGAGATGGACGTTGGTGTTGTAGTAGGCGACGTTCCCGTGCTTCCGCTCGCGGACGATGTTGGCCAGGTGCCCCAGGGTGAGCAGGTCGACGTGCTGCTCGAGGAACAGGCCGTCCTCGGGGGTCAGCCGCTCGGCAGCGTGGACCTTGCGTTCGATCGAGGCGAGTGTGACGGACATCGGCGGAGTTCTGGCGGCGAGGGAAGAATTCACCAGCGTCATAACAGAATAGTCCCTCGCCCGGCCAGTAACCCGTGAGCGATTCTCCGGCCCTGCCACACCGTATATGCGCCATAAAAGCGAAAGGACGCGTGCGGAAAGTGCTTCCGCGCGCGTCGTGATTTCGATTCTCGGAAAAACTGCCTGAGGCCGACCACTATTCGTCGCGCGGCCGGGGACGCTCGGAGGGGGACGAAGAAGCGGACGACGAGGCCGAATCGTCCGCCGGATCGTTCAAACCCTTCTTGAACTGTGTGAAGCTCGATCCCAGGCTGCGGGCGACGTCTGGCAGGCGTTTGCCGAACAACAGCAGCGCGATGACCCCGATAATCATCAGTTCGGGAACGCCCATGCTTGGCAGAAAGGCAAGGGGAACGTGAACCATGGTCTGCTTCTCCAGGTGAGGCACAGGGGCCGGTGGCCGTGGCTGCCGGAACATCCGGAAGCAGGCCGGCCGGGACTCACCCGTTGCCACCGGAAGCCGCCACCTCGCTTTGAGAAACCGGGTGCGTCAGCGTGCGGACGCCCGTATTTCCCGAGCCGCAGGGTCGCGGGACTCCCGGGTCGTCCACTCAGGAACCCGCCGGAGAGCAGGAAGTGAAGAGCGGAGCGGGGATTGACTTAAAGGATATCACCGCGGGGGGAGGTGTCAACAAGGCGGAGTGGGTAGTGGATAGTTGGCAGTGGGTAGCCAGAGAGGAAGAGAGCGGTTCGTCCTGTGTCTCTTCTGGCTACCCACTACCAACTGCCCACTACCCACTTCATTAAACAAAAACAGGTGCCGGTTCCATCGGAACGCGTCACCTGGAAGATGGCCTGCTGTCGGGAACCCCGGACCCATTCGGGGCAGCCGCCAGCAGGGCTGCTGTGTTCTTCGTGTGGACGACCGTTACGAGGGGCCGTCCGGCGGGAGGTGGCCCGGAAGGAGAGGAAGAGTCTCGCTTCCGGGCGTTGCCCCACGTTGATCTTCAGACCTCACTCGGATGACTTGTCCCGTGGACCCCATCACCCGAGTTGGAAATCAGTGGCCGCAGCCGCAAGCCGGAGCGGCTTCGCAGCAGCTCGTCTGGCAGCAGTTGTTCTTGTGGCAGCCCTTGAAGAGCTTCGAGAGGAAGCAGGGCTTCTTGCAGCCGCAGCTCTGCTCGCAGCAAGGAGCGGCTTCGCAGCACGGAGCGGGCTCGCAGCAGACCGGGGCCGGCTCACAGCAGACCGGAGCGGCTTCGCAGCAGCTCGACTGGCAGCACTTGTTCTTGTGGCAGCCCTTGAACAGCTTCGAGAGGAAGCAAGGCTTCTTGCAGCCGCAGCTCTGCTCGCAGCACGGAGCGGGCTCGCAGCAAACCGGGGCCGGCTCACAGCAGGTCTGCTCGCAGCAGCTCGGCTGGCAGCACTTGTTCTTGTGGCAGCCGAACAGGCCGGCTTCGGCGCTTCCGAACGAGGCGCCACAGATCAGCAACGCGGCAGACAGGGTCATCCACTTCATGACAATCAACTCCTCGGAAATTTTGTATCGTGTCCGAATCGAACGTGAGGTTTGCTCCGCGACCGCGGCCGGCGTTGCGGCGCCGGAAGGACCGGGAGGCGTTGACCACCCACTGAGAACGGGGGTAACACTGGTTGTGTTTTCGGCTCGATGGAATGATTCGGATGACGTAAAGGAAGTCGATCACGGATTCCGGGCAAACCACAGGAGATTGAGCCGGTCGAATCGGATGTGACGCCCCACGCGCTGCATTGCGAGAACTCCTGACGTGCCGACCGGCATTTCCTCAAGCTGGCTGGCCGACTCGCAATCAGGCCGGCGCAACCCTGCACACGGAGAATAGGAGCGATACGGTCGCCGGGGCTGCTGACGCGAAAAACCCTGGAGCATGGGGCTGAGCGGGAGCCACTCGGCGCCCCCCAATCCGGCGGCCTGGGGCGGTTCGCTGCATCCGGATCGAATCGAAATGTCGAATCCTCGAATCCGAGACGGTCGGCCTCCGATTCGATGAACCCAAGGCAGACCCGGATCGTTGCGCGATGGGGCAGGCACGGAATTCGCCTGCACTCTGCCGTTCATCCGAGCCCGGTCTACGCCAATCGTCGACGCCACAACGCGAGGAAGCATCTTCAATGGGACCCATAGAGAACCAGCGCGTCTCGGCATTGCTAACCTTCCGAGCAAAACATCCGAGGCACGGGCGCTTGGAATCTGGCGATTGAATCCCGAGACTGTCGGCCGTGCTCGCGCCAACGCAATCCACTTTCCATCCCTTCGCTGACTCGATACTTCATGCCACCCGCTCCCTCCTCTGCGACGGAAACCCGGAATGATCCCCCGGTTTCCACCCCCCACGCTGTGTCACTCGAGAAGGTCGTTCAGGTCCTGCATGCCGACGTTCGGAAAGGCCTCTCCTCCCAGGAGGCTGCGGCGCGCCTTGAGAAATACGGCCGCAATCAGCTTCAGGAAGCCCCCACGGACCCGGCCTGGAAACGCCTGCTGGCTCAGTTCTCGGATCTCGTCATCTGGATTCTGATCGTTGCGGCAGTCATCTCGGGCCTGCTGGGCGAATGGATCGACGCGGGAGCCATCCTGGCGATCGTCGTGCTGAATGGACTCCTGGGCTTCTTCCAGGAGCAACGCGCCGAGAAAGCGTTGGCCGCCCTGCAAAGCCTGTCGTCCCCTCATGCCAAGGTCATCCGGGACGGCGTCCTGACGGACGTCGCCGCCGCCGATGTGGTCCCGGGCGATCTCGTTGACATCGATGCGGGGGACCGCATTCCCGCCGATATCCGGCTCGTGGAGTCCTTTTCTCTCACCGTGCAGGAAGCGGCTCTCACCGGCGAATCGGTGCCCGTCGAAAAGAACGCGAAAGAAGCCGTCCCCGCCGAAGCGTCGATCGGCGATCGCCACAACATGACGTATCAGGGGACAGCGGCGGCGGCCGGCAAGGCGAAGGGAATCGTCGTCGCCACGGGCATGCAGACCGAATTGGGTCACATCGCCCGCATGCTGCAAGCCACCGAGCGCGAGGCAACGCCGCTTCAAAAGCAGTTGGCCGAGCTTGGCCGCATCCTGGTCGTCATCTGTCTGATCCTTGTGGCTGTGGTCTTTGTCCTTCAGTTCTGGCAGGAATCGGATCTCCGCCAACTGCTGCGGGAAGGAAGGCTGTTCGAGCTGATCAAGGACCCGCACATGCTGGAAGTGTTCCTTGTGGCCGTCAGCCTCGCCGTGGCGGCGGTGCCCGAAGGACTGCCTGCCGTCGTCACGCTGGCGCTCGCCCTTGGCCTCCAGAGAATGGTGAAGCGGAATGCGCTCGTGCGGAAACTGGCGAGCGTCGAGACCCTCGGTGCGGTCTCCGTCATCTGCTCGGACAAGACGGGAACCCTCACGCGCAACGAGATGACGGTCCGTGAACTGACGACCGACCGCGTGCGGTATCTCGTCACGGGCGGCGGATATCGGCCCGAGGGCGAGTTTCGCACCGCGGCGCTCGACGAATCCTCGTCGCAGGAGGCCGCGGAAAACAACCTCCCGCTCGAGAATGCCGGATCACCCTCGACGGCCGCCGTCTCTCCCTCGGATGACCCCCACCTTGTGCAGCTCCTGGAAATCGCCGTCTGGTGCAACAACTCGCGGCTTGTCGATCCCGCGGGAAGAGTCACGGAACCTGCCCCGATATCCGATTCCGATGTGACGCCACCGGCCGGACCTGTGTCCCGCGTTGACCTCGCCGCACAAGAGCGTGCCAAGTCGGCCGGCGACGTCTGGACGGTCATTGGCGATCCGACGGAAGGAGCGCTCCTCGTCGTGGGCAAGAAGGCGGGGATCGAGTCGCACGAAGACGATGGCACGCGATCGCACGAGAATCCGTTCGATTCCGACCGGAAAACCATGTCGGTCGTCGTGGAACATGCCGACGGTCGCAACCGCCTGTATGCCAAGGGAGCCCCGGAAGCAGTCCTCGGACTCTGCACGCAAGAGCTTCGCGATGGAAATCCAATTGACCTGACCGACAAGCGACGCGAAGAGATCCTCTCCATCAACCGGGCGATGGCCGGCCGCGCGTTGCGCGTCCTGGCCTTCGGTTATCGCGACCTGCGGAACGGGTCCGAAGTGACCGACGAATCGGACCTGGTGTTTGTCGGGCTGTGCGGGATGATCGACCCGCCCCGTGAGGAAGTCAAATCGGCTGTCGCGGTCTGCCGTAACGCGGGAATCCGGCCGGTGATGATCACCGGCGACCATCCGGCCACCGCCCAGGCCATTGCCCTCGAGCTGGGGCTGGTGACCGGCGACGAGCGCGTGCTGACCGGGCAGGAATTCGACAAGCTCGATGACGACCAGCTGGTGGAACAGGTCGAGCAGATCTCGGTTTACGCCCGCGTCTCGGCCGAGCACAAGCTGCGCGTGGTGAAGGCCTGGCGCAAGCGCGGCCGAGTCGTCGCCATGACGGGGGACGGGGTGAACGATGCCCCGGCCGTCAAGCAGGCGGACATCGGCATCGCGATGGGAATCACCGGGACCGACGTGACGAAGGAAGCGTCGTCGATGGTCCTGATGGACGACAACTTCGCGACCATCGTCAGTGCGGTCGAGGAAGGCCGCTCGATCTACGACAATATCCGCAATGTGCTGCAGTTCCTGCTGTCGTGCAACGCGGGCGAAATCCTGGTGATGCTGATAGCCAGCATCATCGGGTGGCCGGCACCGCTGCTTCCGATCCACCTTCTGTGGATCAACCTCGTCACCGACAGCCTTCCGGCGCTGGCGTTGTCTCTGGAAAAGCCCGGCCCGGGAATCATGGACCGCAAGCCGCGCCCGTCCGATGCCCCCATGCTCTCGTGGCCGCTGGCGTCGCTGGTGATCGCACAAGGCGCATTGATCGCCATGAACGTGTTGCTCACCTACTGGATCTTCCGCCGCAGCGAACCGGACAACCTCGCGCGAGCTCAATCAGCCGCCTTCTGCATGCTGGTCTTCTCGGAGCTGTTCCGCTCGCTCGCCTGCCGCAACATGCGGCTGACGCTGTTCCAGCTCGGCCTCTTCGGCAACAAGGCTCTGCTGGGGGCCATCGGGCTGGCCGCGACGCTTCAGGTCCTCATCATGCTGAGCCCCGCCGGCGTCCGCGAGATCTTCAAGGTCTGGGAGCACACGCCGACCGAATGGCTGATCATCCTTGGAATGGCGCTCGTCGACATCACGCTGATCGAGATCGGCAAGCTGGTGGCGAAGCCGTTCCTGAAGAACGCAGAAGTGGCCTGACACGAGCGCAGCATCCACCAACGCCGCACCCAGGCTGCGGCTCTGAGCAGCCTGGGTGCCGGATCAATGGACCGTCATTTCAGCAGTTCCTTGACGATACCGTCAGGCATGTCGCGCTGCCGCAAAGCGTCTTCGTCAGATGGCAGGGCGACCGGCGGCTGTGGCTTCGGAAGGGATTCTTCAGCAAACTGACGGATGGCGATCGTCGAGATGCAAATTTCCGCACACACAAAGATCAAGAACGTCGAACAGACAACGCCGAAGATCGTGGAGCCCGTTGAACCCTCGCCCTTCATGAAGACCATGGCGGCCGCGATCCACCCGAAAACTCCGCAGAGGAAGCTGCACGCGACGTAAGCGCCGTAGGACGGAGACGGAAATGCTCCCACGTCGCTCAGTAACTTGACCGCCACCGGAACGGTCAACGGAGCCGTCGTCGCGAAACACCAGATAACGACGGGCCACGGACTGGCTGCCTCGACTTCCGGTTGGTCGCTTGAGAATGCCATTGCTCGGTCCATCTCAAGCCGTGCGTCGACGAGCGAAGCACCCAGGGTGCGGGTTTCACCCTTGCTCCAGCGCCGCCCAGTCGACCAGTTGAATCTCGGGCCGCAGGATTTCAACGAAGCCGGTTCGGGCGCTTGTTTTCACACCCTTTCCCCCGCGGCTTGTCAGCTGGTACTTCATCTGGCCGAAGCTTAATTCCTTGTCGCCCGCATTGCGGACTCGCAGGCAGTCGCTCGGCCGCGACATGAGGGCGCCGCCGAGCACTTCGTCATCGGGTGCAATGCGAATCCCACGCACCCCACGACCAGCGTTCGCCAGCACCGGCACTTCCTTCACGGGGAAGTGCAATAGTCGGGCGTGCTTCGAGCACAGGAAGATCGAGTCGGCCTCGCGGATCAGTTCGACCCACACGACGCGGTCCCCTTCTCGAAGGCGGCAGTACTTGCGACCCGCCTTCGTGGATGGCGCCCGCAGCAGACTCAGCGAGAACCGCATGATGGCTCCCAGCTTTGTCGCAATGATGAGGTACGGCCCCGGCACTGGCTCGTTCTTGACGTTGAAGTCTTCCGCGGTAAACCGCGGATCGGTCGACAAGCCCGTGAGGATCGTGGCGCCGTCTCCCATTTTGACGTGCTTCGACAGCGGCTCGCCGTAACCCGAGGACGCGGGCACCTGGTCGATCGGCAGCGTGTAGGCCACTCCTTCGCTGCTGAAAAAGATCACCGTGTCGAGCGTCGAACCCGGAGCCACCGCGATCACCGCATCCCCTTCGCGGACGCGGGTGCTCTCGACGCTCGTCAGCCGCCCGACGCGCTTGATCCAGCCGTCGCGCGTCAGCACGACGTTCGTGTTCTCGCGAACGATGTAGGCCGTCGGATCGAACTCTGCAATCTCCTCGGACGAGCCGATCTCGGTCCGGCGCTGGTCGCCGAACTTTTCGGAAACTTCACGCAGCTCGCCCTCGACGACGTTCCACTGCTTCGCTTCGGACGCCAGGATCGACTTGATCCGTGCGGCTTCCTTGCGCTTCTCCTCAAGCTCCTCCATGATGCGGTTGATTTCGAGCTGCGCGATGCGATAGAGCTGCAGCTCGAGAATCGCCATCGTCTGCTCTTCATCCAGCGGAAACGCCCGCATCAGCCGCTGCGAGGCATCCTGCTTTCCCTCGCTCTCGCGGATGATCTTCAGCGCCTTCGTCAGGTCGTTGAAGACGATCGCGAAGCCTTCGAGGATGTGGATCCGCCGCTCCAGTTGCCGCAACTGGTACTCGAGCCGTCGCCGCACCGTCGCCAGGCGGAACGTCAGGAAGTGCCGCAGCATCTCGACCAGGCCCACCCGTCGCGGCACCATCACTCCGTGCTCGTCGGGCACGAGGCACGTCATGTTGATGGCGAAGTTCGACTCGAGGTCGGTGTGCTTGTAGAGGTACGCCATCACCGCTTCGGCGTCGTCGCGCGACTTGATGTCCAGCACGATCCGCAGGCCGAGTTCTTCGTTCGTCTCGTCGTTGACTTCCAGGAGCTGCGGCAGCTTGCGGCTGGCGACGATTCCGCCAATGGCTTCAACGAGCGGTCCGGTCCAGACGTTGTACGGGACCGAATGAATCACCAGCCGGGTGCCGACTTCCTTCTTCTTCTCTGTGTCGAACCGCCATTCGCCGCGGACCTTCACCGATCCGTGGCCGATTTCGTAGGCCTTCCGGATTTCGATGCGGTCAGTGACGATGCGGCCGCCCAGCGGGAAGTCCGGGCCCTTGAACGACACCGCCTTCATGAGAGCCGCTTCGGTGACCGGCTCCTGTCCATCGGGTCCAGGCTTGCGGTTCTCGATGAGGTGGATACAGGCTTTGATCACCTCGTTGAGGTTGTGCGGGGGGATATTGGTGGCCATCCCGACTGCAATGCCGGTGGTCCCATTCACCAGCAGGTGCGGGAACTGCGCGGGGAGGACGACCGGTTCCTCGCGGGTCGCCTCGTAGTTCGGCCGCATGTCGACCGTTTCGAACCGCAGCTCGTCCATGAGCCGTTCGGCCAGTTCCGTCAGGCGGGCCTCGGTATAACGGGCCGCAGCCGCGTTCAGCCCCATGATCGAGCCGAAGTTTCCCTGCCCGATGATCAGCGGGTAGCGCATGCAGAAGTCCTGCGCCAGCCGGACCATCGCCTCGTAGACCGCCGTATCGCCGTGCGGGTGGTAGTTGCCGAGCGTGTCGCCGGTGATTTTCTGCGACTTGCGGGGCTTGGAATCGTGCGTCAGCCGCAGGTCGTGGTACATCGCATAGAGGATGCGGCGCTGCACGGGCTTCAGCCCGTCCCGCACATCGGGCAACGCCCGCGACGAGATGACCGACATCGCGTAGTTGAGATACCGCCGCCGGGTCTCCTCCGTGATCGAGACGACCGACACATGATCCACGAGGTCGGCCCCATCGCCGCCGGCCCCGTTCACTCCATTCCGTCCCGCGCGACTGCGTGCCACAGGTGCTCCAGGCAATATCAAATGACCAATAGCCAACGACCAATCCCATATCACAGACCCGGTCCCACCACCTCAACGCGGAGTGCGCCCGCGTCCCAGGACGCTTGCGGGTTCGCAATCCTTCGCTCCGCCAGCAGCACTGGGGGCTCCGTAAGATCTTTCCTCCTCCGCAACCGGTCAAGTGCACTGCTCAACTCCGTCAGTCCGACCCGCTGGCCGCCGCCACACTCTCCATCCCTCAATCGCTCCGTCTCTCCGTCCTCCAAGCCCGCCCGCAAACTCCCCCACTCTTCTCCAGTCTTCCTTCGACTTTTCCGATAATGACGACGGAATCATCGTTCACTCCGGTTCCCCGCTTGGAACCCCTACAGACGGAATCGATTGAGTGATCGGCTTCCCCCGACCAAGCCGAAACTGACTGTGGTTCGACGATCTTGTGAGTGCGGGACGATCCCGCAACAGGCTCCGAACCACGGATCGTCGGAACCCAGTCCAGGGAGGGAACCATGCCCCGTATGTCGCTGCCCGCGGCAGCTCTTGCCGTCCTCGTCGCCGCGTGGTCGGCGCAACCGTCCCATGCCGATAGCGGCCGGTCGGTCCGCAAGCCTCAGAATGTCGCCCCCGCCGTTCAGCAGCCCGCTGCACCGCAGGCGGCGGCTCCCCAGGCTCCGTCGACCGAAACGTCGACGAGCAAGCCGCGGTTCTTCAACCCGCTCGCGAAGCTCAAGCAATTGACCAGCGGCGAGTCGAAGTCGAAGCCGGCCCCGAAGACCAGCCAGATCGAGCAGGTCGGCCACGAAGTCTCGCACCCCGCGAACGGTCCGAAGCCGAAGGAGTCGACTTCGCAAGGCGCGAACAAGGTCAAGACGGCAGCCTACAAGGACGAGCCGCAGCTCGCCCTCCAGGCTCCGGAGAAGGCTCCTGCCGATCAGCCGGCCGCCCCGGTCGCCCCGCCGCGAGCTCTGCCGGCTCCGGTCCGTGCGGTTCCTGGAATGACGGGGCCGGCCGTCCTCCGTCCGGCGGCTCAGCAGCCGAGCATGGCCCCGCTTCCCGGGTACAACAACGCCCCCGGAGTGGCGGTTGTCCCCGGATATCCGTACCTCCATGCCCCTCTCAATACCACGCCGGTGCCGAACGTCCCGTATCAGGTCGGCTCGACCATGATCACGAATCAGGCGTTCGCACCGCAGGAAATGCTCTACGCCCACAAGTACCGGGCCATGTACCCGCCCTACTACTACAAGGTCCGCGGCCACTGGATGGTCACGCCGTGGGGCGTGTGGTCGAACGATCATTGGGAACTGCAGGGGACCGAAGTGAAGGTCAACTACCGGTCCAACTACAGCCCGTTCTCGATGTTCCATCCGCCGCACTACAAGTAACCGTCCGTTTCACTGCCCGGCGAAGCGTCGCCGGGCCAGAGCCCCTGGCCATGGCCCGGCCGCCAATGCGAACGGCCTTCACGGGCCAACGCAGCTGAGACTCTGTCAAGTGAAGCGGGGCACGCCGGTGATCCCGCCCACTCCCGCAACGACGCCGGATGTCTGCCGGTGAAACGTTGCCGTCGGCCAGCACCGTCGACGTTTCGGCAACGCAGACACTCCGTATCCTCTCACTCT
>JADZEF010000228.1 GCA_020850695.1 Planctomycetaceae bacterium | reverse complement strand
TTTCGCGCGGAGACGCGCCGGCAACACCGGAAGCCAGATCCCGCCTTGTTGGGCGTAGGAGCGGATTTCTGCATTGCCTGTCGTGGTGGACTTGAGAGACGCGGCGAGCATCACCACGCCTTCGGCGTACAGAGCACTTGCGTTCCCCCTCGCATCTGCCTTTCAGAGTTCTCCTCAACTCTTCCGATCGTCCACTCGCTCCTCTCGCGGCATCGACAGCATCTTTCGCAGGCGCCCTTCGATCAGGACGTCTCCTTCGAGGATGCGAATCGAAGGATCGACGAGGGACGAAAGCTCTGGGATCTCGGGGAGTCCGGTGCCGCCCACGGGGTGAGGGGCTGAGTCTCCGCCGACGATCTTCGGGCCCACGAAGACGTGGACTTCATCCACGAAGCCTGCGTCGAAGAAGCTTCCCAGCAGGCGATTGCCGCCTTCAACGAGGACGTGCGTCATCGATTGACGGCCGAGGTCGTGCAGCAGCGATGACAAGTCGACGCCGGGATTGCCGGACATCGGCGGCGAGACGACGACCTTGATGCCTTCGCTGCGAAGTCGCTCGATGTTTTCGAGCGAGGCGTTGGTGCCGCAGGCGACCATCACCGGGGCTTCGTCGAGTGTGCGGATGAGGTTGGAGTCGAGGGAGAGCGTGGCTTCTGTGTCGACGACGACGCGGACGGGGGTGCGGCGGCCGGAGGGGCGGGCGGTGAGCCGCGGGTTGTCGCGGCGGACGGTTCCCGCCCCGACGATCACCGCGTCGACCAGCCCGCGCAGCTGATGGGCGTAGGCGCGGGACGTCTCGTTCGAGATCCACTGCGAGTGGCCGGTGTGGGCGGCGAGCTTGCCGTCGAGAGTCATCGCCCACTTGGCGTGCACCCAGGGGGTGCGGGTGGTCACCAGCTTGTTGAAGGGGGCGATCAGCTGGCGGCACTCTTCGGCCAGGACGCCGATCTCGACTTCGATTTTTGCGTTGACCAGGTCGGCGATGCCTCCGCCGTCGATGTGCGGGGCGGGGTCGACGACGCCGACCACCACGCGCTTCACTCCGGCCTGAATGATGGCCCGGCTGCATGGGCCGGTCTTGCCGTAGTGGCAGCAAGGTTCGAGCGTGACGAACAGGGTGGCGCCCCGGGCCCGCTCGCCCGCTTCCTGGAGGACGTGGACCTCGGCGTGGGGGCCGCCGAAACGTTCGTGGAAACCTTCGCTGATCAGCTGGCGGTCGTCGTCGACGAGGACAGCTCCGACCATCGGGTTCGGCTCGACCAGCCCGCGGCCCCGCTGAGCCAGCTCGACCGCACGGCGCATCACGGCTTCATCGTCAGGAAAGCGGACGGCATCGGGAGTCGTCGACAACGGGGGTCACTCCAGGGTTCAGGTTCTGCGGTACAAGGATTTCACGTGGCGTGCCGGTCATCTACGAACGGCGGCCCCGCGGATTTCACTGGGGGCGATGTCTCACATCGGGGACTTGAAGAATCGAAATCCGAAATTCCAATGTCGAAGGAAACCTCAAAGCCCCAATTCAAGAGCTCGAAGGCTTAAGCCTTTTGTCGTTTGAGATTCTGACTTTCCTTAGACAATTGAACTTCGGCCTTCGGATTTCATCTCGTCCTCATCGGCTGAAACGGTTCCATCCGCACTTCCCTGCTCTCGACGTCCTGTCGGTCAAGGCGATCTTGCCCGCACGATTGTAGCAGTTTTCTCGATTACGGGTTGTTGACGGGCGCGCTCGCTTTCATCGACATGCCCGGAATATCTGCGATATCCCGACGGTTCACCCGGATTCCCGGACCGTTGCGGACGGTCAACTCCGCCATACGACCGTCTGAGGTGGATAATTCGAAAGTGTGCACGCCTTGCCTCGTGCCACGATCCGCAGGAGGCGCCCGAATGGCCCGGCAGCCGGCTTCCCCCGCCAGTTGTCGTCCTTCTCACTCGGGCCGCGACGGAGTGTTTGTGCCAGTCAGTTCCGTCCTCCCCCTTCAGGACCTCCGCAGGCAGCCATGATCGCCGAGAAGCACACCGAAGATACCTTGACCGTCGACCGCCGCGCCGAGAACCGCCGCATCCGCAAGGATCGCCGCGTCACTACGGCGCCTCCCCCGGCCGGAGCCGACGGGCGGATTGTCGATCGCCGCAAGGTGGAACGCCGACGTCAAATCGACCCGACCACCTGCGAGCGCGATTACTCGGATCCCGAGATCGCGTTCATGCGGGCGATGGATGAATACAAGCGCAAGAGCGGCCGACAGTTCCCGACGTGGAGCGAGGTCCTCGAAGTGATCCACAGCATGGGCTACCGCCAGGTCGAAGAGCCGACCGAGATCTACCCCGCCGGCCGCGCGTCCTGACGCTATTCACTCGAAAGCGTCTCGCGGCCCCGCTCACCCCCGATCCAGCCCCGGCGACCACGTCGTCCGGGGCTGCGGTCGTTCTTTGGCGAAGGCGATTGGACGCCAAGCCGCGAAGACGCAAAGGAAGGCACGCGAAGAAGAACGCCTCGATGTGGTTCGAATGGGTGCGGTGGGTCTGATCACAAATCCGGCCAGATATTTCGAAAGGCATTTCTTCACCACGAAGTCGAGAATGCCGCCTGCGCCGCACTCTCGACTTCGTGGTGAGAAGGGATCTGCAGTGAAGGCTATGCCTGGCCGCCCCCCAACCCGCACAACGCGAGAATCGGGCATCGTCGGCAGTAAGCCCATCGTCGCACCATCGTGCCGGCACGGACTCCGCGGTACATAACCGCTGCTTCCGGCGAACACGCCGCCCGTTTCGCTGCAAAACTGTCTCACCCTCGGACGATACTTCGACAGGAGCGGAGGCCGTGGACGGCATCCGCCGTTCGGGAATGCGTTGCGCACGGATGTGCCCGCTCGGCGCGAGCTCGCCGCCGAGACAACAGGACGATCCGTCCGGACCGGCCCTGCCGCGTCCATTAGCGTGAAGCCACCCGATGATCCGCGCCACGTTTTTCTCGCTCGGTCTGTTCGTCTTCCTCTGGGGCGTGACGTTCCTGTTCGTCGACAAGATGATCATGGCGTCCAAGGACGAGACCGCCCGGCCGAAAGAATTCCGCGGGCTGTTCACCTCGATCAACGCCGATCACCAGGCGGTGTTCGATCCGCCCGAATGGTGCGCGTTCAGCCTGATGTCGGTCGGCTCGGTGACGATGCTTTATGCCGTCGCCCTTCCACGTCGCAAGGCCTGAGGCCAATTCGGCAACCTCGGTCGCAGTCGTCCGCTACGGAGTGCCACGCCCAGCCCGTGCTTCGGCCAACAACGACTCGATGGCCTTCAGAGCCTCGTCGGTTGCGGGATAGGCGAGCGGGCGGCCATTGGGAAGGCGGGTCTCGTAGACCACCAGCGTCCCGTCGGACCGCTTGCGGACGGGGAACACGTACTCGACCCCTTCGCGGACGCCGGCGTCCGCCAGGTTCTCGAGTTTCACCGTGTCCTTGTCCTTCGGAAGCCCGGCCCCGTGCTTCCATTCCCGGGACACCGACACCAGTCCGTCACGTCGGCTGATCACCTTGGCCGTCACGAGATACGGGGCGTGCAGGATCTGCTCGCGATTCAACGTCACGGGGTTCGCCGTCGCCAGAGCGAGAATGGCGAGCGACGCGATCCAGAGGCCTGCCAGAACCGCCGCCGCCAGAAACCGCTTTCGAACATCCGGAGAAGGAGTCGCCTCCCAGGACGCACTCGCGGGCCCAGCACCCGTTGGGGTGGCAGCGGAGACGGGCACACTGGCAGCGGCGGGAGCAGACGACACAGCGCTCACGCTCCCGGGCCGGTCCGTCACCGAATTCTTCGATTGCTTGCGGCGCGACACGAACGAGTTCCTTCTCAGTGCGGCGAATGTTGCACCGTGGCAGGTAACCCGTGCGACAGGCCGTTCCGGCTTCGCTCCCCTGGAGCGAAGCCCCCGCAGACACGCGGGTCAGCTGCGGCGGAAGGCAGCTGCCGCGTCGAACTGGTAGTCCCGGTCGAAGACCTCTTCGAAGTCGTAAACGTCGTAGAAGTCGCTGAGCGAATCGCGCTCGGTCTTCCGCATTTCGCCCCGGTCGATCAGGTCGAACACGATGCGGCCGAAATCCTCGGTGCTATGCACGCCCCACGTGTGAAACACGGTGAGAGTCAGCAGACCGAATTGCTGGATCGCCAGGTCGCGCACACCATTCAGCAGCTCGGGGCCGCTGATGTGGGCTTCTTCGCTTTCGGGTTCGCGTCGTCGGACTTTTCCGAGTTGCTCCTGCGTGTGCCGGAGCGCCGAGAACACAAATTGATAAGCCTGCGGATGAAACTTCGAACCGCGGCGGACAGACTTGCTGGTAATGCTCATTCTTTGCAACGGCCCCCTGGCAACCGCTCGCGACGGAGACGATTCCCACCGCATCATTCCGCTCGCCCGGTGACGGACGGTCGAGCGATCCCTTCGTCCCCGATCGGCAAGCGCGCACGACCGTGGCCTGGAACGGGAATCCACAATACCAATTTCCCGGCTGGTGACAATGCCGCCTTGACCGATCTTGCGGCACGGCCGACGGAATCGACCCGGAAGCCGCATCGACGCTCCGGAAAGCCCCGATCAGGCCCCCGTCGATGCGGTCGGTTGTCGTTGCTTCAGAGCCTCACTCAACTGGCGGGCGGTCTCGACGAGCATCGTCCAAAGCGGACCGTCGCGTTCGATCAACGCCGAATGAGACACCGCGAGGGCACCCACAGGGCGGTCGTCGTGAAAAACCGGAATCGCGAGCGAGCTCTCGCACTCGAACCGTTCGAGCCAGCCCGGCGACGTCATCAGGTCGCGGTTCCCCGGCTGACGTTTCACCAGGAAGGGCGTCCGATCGACGATCGCCCGGACAATCCCCAGCCCCGTCCGATCGAGCGGCACCCGAGTGGTCGCGGCGGCAAAATCCCGTTTCACCTCGTCGGGCATCTCGGCCACGCCGCGAAATCCGACCTGGTGCAGTTCCTCGCCCACAACATGCCACAATCCCGTCGCGCGAGCGCCGGTTGCTTTGAGGAGCTCATCGAGAGGCGCGTCCAGCGAAGCACTGCCCTTCAGCGAGGTCGAGAGTGCATGGGCCAATTGCTGAGAAGTCGGTGAAGTCATCGCCGCCGTCGGGTTGGAGTGGAAGCCAATGGGACTCACATTGTACTGCCAACGTCCAGAAGCTTTGCGTCTTGCGAAGATTTTCTTTGCCGCTTTATCCTTTCGGATGGAATGGAAATACGGCTGACACTGGCTCATCGCTGGCGTTTTCTTCGCGTGTATTCCTTTGCGGACTTTGCGCCTTTGCGTCAGATGCCTTTGCTTTGGATGCGGCTCTGCCTCGCTGGGATATCTCCCACCCCGTTCGGCCATGGAGCACTCTCTTCCGGTCCGTGTGTGCACCCACTCAGCTCCTGGCCTTCTGGCGACGTCATGCAATCCGACGGCCGGGCAGCACGAACAGCGACGCCACCGCTGCGGCGGCGTAGATCGCCACGTGCAGCAGGATGACGTCGTTCCAGTTCCCGTTTGTCTTGAGAATACGGTCGAGCATGCTGCCGACATACGGGTTCACGACCACACCGGCCAGGCACCCCGCCATGTTCATGATCCCGAGCGTCACCGCGGTCTGAGATCCTCCGATGTCGATCGTCGCGGCCCACACGGCGGGGCTGGCAACTCCCGAGAAGAACGCGCCCGCCGCGAGGATCACGGACAACTGCATGACCGATCCCGCCCCCGCGGCCGCCCATGTGAGAAGCATGCACAGCAGAAGAGAACCTGTCGCCGTCCCGCTACGGCTCAGCCAGGCGTTCCCCGTCCACTGACGCACCTTGTCAACAAGCACGCCGCCGATCAACGCCCCGACGACGTAGGCTATCAACGGGATGTTTGTCAGCTGGCCCGCCTGCGATTTCGGAACCTTCCAGGCGAACTCGAGGTACGAGAACAGCCAGTTGACGTAGAACTCGAACCCCGCCGTGCGGAAGAAGGACTGCACACACAAGGCCCAGAGGCCGACGCTGGTCAGCATCCGCCAGCCAATCTGCATTCGAGTGAGGGATGGCGTCGATGGCGACGCTTCGAGCGGCGCTTCATCCGGAGGAGCAATGGCGGCTTCTTCGACGAACGGCGTTTCAACCGCCGAGTCATCGGACGTGCGACCGCGGATGATGTCGAGTTCGGCCTGATTGACCCACGAGTGATCTTCGGGACGAGTCCGGAAGAACGTGAAAAATGCGAGCGACCAGACGATGCCGACCGACGACCAGATCAGGAAGACGGCCCGCCATCCGAGCCCTTGAGTCCCCAGCATCCATCCGGTCACCGACAGCGTCGCCGCCCCGCCGACCGACATCGCGGCCGCCACCATCGAACTCGCCATCCCGCGGCGATTCTCGGGGATCCAATCCTTCAACACCTGTGCGGCCAGCGGGGCCAGCCCAGCCTGTGCCAGACCAAATGCGAATCGAGCCCCCAGCAATGCGGCGAACGTTCCAGCAAACGCACAGACCACGGTCAGCATCGACCAGGTGAAACTGACGCCGGCAAACGCCCACCGCGTTCCGAACCGCTGCCCCAGCCAGCCGCCGGGAACCTGGAACAAGAGATACCCCAGGTTGAACGCCCCCAGAATCACGCCGATGTCTTCGTTCGTGATTTTCAGCTCGGCAGCGATCGACGTATTCGCCGCACCGACGCAGTATCGGGTCAGGTAGGCGCTGGCTGCGGCGAATGCGACCAGACCCAGCACGAGGTATCGCACCCCGGTCGGAGCCGAATGTTTCAGAGGCGGAGAGGCGGCACTCATCGACGGTCCCGTCCAGCAGTGCGGACTTCTCGCGCGGACTGCGAGCGCACGCCGCGGAGAGAAGTGCCATCATGCCGTCGACCCGAGTGGTTCGCTACAGCGGCTGCGGCGAAATCTTGCCGGCGATGCGCCCGTTTTCCCGTTCGGCCCCGTATTGCGGAGCACTCCCTGCGTGTCGCGGTGTTCAATTGGCAGCGGCGGGGTGTGCGGCCGACGCCGGCAACGGCGGCGACAACGGGCGAATTCATCCCTGCACGCAGACGCTGGTATTTCGTCGGTCGTGTAACCGTGGCCCGCCAAACTCAATATGATAGTGGACGTGCGTGTTTTTTCTCTGGACCGCTCGATCCCCGAGTGGAACCCCGTGGCTTCGGGAGTCTGTCGATGAGTGTTGAGACGATGTCGGCCCGTTCGTTCCTCGGTCGCCGTTCGGAGTTCGTGATTTTGCTGGCACTCTTCGCGATGACGCTTGTCGGCGATGTCTCAGCCGATTCGAAAGGGGATGCCGCCACAAAGGACGCCGAGAAGGCCGGTCTTGCCGAATTCAACTCGCTCATCGGTGGGTGGCGCGGCGTTGGACAGCCGCAGCGCAATTCGTCGAAGGACTCGTGGGCCGAAACCGCCGAATGGAACTGGCACTTCGACAAGGCGCACTCCGCCCTGCACTACACCGTCAAGAACGGCAAGCAGCTGGAGACGGGCGAGCTGACCTACAACCCCGAGAAGAAGCTGTACTCGCTGAAGGGAACGTTCGCCGGCAAGGTCGAGCGGACCTATGAAGGGAAACTGACGGGCGACAAACTGGTGCTCGACTCGTCCGAAGATGCAGACGGCTTTGTGCACCGCATGACGGTGACTCGGTTGAACGAAAAGAGGACGCTGGTCCTCTACGAAAAGCGGAAAGCGGCCCAGAACTTCTATGCCCGCGTGGCCGAAGTCGGCTATACGCGGCAGGGAACGACGCTCGCCATCGAAGGGGCCGGCGAGCCCGAATGCGTCGTCTCGGGGGGCAAGGGGACGATCAAGGTCGCCTACAAAGGCGAGACTTATTACGTCTGCTGCACGGGCTGCAAGCAGGCCTTCGACGCCGATCCCGAGGGCATCCTCGCCGATTACCGCCAGAAGCTCGCCGACCGCAAGAAAAAGCTCGAGGCGGGCAAACCGGGCGAGAATTGACGTTTGCGTCAGGCCGCAGGGGCTTCATCCAGGCGGCCGTCTCGCAGCTTGAGGATATTGTCCTGCGGCTGGATGTAGCGGTGGTCGTGCGTGACGACGATCACCGTTCCGTTCTGCTCCGCATGCAACTGCCGCAACCACGCAAAGACTTCGGCTCCGGTCGCCGAGTCGAGTTCGCCCGTCGGCTCGTCCGCCAGAATCAATCGCGGTTGCTTGAGCAGCGCCCGCGCGATGGCGACGCGCTGCTGCTCGCCCCCCGAAAGCTGATTCGGCCGGTGATGCAGCCGCTTCCCCATGCCGACGCGATTCAGAAGCGAAATCGCCCGCTCTCGGAGTGACGGGGCAATGCCCTGCGGGAGATAAGGGACCAGGACGTTGTCGACCGCATCGAGGTTCGACAACAGATTGAAGCTCTGAAAGACGAATCCGACGTCATCGCGGCGGAAGCGATCGCGTTCGAGGGCCGTCAACTTCGACAGCGGTCGTCCCAGGACCTCGATGTCGCCCGAAGTCGGCTGATCGAGCGCCCCGATGAGATAAAGCAGCGTGCTCTTCCCGCTGCCCGAAGGGCCGACGATGAATGTGAAAGCCCCGGAGGGAATCTCGCAAGTCAACCCGCGCAGCGCGGCGACTTCCGTCTCGCCGCGATGATGAACCTTGCTGAGGTTGGTGATGCGGATCATTGGGGGAAGGAGTGAGGAGCGAGAATCGAGGAGTGCGGAGTCAGAAAGACTTCACAACGTATGGAGTTTATGGCACTGTCATTGGGAATCGTTCTCAGTCCGGCCGCGTCGAACATCACGTCGCACCGATGTGGCCTTCGATCCTCGGCATTTGTGTTTTCTACTCGCTTCTCGCTCCTCAATTCTCGCTCCTTCCCTCGTCATTGCCCCCTCAACGCTTCGCCCATCGCCCACATCACCCACGCTAAAGGTCCGGCGTAGATCACGCTGTCGATCAGGTCGAGAAGTCCTCCGAAGCCCGGCAGCAGCGCGGCGGCGTCCTTCTTGCCGACGTCCCGCTTGATCAGCGATTCCGCGAGGTCGCCGATCAACCCTACGACACCCAGCACCGCACCGTAGATCAGGCTCCAGACGACCGACGGGGGCTTCGTGTCAGCATCGAACATCGGCGTGGCGATCCGCAGGAACGCCCACGTCCCGAGTGACGAAAACAGCACCGCACCGACGGCACCCGCCCAGGTCTTGCCTGGGCTGAGTCGCGGCACCATCTTCCGCTTTCCGAACAACCGCCCGAGCGTGTAGGCGCCGATGTCTCCTCCCTTGGTTCCGATCAGCAGCGAGCCGAGGACGAGGTATCCGAAGTGCGGCTCGGCCACCCACCGCAGTTGAGCCGTCACCGCCAGCAGTCCGCCGACGTAGCTCACCACGAGCAATTCGGCTCCCAGCGTCTCCATCGTCCGGCCGGGTTCAGTGTAGCGGAGGGCCGCAGCGAAAAAGAGAACCAGAAGGCTGATGGCCCATGCGGCTGCAATCGGACCCATGGCAGCGAGTTGGTCAGCCACGCCTTTCATCGGAGGGAGCAGGACATGCACCCACCCGGACGCCACGACGATCGCCGAGAGAATCGCCGTCCGCACGAACGACGTCTCAAACGAGCGGACCCGCAGCAGATCGTTGAGTTCCCACGCGCCGCGCACCGCGACGAACAGGCAGAAGAGGAGCAGCGGCCCTGCGGGGCGGCCGACCTGGTGATCGAACCAGAAGAGTCCGAACACCGCCGGGATCAGCACGGCTGAAATCGCCAGACGCCAGCCGAGCATTCACGCGCCTCCTGCGACGCTGGAATCGGTCAGTCCACCGAATCGACGGTCGCGGGCTCCATACGCCCGCAACGCTTCGACGAGATCATCCCGCGTGAACTCGGGCCAGAACTTCGGCGTCACCCAGAGTTCCGCATAACTGATCTGCCACAACAGACAATTGCTCACTCGCATCTCGCCGGCCGTCCGCAGCACGAGGTCGGGATCGGGCATGCCAGCCGTTCCGAGGTGCGCGGAGATCGTTCCCTCATCGATGGTTGTCGGATTCAGCGAACCTGCGGCGACTTCCGCGGCCATCGAGCGCACCGCATCGACAATCTCGCCGCGGCTTCCGTAATTGACCGCCAGACACAGCCGCATGCCGGTGTTGTCGCGGCTGCAGGCGATTGTCTTGTCGATCTCTCGGAGCGCTCCCTCGGGAAGCCCGTCGCGTCGTCCGATGACGGCGAACCGCAGCCCCTGCCGCATGATCTCGGCCCGCTCTTCGATGACGTATTGCTCCAGCAGAGAGAGGAGCAACCGCAGTTCGAGCGGGGGGCGCTTCCAGTTTTCGCTGCTGAAGCAGAAGAGCGTGAGTTGTTCGAGGCCGAAGCGGGCGCACTCTTCGACCATCATGCGGACGGTGCGGACACCGCGGCGATGGCCCTCGATGCGGGGGAGGTAGCGGGCCCGCGCCCAGCGGCCGTTGCCATCCATGATGGCGGCGACATGGCGGGGCAGCCGATCGGGCGCAAGGCCGAAGGTTTTGATCTCGGCCGGAGTGTAGCGTGGCGTCGGCGACACGATCGGCCGCTCCGGTCGGTTGAAACAGTCGGCGTTCAGGATCGAGCGGCCGGCGGAAGGAGCCGGCCCGAAGTGCTCACTGACAATGATAGTTTCAACGCCCGAAAAAACACGACCTCACCGCTCAGAATTGGAATCGCTGGCGGATGGCCTCCGGCAGCTCGACTTCCTTCGGAGTGTAGTGAAGCGTCTGTTCCTGGTAAGGGGGATCCGTATGAGGAGAGGTGATGCCGATCCGCACGTAATCGGAAGCGACCTCCAGAACCGTTACTTCGACATCATCACCGATCACGACACCTTCGTTGACCTGGCGGGTCAGAACGCGCATCGGGAAACCTCGAGGGAATAAAGAGGGGGAACCTTCCCGGTTCATCTGCCCCATCCGTGCGGGCGGCATTCTGACGCAGCCGGCGCGCGTCAGCAAGGCATCGCTTCGCCCAAAATGGAACAACTTGAAAATGACTTCGCAGCGTGTGGAAGGCACTTGACAATTGACAGAAATCGAACCGCGAAAGAGAAGCGCGAAGAATCTGTCGATGGAAGAATGAAATGCCCCTTGACGTCGCGCGACACGCCTTCGCAGTTTCTGTGTGACACGCTCAGCGCAGCATCGACGATCGCAGCGTCATCGAGCTGACGAGCGGCATGCCGCATTGAGAGAAGGGACATTGCCCGCGAATGACGCGAATCATCGCGAATGAAAGCGAAGACAATCAGAAGACGAGAGGCAACCACGGAGAGCACGGAAGGTACGGAATGAAATCCAGAGGGCGGCGGATGCGGACACGGCGAGACACTCCCATTCTTCCCGCCCTTTTTCTTCCGTACTCTCCGTCCTCTCCGTGGATCCTGTCTTCCTCTTCTGTCTCGGCAGCTGACGTTGCCTCATCCTCTGTGAGTCAGGTGTGGTTCTGTTCGGTCGACGCGGCACCGTTCTTCACGTCAGAATGAGTGCATCGTGTCCTTGTCGATTGCTCCTGCTCCTCCGAAGAACTGACCGCACATGTCCCTCCTGCAGACCGCCTGCCACGACTGGCACGCCGCTCATCACGGTCGACTTGTCGATTTCGCCGGCTGGGACATGCCGGTGCAGTATTCGAGCATCGTCGAAGAACATCATGCGGTGCGGAAGCACGCCGGCCTTTTCGACATCGGCCACATGGGCCGGTTGCGATTTCGTGGTCCCGATGCGGGCCGGCTGCTGTCGCATGTCACGACGGTCGATGCCGAATCATTGTCGGTGGGCCAGGTGAAGTACGCCCTGGTGACGAACGAAGCCGGCGGCATTCTTGACGACGTGCTGGTCTATCGCTTCCCGTCGTTCTTCATGCTGGTGGTGAATGCGTCGAACCGCGTGAAGATCGTGAACTGGATCGACGCCCACCGCGCCGACTTCGACGTATCCATGGAAGACCTCCCCGTCGCCTGGACGATGCTGGCCATCCAGGGACCGAAGGCACTGACGATCGCCGAGCCGCTGGTCGGTTCGGACGCCCGCAACATGGGGTACTACACGGCGACCGAAGGCATCGTCGCTGGCGTTCCGGGCATCATCAGCCGCACAGGCTACACCGGCGAGGACGGCCTCGAGCTCATCGTTCCGGCCGACTACGGCGTGCGGTTGTGGGAACAGTTGCTCGATCGCGGATCCGCACAGGGTATCAAGCCGTGCGGACTGGGAGCGCGAGATACGCTGCGGCTTGAAGCGGCGATGCCGCTGTATGGGCATGAGATGAACGAGTCGACCGATCCCTACACGGCTGGGCTCGCCTTCGGAGTGCAACTGGAGGGACACGAGTTTCTCGGCAAGGCCGCCGTCGCATCCGCCAAGGCGCGGCCCGATCGACCGAAGCGCGTCGGCCTCGAACTGGCAGGGCGACGCATTGCCCGCGAAGGGGCGATCGTGTTCGCCGGCGAGACCGAGATCGGTCGCGTGACGTCCGGCACATTTTCGCCGACGCTCGAACGGTCGATCGCCATGGCGTACGTCACTCCCGCCCACGCCGCGGTCGGATCGTCGGTTGCCGTCGACATCCGCGGGAATCGCGAAACGGCGACGATCGTGAAGCTGCCGTTCTACCGAAGGCCGAAGACCACCTGACCATCCAGCCGGGTCAGCCCACGCCGGTCTCTTCGCTGTCTCCTCCAACGCTCTCCGTCGACGCAGGCTCGTTTGAGTTCGCTATCGGCTCCTCGGGCGTTGCGACGAAGCGATACCCGGCGCCGCGCACGGAAAGAATGTGCCGCGGCGTCGAGGGATTGACCTCGATTATCCTGCGCAGCCGCAGCACGAAATTGTCGATCGAGCGGGTCGTCATCTCGGGCTTTTCGCCCCAGACGTTCTTGACGATCTCCGCCCGCGTCAGCACATCCCCTTCATGTTCAATGAAGTACCGCAACAACTGCAGTTCGAGCTCGGTGAGGTGGTGAGACTTCCCGCGGACAGTCACTTCGTAACGGCGGAAATCGACCGTCACATCCCCAAACGCGAAACTCTCCGGGCCGCGCGGAGAATTGTCGAGCCCCTTGCGGCGACGGGTCTTCTCAAGCAGGTTGCGGACGCGGCTCAACAACTCGGGCAGGGCGAACGGCTTCGACAGGTACTGATCGGTCCCGCAATCGAACGCCAGGCGGCGGTCCTCGCTCATCGAGCGGGCGCTGAGAATGATGATCGGCACGTCGTGGTCGCGGCTGCGGATGGTGGTGCAGACTTCATACCCGCTCATCCCGGGAAGCATCAGGTCGAGCACGACGAGGTCGATGGGCGCGGCCCCCTCCTCGAACAGGCGCACTGCACTTTGCCCGTCGCCGACGCACGTGACCTCGTAGCCTTCCAGCTCGAAGTTGAACTTCAACCCGTCCGCCAGGGCCTGTTCATCCTCGACGACGAGAATCCTCATCCCACCCCTCTCCCCGGCAGATCCACTTCGAAGACGCTCCCGGGCTTCCCCGGTCGATCGTGCACTGCCACCGTTCCTTTCAGAAGATGCACCAGCGTCCTCACAATGTACAGACCCAACCCCGTCCCTTGCTGCCGTCGCTCCAGTTCGTTTCCCCCGCGGTAGAACAGATTGAAGATCTTCTTCCGCAAATGAGGCGGAACGCCGGCTCCGTTGTCGGCGATCCGCGTGACGATCCGTCCGTCACTCTTCGTCCGCACTTCGACTTCCACCCGCGGCGGACTCCCCGCGTACTTCAGCGCGTTGTCGATCAGATTGCCGAAAATCATCTCGAGCACGATCCGCCGGCCATGAATGACGGCGGGCTGGATTTCGAAGTGAATCGACTCGGGCTCGCAGTTCTGATGGGCGCTCGCCGCCGATGCGCAGTTCCGCAGGAGCGGCTCCAGCGCGATATCTTCCGGCTCGGAATGCTGATCGATCGCGTCAAGGCGGCCCACTTCGAGCAGCTGGCTGATGAGGTGGTCCAGCCGCTTCAACTCGCGTTCCATCGTGCTGTAGAAGTTGCCGCGCTGCTCGGCCGACATCTCGCGCATCTGCAACGTTTCGAGGTACAGCCGCAACGAGGCAATGGGCGTTTTCAGCTCGTGCGTGACGCTGTCGACGAAATTCTGCTGCTGGAGCTGCAGCCGCCACGTCCGGATGGAGATCACGAGATAGAACGCGAGGCCGACGAGCGACAGGGCGAAGATGATCGTCCCGATCGTCAACATGCTCCAGGTGCGGAAGCGGGCCAGAAGCACGATCCAGCAGACCATCAATGCGATATTCAGCACCATCAACGTGACGTTAATGGTGATCGGCAGATGGAGCCAGCGGCGCTTGCGGAAGATGGGCATCCCTACAGGATACGGGACGCCGCAGTCGGTCGCCAATCGCGTCACGCCGGCAGAAACGGCCATCGCTCGCTGCGGGCCTGCGCTCAGGCCGCGGCAGCAAGAGATGGCCGCCAATTGGTCGAAATCGTTGCGGTGCGGACGTGCGGCTCAGTGGATCTCAGCAGTGTCGGCCGATCGTCCAGCGGCATTTCGCAGGGCGTCGCGGGTCACCGTGCCGATGATCTGGAAATCCTTGTCGTGGACAACGAGCCGTTCCGCATGGTAATCGGCCAACTGCTCCAGGGCCTCTTCGACCGTCGCTTCGTCGGAGATGGCCGCAAGCTGATGTTCGTCGCCCGGTCCGTGGTTCGCCTCGCCGCTCTGAAGATCGCCGATGGTGTGCAGCGGCAGGCTTCCGACGTATGTCGTTTTCGGGTCGCATCGGGCGGCTGCGGTGCGGACATCGCGTCCCGTCAGCACGCCGGCAATCACCTCACTGTGGATGACCGGCACGCACCCCAGATGATTTTCCTGCAGAACTCGTTCGGCGGTCTCCAGCGTGTCGTCAATGTCGACCTGCAGCACTTCGGGACCCATAACTTCTCGAACCGTCATGGGTTGTCTCCTGAGTAGGGCCCGGGTTCTCAGCGGGCGAAGACCTGATCGCTTCACCGGGATGAACTCCTTAGAAAATCGCGTGCCAACGCCATTCGTCCATCGCACGAGAGACAACCCGGCCTGTTCCCGATGCCGCACGGAGACTACGATGAAACTGTCGGAGTTGCAGAAAGTGGCTTCGACGCTCGACACGTCTCGTGGATATCACTCCTCAAAAGCAGGTCTCGAATGACATCTGATGAGTCACTGGAACTGCTGGAGTCTGTCCATAACTTTCCGTGCGAATTCACCATCAAGGTCATCGGCCGGGCCGAGAATGACTTCGTCGGCCGGGTGTTGACCTCCGTGCGCGAGACGCTCGGCATCGTCAACGATCCTCCTCACACGCAGCGCGAGACGGCTGGAGGGCGACACGTCGCACTGACGCTCGAGCCGTGGATTCAGTCCGCGCAGCAGGTTCTTGATGTGTATCGAGAACTCCGGTCGACCGACGGCGTTGTCGTGATGATGTGACAGCGGTCGGGACTCGGCGGCCCCTGGGTCGAAGCGTTGCGCGCTGATCTTCCGACGAGAGACTCTCTCATTTGACGGTCGACTTCCCGCGATGCTGAAGCGCCGTTCCGGTCGCGTCAAAGTGGGCCGGTTATTCGGACGATACTGGTTGTGACGGTCGTTACATCGGTATCAATTCCAATAACTGGGTAATCTGCGTGACCTGGGGGCCTCGTTACGCTGGCTGCGAAGTGCGCAGGTGCTGGATTTCCAGCGCCCTGATGCTGGCGGTTTGCGCCGTCAGCGGATGCATCCGCGCCCCCAACGGCATTCACTACCTGGGCGAGGCCGAGCTCGAGACCTACCGCCGCCGCGCGACGGAAATCTCGTTCCCGCAGACAGATCAGGCGATTGACGACCGCGCAACGAAGACCGCGCCCCCTCGCCGGATCTCGGATCGCCACCAGGACGAAATCTGGGACCTGACCCTTCAGGAAGCCGTGAACATCGCGCTGGAGAACAGCGCCGTCCTCCGATCCCGCGGTCAGTTTCTCCGGCAGGGACCCGGGCTACTGAATGATTCGGGAACGGTCTTCGATCCCGCACTGCAGGAGACTGAAGTCTCATTCAATCGACAGGGTGTCGAGGCGGCCCTCTCGGAATTCGACGCGCAGTATTCGTCGAGTATCCTGTGGGGACGAGACGAGCGGGTGCAGAACAACCCGTTCAACTCGGGCGGGCTTCCGGCGGGTGCGACGCTGCAGGAGGACACCGCGGTCTACCAGTCGCGTCTCGAAAAGCAGATGGCGACCGGCGGCCGCTTCGCCCTCTCGAACACTTGGAACTACGAGTTCAACAACTCGCCGACGCGTCTGTTCCCTTCGGTCTACACGGGGCAGCTTGAAGCCGAGTATCGCCATCCGTTGCTGGCAGGCTCGGGCACGGCGTTCACTCGCACCGCAGGCTCCGTCTTCCGGCGCGATGCCTTCCGCGAAGGGTCGGGGCTCGATCAGGGCGTGCTCATTGCCCGCATCCGCACCGATCAGGCGCTGGCCGACTTTCAACTCCAGGTCACCAACCTGGTGAAAGACGTCGAAGACCTCTACTGGGAATTGTCGCTGGCGTATCACGTCTATCACACGGAAGTCGTCGCCCGGAACAGTGCCCTGAGGACCTGGCGCGAATCGAAGACCAAGTTCGACCTCGGGCTTGAGCGTGGAACCGCGGCCGACGAAGCCCAGGCTCAGGACCAGTACTTCGACAGCAAGGGCCGCACGCAAAGCGCCCTCGCCGACGTCTACAACACCGAGTTGCAGTTGCGGCGACTCCTGGCACTGCCGCTCAATGACGGGCGGATCATCCGGCCGATCGACGAGCCGGTCCGCGCCGAGTTCGTTCCCGACTGGAACCTCGCCGTTCAGGAAGCCCTGCAGCACCGTGCCGAGTTGCGACGTCAGCGATGGGAAATCCGCAGCTTCACCGCCCAGGTGGAAGCGGCGAAGAGCCTGACCAAGCCGCGGCTCGACTTCGTCTCCCGATACCGCGTGAACGCCTTTGGAGATCAGCTCGGCGGACAGTCGGATGACGACGAGGCCGGCACCCCGCAAGGGCTCAACAGCGCGATGGAAACGTTGACCGAAGGGGACCAGACGGGCTGGAACCTCGGTTTGCAGTTCTCGGCGCCGATCGGTTTCCGGGCAGCTCATTCGCAGGTCAGGAATCTCGAACTGAAACTGGCGAAATCGCGGCGGCTGCTGGCCGAGCAGGAAGCGGAAATCACATACGAACTGGGCCAGGCCTTCACCGACGTCGATCGCCATTACGCGGTGGCGAAGTCGAACTTCACGCGCCGGCAGTCGGCGCAGCGGCGGCTCGACGCGTACCTCGCCGAGTATGAAGCCGGCCGTCTCGAGAGCGTCGACGCACTGCTCCGTGCGCAGGCGAGCCTCGCCCAGGCGGAAGGGGCGTACTACCGCAGCCTGGTCCAGTACAACTCGGCGATCACCGCCATCTACTATCGCAAGGGGACGCTGCTCGAACGGAACGGGATCCAGCTGGCCGAAGGGCCGTGGGCGCACAAAGCCTATGACGATGCGTTGCGGCGGGCGTGGGCGCGCACAGCCGCATTGCCGGCCGACTGGGTGCTGTCGACAGAGCCTCAC
>JADZEF010000227.1 GCA_020850695.1 Planctomycetaceae bacterium | reverse complement strand
GTGGAACGGGAAGTACCGAGACAATGTGCGGCGGTTCTGGAAGGGGGACGGGGGCACGGTCAGCGAGTTCGCGACGCGGCTGTGCGGCTCGAGCGACCTCTACGAATGGAGCAGCCGCCGGCCGTACGCCAGCGTCAATTTCATCACCTGCCACGACGGCTTCACGCTCAACGACCTCGTCAGCTACAACGAGAAACACAACGAGGCCAACGGCGAGGACAACCGCGACGGCGCGTCGGACAACATGAGCTGGAACTGCGGGCATGAGGGCCCGACCGACGACCCGGAGATCAACGCGCTGCGGGCGCGGCAGCAGCGGAACATGCTGACGACGCTGTTCCTGTCGCAAGGCGTGCCGATGCTGCTGGCCGGCGACGAGTTCAGCCAGTCGCAGCAGGGGAACAACAACACCTACTGTCACGATTCCGAACTCACCTGGCTCAACTGGGAGCTGGACGAGTCGCAGCAGTCGCTGCTCCGCTTCACACAAAGCGTCATCGCCCTGCGGAAGCTCAATCCCGTCTTCCAACGGCAGAAGTTCTTCCAGGGTCGATCGATCCGCCCCCACGATCATCGCGACGTCGGGTGGTACTCCCCCAACGGGACCGAGATGAACGACGAAGCCTGGAATGCGGGCTACGTCAAGTGCCTTGGTCTCTACCTCGACGGCAAGATGATCGGCGAGGTGGACAAATTCGGTGAGCCGATCGAGGGCCAGAGCGTTCTGTTCCTGTTGAACGCCCACCACGAGACCATTCCATTCAAGCTTCCCGCTCCGGCCCAGAATGCCCGCTGGGTCCCGTTGCTGGACACCAACCTGTTGCCCAACGGGGGAGAGGCGCTCGATCCCGGGTACGAATATCCGCTGGGCGGGCGATCGGTCGCCGTGCTGCGGATGGACGTTCCGGTCGAGGCGCCGGAAGAGACACAGTCTGCAGAACACGTGGCTCCGGAACTTGTCCAGGCGGCAAAACTGATCCATCTCGATGCCCCGCCGATCGAAGCCGCCGGGGGGACAGTCTTGACGACGCCGTGAATCCTGTCATAACCCTACTTGAGAATCTCGGAGGATGACGCCGCAGCGGGGCGCCTCAGGAGTCGATCGAGTTCCGTTCGACTCCTGGCCGCTCGCCTCCGTTGTCGCAAGGACGGGAATTGCATGTCACAGGCCAGTCAAAAACCGAACGACCCGGATTCCAACCCCCACGCGCGGCGATTGCCGCGCGGGTCGGGGATTGTCGCTCACGTCTCTTCTCTCCCCGGCGATCTGGGAATCGGAGATTTCGGACCGTCCGCATATCAGTTCGTTGACTACCTGCAACGCTGTGGACAGACGATCTGGCAGGTCCTCCCCCTCGGGCCGACCGGCTACGGCAACTCGCCGTATCAAAGCCCCTCGGCTTTTGCCGGCAATCCGCTCTACGTCAGCCTTCAGCATCTCGTGACGGAGGGCTTCCTCGACGCCGGCGACCTGCTGGTCGATCCCCCTTTTTCGGTTGATAGAGTCGACTTCGAACGGGTCGGGCCCTGGCGTCAGGAGCGTCTCCTCAAGGCGGCGCATCGCCACACGCAGAATCCCACGCGGGCCCTGCCGACGTTTCGCCAGTCCTATTCCCGCTTCCGTCACGAGCAGGCCTCGTGGCTCGATGATTACGCGCTGTACATCGCGCTCAAGGAGTTGCATGGGAACGTCGCCTGGCCTCATTGGGATCCGGCTTACGTTCATCGCGATCCCGCCGCGCTGGCCGAAGCTCGTCAAAGGCTGGCGCCGCGCATCGAGGCCGAGTGCTTCATCCAATTTCAGTTTTACCGCCAGTGGCACGATCTGAAGAAGTACGCCAACGACAGGCACGTTCGACTCGTCGGAGACATGCCGATCTTCGTCGCCCACGACAGCGCGGACGTCTGGGCGAACCAGCACCTTTTTCCGCTCACGCCCGAAGGGAAGCCGACGGTCGTCGCAGGAGTTCCGCCCGATTATTTCAGCGTCATCGGGCAACTGTGGGGCAATCCACTCTATAAGTGGGATCTGCTTGCCGAACGCGGCTATGACTGGTGGATCGAGCGGTTCCGGTACGCCTTCAGCATGTTCGATCTGGTCCGCATCGATCACTTCCGCGGGTTCGAAGCGTATTGGGAGATTCCCGGCGACGCCGTCGACGCCCGGACCGGCCGCTGGGTGAAGGGCCCGGGCATCGCGTTGTTTCGAGCGGCCGAAAAGGCGCTGGGACCGCTCCCCATCATCGCCGAGGACCTCGGAATCATCACAAAGGAAGTCGACTCCCTGCGCGACGACCTAGGCGCCCCCGGCATGCGCGTGCTGCAGTTCGCGTTCGGTGATGACGACAAGGCAAGCGAATACCAGCCGCACAACTACCCGCACCATTGCCTTGTCTATACCGGCACGCACGACAACGACACGACCGTCGGCTGGTTCCGCAGCGAGGCCGGCGAAGGGACGACCCGCAACGAGGAGCAGGTCCAGCGCGAGCGCCACAATGCCCGGGTCTATATGCGGACGCACGGCGACGAAATCCACTGGGACATGATCCGCCTGGCGTGGTCATCGGTCGCCGATACGGCGATCGCCCCGCTTCAGGACATCCTGGGCCTCGGAACCGAAGCCCGAATGAATCTTCCGGGGACGTTGGGCGGCAACTGGCGGTGGCGGGTGTTGCCCAGCCAGCTCACCCCGCAGATCGCCGATCGGCTCAGACACCTCACCGAAGAGTATGGACGCATCGGCAAGCACCAGCCGCTTTGACCAGTCAGACTTCCCGCCGGACGCGTACGGGGCAGTTTCTCGATCGGCGTGGGAACATAACGGGGAGCCCTCATGCCCGTGAGAGGACGCCGTTCTCGTCGAACGTTCGGAATGGCTGATCTGGCGAAAGTCGCGTCATGGACCGACGGTTCGGATTCCGACGACTCGCATTGGATGCGAACCGTGGGCCTCGGCAGATCGGCGCGCAAGTCGGCGGGGCGACATCCGCACACTCGATCGACAGGCTCCGGTTTTCCCGGAGATTCCCGCGGATCGTCGCCCCCACCGCTTGATTGGCTTTCGGCGCTAGAATTGCAGTTGAAATGAGCGTTGTCGCCGGTCCTTGCGCCGGCGATCGGTGGAACTGTTCCTCAGCACGGAGACCGCCATGCCGTCCCTCGAACCCCTCTGGTTCAAGGATGCGATCCTGTACGAGTTGCACGTGCGGGCCTTCTGCGACGCCACTGGCGACGGGACGGGCGAATTCCGCGGCCTCGCGCAGAAGCTGGACTACCTGCAGGATCTCGGCGTGACGGCCATCTGGCTTCTGCCGTTCTACCCGTCCCCGCTGCGCGACGACGGATACGACATCGCGGACTATACCCGCATCCATCCGGACTACGGTTCGATTGATTCGTTTCGCAGCTTCCTGGAGGAAGCGCACTCTCGCGGTTTGAAGGTCATTACCGAACTGGTCATCAATCACACGTCCGACCAGCATCCCTGGTTCCAGCGCGCGCGGCGCTCGCCCCCCGGCAGCCCCGAGCGCGATTTCTATGTCTGGAGCGACACGCCCGAGAAGTATCCGCAGGCCCGCATCATCTTCAAGGACTTCGAGACATCGAACTGGTCATGGGACAAAGTCGCGAAAGCGTACTTCTGGCATCGTTTCTATTCGCACCAGCCCGATCTCAACTTCGACAACCCCGCCGTCCGCGAGGCGATTCTGCCCCTCATGGACTTCTGGTTCGACATGGGAGTCGACGGCATGCGGCTTGATGCCGTGCCCTACCTCTACGAACGCGAAGGAACCAATTGCGAGAATCTTCCGGAGACCCACGAGTACCTGAAATCGCTGCGGCGGCACGTGGATGAGAAGTATCCGGGGCGGATGCTCCTGGCGGAGGCCAACCAGTGGGCCGAGGATTCCGTGGCCTATTTCGGCAACGGGGACGAATGCCACATGGCATTCCACTTTCCCGTCATGCCGCGGCTTTTCATGGGGATGCACACCGAGGATCGACTTCCGATCGTCGACATCATGGAGCAGACGCCGGTCATTCCGGACAACTGCCAGTGGGCGCTCTTCCTTCGCAACCACGACGAGCTGACGCTCGAGATGGTGACCGACGAGGAGCGCGACTCGATGTACAAGGCCTATGCCATCGATCCGCGGGCCCGCATCAACCTGGGCATCCGGCATCGCCTCGCGCCTCTCCTCGGCAATAACCGTCGCCGCATCGAGCTGATGAACGGTCTCCTCTTCTCGCTTCCCGGCACGCCCGTCATCTATTACGGCGACGAGATCGGAATGGGGGACAATATCTATCTCGGCGACCGAAACGGCGTCCGGACCCCCATGCAATGGAGCGCCGACCGCAACGCCGGATTCTCGCGCGCGAACCCACAGAAGCTCTACCTCCCCGTCATCATCGACCCCGAGTATCACTACGAAGCCGTCAACGTCGAAGCGCAGCAGAACAATCCGAATTCGCTGCTATGGTGGACGAAGCGACTGATCGGCCTCCGCCGCATGCACCGCGCCTTCAGCCGCGGTTCGCTCGATTTCCTGCGACCGCTCAATCGTCGAATTCTGGCCTTCATCCGGCGATTCGAGGGAGAAACGATCCTCGTCGTCGCCAACCTCTCCCGATTCGTCCAGTACGCCGAACTGGACTTGTCCGAATTTGAAAACCAGACGCCGTTCGAACTGTTCGGCGCCACGCCGTTCCCACAGATCGGCAAGCTGCCGTACCTGGTCATGCTCGGCCCGCACTCGTTCTACTGGTTCTCGCTGACGCGGCAGGAAGCGCCGCAGGCCGATTCCGCGCCCCTCCGTACGGAGGCGATCCCGGAACTCGAACTCCGCGGCGGATGGAGCGAAGTCTTCACCGGCCCCGCGCAGCGACATCTCGAAGCCGCCCTGTTGCCGTGGGTCGATCGAACGATGCTCGGCGCTCCGTCGCCTCACCCGGCGCGGAAGCTCCACATCCGTGAGTCGATGCCGATTCCTGGCGGAGACGGCTTGACGCGGATCGTCTTTTTCGATGTCGAGCGCGCCGGAGCGTCTCCGCAAAGCCTCTGGCTGCCAATCCGCTATGTGCCTGCGGAGGACGATGCGGCGGGAGACCGCCCGGTCGAGGATCGCATCGCCGCCGTCCGCGGCCGGGATGCCGGCTGGTTCTGCGACGCGACCCATCACCCGGACTTCCATCGCACCGTGCTCGATGCGATCGCTCAATCCGGAAAGCAGGTCGCGAGCTCTGGCTCGGAACTGGTGGGAGTCCGAGGCGGCGGCCACTGGGCGCTGCCCGAAGGGGGCGCCCGCAACCTGCCGGTCCAGCCGGTCGCCCAGAAGGAGTTCGGATCGTCCGTCAACTTCGGAGAAGAGTACGTCCTCAAACGTCTTCCCCGCACCGACCTGGCGGGCGATGCCCGGTCCGAACTCAGCCGCTGGCTGACCGAATCGCGGCACTATCCCCACGCGGCGGTCTGGCTGGGTGCGCTCGAATACCGCCGCGAACGGCAGACTCCCGTCAGCCTCTGCGTTCTGCACTCCTACGTTCCGAACGAAGGGACCGCGTGGCAGTTCGTCCTCGACGAATTGAGCGCGTTCTTCGATCAGGCGGTCGCGTTGCCGGAGCGTTATCGCACTCCGCCGGAACTGGCGGAGCTTCCGCTCAACACCCCCCCCGAGTCCATTCATTCGAGCGTCCTCGAGACGCTGGGGGGGAGCCTCAACACGGCGCGCGTGCTGGCCGAAGCATTGGCGGATTTCCATCAGGTGACGGCGGCCGCCTCGGACGATCCGGAATTTGCCCCCGAGGCATTCTCCACGCAGTACCAGCGGTCGCTGCTCCAGTCGCTCCGCAACCTCGCGTCAACGACGCTCTACGAAATTCGGCTGGAGGCCGCACGGCGCGACGGCGACTGGTCGGAGGCCGCCCAGACGTTGCTGAAACGGGCGAACGAAATTGACCAGCGGTTCCATCAGATTACCGAGCGGCCGCTCTCGGCGTGGAGGATCCGCGTTCACGGCGATTGCCACCTCGGACAACTGCTGCGTGCGGGGAACTCGTTCGTGATCACCGGGTACGACCGGAATGTGCAATCCGAGTCCGATCAGCGCATCCGACGATCTCCGCTGTATGACCTGGCGGGGATGCTCCGGTCGTTCGATGTGGCGGCCTGGGCGGCGCTCAACGGGACCAGCACGCGCCGCGGCCGGGCAGTGGGCGTCATTCGTCCCGAGGACGTCGAAATGCTCACCCGCTGGGCCGACTTCTGGCGGCGGCTGGTGAAAGCTCACTTCGTGCAGGAATATCGAACCGCGACCCGATCGAACCCGAGACTGGCGATGAACGATGCCGAGTTCATCCGACTCCTCGACGTCATGCTTCTGGAACGGGGGCTGGTCGAGCTGAAGAATCAGTTCCCCGCGAGCTTCCCGGGAGTGCTGGCCTCCGTGCAGGGCGTGCAGCGGCAACTCGACCATCCCGTGGGTCGAGCGTGATTTCGGATCGCTCACTGTGAATAGCCTTGATTGCGGAAAAGCGACGAACCCTCGGGCCGCAATCACACAAACGCTGAATTGCTTCCGATCACAGGTAGGGTTGCCATGCAGGAGCTTTATGCCTTCGCAGCGCAGGCGATGGTCGTGCTGCACATGGCCTATACGGCGTTTGTCGTCCTGGGACAGGCGGCGATCCTGATCGGCGCGTGGCGGCATTACGATTGGATCCGGAACTTCTGGTTCCGGAGCATTCATCTCGCCTCGATCGCCTTCGTTGTCGGGGAATCGTGGTTCAGCATCGACTGCCCGCTGACCGTCGCCGAATACTGGCTTCGCCAGCTTGCGGGGCAGTCGCCGCAACCGAGCGAATTCATGACGAAATGGGTCGAGCGGACGCTCGGCTTCGAGCCGCCGCTGTGGTCGCTCACCGCGGTTTACACGCTCTTCTTCGCGACAGTCGTCTGGAGTTGGTGGAAGCTGCCCCCATGGCCGATCCTGCGGGCGGAGCCGCCGACAGGACGTTCGCGACCGCCGCTGCCGGTCGAGCCGTCAGTCCCGCACGGTCTGGAACCGCGGTCGCCGACGGATTCCGCGGTGGCTGCCCGAAAGTAACTGCGGCCGCGTCACGTGACCGTCAGGCGGCGGCACATCAGGGCGCGGGCTTTGCCGGCGACACGGGCGAAAACGAGCGTTCCCGGGTCGCTTCCCGGTAGGGTCAGCGTCTTTCGCAGTTCATCGGCCCGAATGGGGATGTGTCGGCATTTGATCTCCACCTGGCCGAAGGACGAGGTGCGGAACGCCGCACGGATTTCGCGGGCGTTGTTGGGGAGGTCGGACAGCACTTCGAAGGACTGAGCGAAGGGCGTCGCCACGAAGTCGTCCGACGCCAGATACTCCTCGGCATCGTCGAGCCGCCTCAGTCCGGACTGCTCGGCCAGCATGTCGATCAGCCCTGCACGCACGACGGCCGGGTCGGGATCGTAGAGGTAGCGGCCCACGGGCCCGCGCGGAGCCATCCATTCGAGCGGGCGGCCGGCCAGAGTGTGACCGTGCGGGAGGACGGTGGCACGAAACATTCCCGGTTCGCCCAGCGAGCCGAACCAGACCGTCGCCTCTTTGCATTCCCCGTGCAGGCTGATCAATTCGATTTCGGCGTCCGGAAACTTCCCGGGGAAGTTGCTGGCCGGACTGAGTTTGATGGCGCCGCCGGCGGTGCGGTGCATCAGGTCCTCGAGAAAGGGGAGCGACGGTGTCGACTCCTCGATGCGGACCGATCGGGACTTCCCCTGCGGTCGCCGATCGGGATCGATATGGATGAGGTCGCGGCCGACGTCGACCGCTTCGACATTTTCGGCGAGGGTCTCGACGTTTGCCTCCACCCCGTAGACGGCGGCGTTCTGACGCGTCCGCCACAGCTGCGCCGCGTTGAGATCGACCGAGACGACACGGCCTCGGCCGGCCAGTGCCAGAGTGTCTCCGCCAATACCGCAACACAGATCCCAGACCCGGTCCGAGAAACGCCCCGCTTTGTGCCTCGCGACGGCCTCGCTTGTCGACTGCTCCAATCCGACGCGATCGAACCACATCGCATCCGCCCGCGAGAACTTTCCACGGGCCCGCACGCGCAGGTCTTCCAGTTGAAGTGCGGCTCGGACCAGTTCGTCGGGAAACCGGGCACGCAGCTTCGTCTGCCGCGCGAACTCGCTTCCCTCGGTTGTGCGGAGCGCGGACCATAACTCCTCCGCGTCCCGCAACTGCTGCAGAATTCGTAACTCGTCGGAGGGATTGTCGGTCGGCATTCAGGAATCGTCAGCGGAACGGCCCATCGATCGACGGAGGTCGCGTCACATCGGTGCGGCAAGTCGAAGAGAGTCACGCGCAGAATGTCGAGGTCACGGGGCGAGTGGATCGTGAGACACATCCCAGGCCGCGTACCACGCTTTCAGACGAGATGCTTCGGACTTCACCCGGTCGCCGGGCGCGACGAAGCGCACCTTTCGCGGTGCAGAGAGGGCCGCGAGCTGGGGAATGTCGAAGCGTTCCAGCAGTCCGAAGCAGAAGGATTCGGGGCCCCAGGTGACCTCCTGATTCTGCTCGATGATCTCCTTGAGACTTCCGAGCGACCCGTGCGCCTCGACGCCGCCAATCGAGTCGGGTGCGAGGGCCGAAGCACACAGCGCGATCAGGCCGGTTCGCGGTCCGACGGAGACGACAACCGGCGGCGCTTTGAACTCCTTCGTGGACCAGGCGGCGATGGCTTCAACCTGCCGCGTCTGCACGCCGAGCGGCCGGCTTCCCACCGTCGAGATCATCAGTCCCCACAGGACGTCGTGCGAGGGGAACTTCGATTCGCCCAGGTAGAACGGGTCGATGGCGAGGACGCGCAGCTTGCGATCGAGGAGCGACTTGACGGTTTCGGCCGTCGACTTGCGGCCCGCATCGGCGATGAGGAGCACGGTCCCCGCCGGTTCGCCGCGAACGATCTCGGTGGCCGGAACCGTCCAGGCATCATCGACACGGAACTGCCAGCTCACGGTTTTCAACCCGTCGGCCGACTTCTCCATCAGCTTCACGCCGCGCGCTTCGGACGCCGGGGCACGCAGGATCTCCGCGAGCGCCGCTCGCCGCGACTTAATCCATTTCTCGCGATTGGCAGGCTCGGGAAGTTCCGCATCTCGCGGCAGAGAGGCCATCAACCGTTTGGCGAGCGTGTTGAAGCCTGCGTTGTCTTTCGGCAGCTCGACGTTCAATTGCTCGGCCGTTTTCACTTCGGCGTCGCAGGGGATTTCCTTCGCGTCGAAACCGGTTCCGGGGAAGAAGAAATCGCCGACCATGCGGTAGTACTGCTGGCGATTGTCGAGCTTGAAGTTGTGGTCACCCGGATCTTCGTTGATATGCGACCGCAGCGCGGCCTCGCGCCCGTAAAGTTTGTAGATCGGCAGGGTGCCGTCCATCAGCGGGGGCAGCGCGTGGTCGGCCTTGAAGCAGCAGTTATCTTTCGCATTGAACGTCAGCAATGTCGGCTTCGGGGCTCGCAGAGCCGTCAGTTGCAGGTAATCGGCCGTGGCCCCGAGGTCGACGGGCGTTTGTTCCGAGTCTCCGAGGTCGGAAGGTTCGACGGCCCGCGTCTTGAAGCTCGAATACCCCGCGACGGGGTTCGACAGAGTCACCCGGGTGTCGAGAGCGCTGATAAAAATCGTCTGCCAGCCGCCGCCCGAGAGCCCCGAAACGGCGACGCGCGTCGGATCGGCATGCGGCTGCTGAAGGAGGATATCGATGCCGCGGGACATTGAAAGGTAGAAAGGGGCCAGCCCGCTTGTCCCGCACAGGTCGAGCTGATTCATGCGGTAGTGCGTGAAGTCGTTGGAACGAAGCTGTCCCATGTTGAGCCACTCGACGTTCAACACGATCACGCCGCGCTTCGCGAGGTTGATGCAGCGGATCTGCTTGTAGTCGGCGGCCTTTCCCTGGGCGTCGTGCCCGTTGACGTGGAGCGCCACCGGCGCCTTTCCCTTCAAGCCATCCGGGGTGTAAAGGATGGCGGGGATCGTCAGCCCCGGCACGACCTCGTACCGCAACTTGCGGAGCGTGTAACCTTTCCCCCCTTCGATCGACTCGAGCATCTCGACCCGAGTCGGCGCCTTCCGCCATTCCTCGGCCGCACCGCGGAAGACGACGCGGTCGAGCGTCTCCTGCCGGATCCGCCCCGCATACGCTTCCCACTCGGCGGGCGTCTTCGGATCAGGCATCGGCAGGATCCGCCGCGTCGTGAAGGCCCGGGCCTCTTCGAGCGGCGTCTTCGACTCGATCAAAGGACGTTCGAGCGCGGCCTTGATGACATCGACTTCTTCCGCCGCAAGCCATTCTGGAAGCAAGGCGGCGCACAGTGCCCAGAGGACTGCAAATCGCGTCGTCAGGTGCATCATGGAAGAAGACCGGTTACGGAGTGACTTCAGGGAATGCCGATGTTTCGATCGGACTGTCGGGATTGGGAAGTGCTCATTCTAGCCGCCGGAGTCTGGACGTCACTCTCGCCGCATCAACGGTCGGGGTGAAAAGCCTTCCTCCATGCGGTACGATCGTGCCGTCGTACGACACGATCATGCCATTTCACGGCGAGCGGTTTCCATCTGGTGCCTTGCACATTCCCGTCCCGAATGCGAAGTTCCGCGTCGCAATTGACGGCCGTTTCAACCCTCTGAGGATTCCCCATGCGACGATTGTCTTTGGCTGGACTGTTCCTGCTGTGCGGAGCGTCGGCCC
>JADZEF010000226.1 GCA_020850695.1 Planctomycetaceae bacterium | reverse complement strand
TCGGGTCGAACTTGTGATCGTGGCAACGAGCGCAACTGGCGGTCAGGCCCAGGAACGCCCGGCTCACCGCATCGATCTGCTCGTCGATGTTGTCCATGAGGAACCGAACTTTGAACCGCTGGTTCACATCCTTCACACCGATCGCCAGAAAGCCGGTCGCGATCTGGTTCTCTTCCCGCTCCGCGGCAATGGCCGAGGGAAGCAAATCCCCCGTCACCTGTTCGGTGACGAAGCGGTCGTACGGCTTGTCCTTGTTAAAGGCGTGGATGACGTAATCGCGATACCGCCAGGCGTGCGGGGTGGGAAGGTTCCGCGACGACCCGGTCGATTCGCCGAAGCGGGCGACGTCGAGCCAGTGGCGGCCCCAGCGTTCGCCGTAAGCGGGTGACGCGAGCAGACGGTCGACGACGATTTCGAAGGCGTTCGGGGATGTGTCGCTGACGAAGGCGGTAATCTCTTCCGGCGTCGGCGGCAGGCCGGTGAGGTCGAACGTCACGCGCCGCAGGAGGCTGACGCGGTCGGCATCGGCGACCGGGGCGAGTCCGCGCTCTTCGAGCTTCGCCAGGACGAAGCGGTCGAGGTCGTTGCGGGGCCACGCGGCGTTGCGGACGTCGGGTGTCTTCGGAGTCTTCAGCGGCTGCCAGGCCCAGTGCGACTTCCTGAGGGCTTCGTAGTCGGCGGCCGACTTCCCGAGCTCGGCCGGGAGTTCGACGGCCGGCCACACGGCGCCGTCCTTGATCCATTGCGTCAGAACGGCGATCTCTTCGTCTTCGAGTTTCTTGCCGGGGGGCATCTTGAGCCCCTTGTCGGCGTGGCTCACCGCCTTGATCAACAGGCTCTTGTCGGGGACGCCCGGGACCACGGCCGAGCCGCGGCCGCCGCCGGCGATAAGGCCGTTGCGGTCGTCGACGCGGAGGCCCCCCTTCGAGTTGGTGTCGGCCGAGTGGCAGGCGTGGCAGTTGTTGACGAGCAGCGGCCGGACCCGCTTCTCGAAGTATTCGAGTTTGGCCGCATCGAGTTTGGCATCGGCGGTGCCAGCTTCCGGAGAAGCGGCAGGCGCAGGTGATTTGGCCTTCGCGGCGTCTTCGGCCCATGTATTGGGCGACGCTGCCAGAACCAGGAGAACGGCGAGGGATCGCCGTGACGTCGAGAACATGGAAAACTCCAAAAGCTCGAATGCGATTCGAGGGGAACCGAGAAGCGCGATTCTATGCGGGAAATCCAAACGGTATTCAGGTGTCAAAGCGTTGGGGGGGGCGGTTACCTCGCCTGGCTGACCGTCCGATCGGCGATCTTGAGATCGAAGTCGTGCTGGCGAGCCTTTGGGCTGACCTCCACGTTCAACTCGGATTGCCGGTTGTATTGCGCGGGAATCTTGAACGGGGGCTTGGGATCGCCCGAGCCATTGTCGTAATCGAAGTCGATGCGGACGGTGTGTCGGCCGACGAGCGCCCCGTAGCGATCTCGCGAGAACCGCAGTTCGTAGCGGCCGTTTTCATCGGTGTAGCCGATCGACGGCGAACCTTTATCCTGCGGCTGAAACTCGACCATCACCTTGGACAACGGCAACCCGTTGGCCTCCACTTTGCCCGTCACTTTGACGAGTTCCGGGCCGAAATTGCCGCAACCCGAAGCTCCCGCGGCGAGGGCGAGGCCAAGGACCGCCAGAGACCACGAATGACGCAGACAGTTCACGGAAGCAGACTCCTTGTTCATGAGGACTCGCCGCGGCGAGCGGCGTCACCGGGAAGAGGCGGCCCGCGGTGAGTGCGGGGCAGGCGGCCTGAGTTCCCGGGAAGTTGGACGGAGAGAATGAGAGAAGCGGACTGGAGAGACCTCAGTAGTCCCCGACGATGTTTCCGTCGTTCCGCATGCCGAGCCGCTGGTAGGTGCCGATCATCGTCTGCGGGTTGCCGGTCACCGCGACGGTGTTGTCGCAGTGGATGTTCTCGCTGATGAACTGCACGCGGCCGTCGCCGAGCAGGAAGTGAGCCCCGCCCGAGTGATTGCTGTGGAAGGCCCGCGGCGAGTTGTTCCCCGGCAGGTTGATTTTCCAGTTGGTGATGCCGAGGTGCTGACGCAGCCCGACGTTGCCGTTGCCGGTGTAGTTGCGGGTGCCGATCCAGATGGCCGACAGGTTTTCCCAGTTGCGTTCGCCCACCAGGAACACATTGCTGCTGCCGTCGGTGATGTCCGTGATGCTGACCTTGCTGCCCGGCCAGAAAACGCCGAAGGGATCGGTCCGGTTGATGATCCAGTCGTCCGCGTGAGCCCACCGGGTTCCGTGGACGCCGACATAGCTGGCGGTCGCGACGGCCGTGTCACCGAAGATGGCATTGGTGAAACCGCGCTGATCGTTGAGATCGGGAGCGGTGTCCGAGGGGCAAAGATAGACGGAGATCTTCGTCTGAGCGAGCGGCCGCAGCGACGCATTCTGCATCAGCCGGACTAACTCGAGACCATTGACGTTCAACTGGTTGAACAGCGGGGCCTGGTCGAGCTGTGGGAGGATGTAAGTGGCCCAGCCGTAGGCCGCAGCTCGGTTGGCGGTGGTGAGGTTGACGTTGCGTCCGGCGTCGGGCGAGAGAGTCGACAGACCGTTACCCGGCGGGAAGACGCTGTACTGGTCGTGATAGTTGTGGAGTGCGAGGCCGATCTGCTTGAGATGGTTGCGGCACTGGGTGCGGCGTGCGGCTTCGCGGGCCTGCTGCACCGCGGGGAGCAGCAGCGAGATGAGGATCGCAATGATGGCGATGACCACCAGCAAGTCGATCAGGGTGAAGCCGCGGGAGGAGCGGCCGAATGTGGGTGGCGTGGTCATGGAGTGTCCTTGCTCGTTATGAGGGTGGGCGTCGGAAGGTGTCGAAGAAGTTCTCCAGGCCGGTCCGAGTTGCCGGCCTGGAGAACGACGGGCCGCATTTCTGTATGCGAGGGATGTTCAGGCCGGGATCGCCGGGTGGATGTGCGGGACATCGAGGGACGCGTCGATTTCGCGGACCTGAATGTCGTTGATGACCCGCTGCACTCCGGCGACGCGGCGAGCGAATTCCTGAGAGACCTGCTTCTGATAGAAAGACGAAACCGTCCCGCCGAGAGTGACGGTCCCTGCGTCAACGTGAATCGAGACGCGGCAGAAGTCGAGGCGGCTGAGCGAGAGGCGGACTCGCGTGGAAAGATCAAGTTCCGGAGCGCGAGGGTCGGCGAGGCTGAGCGACGATTCGAGAGGCATGACGTGTTGTCCTGAAGTGGCGTGACGGAATTGGAGTGAAGGCGCGCCGCCCTACGAACCTGCGATGAGGTCGCTGGCGGAGACGAAGCCGGCGCGAGGTTGGGCGCGCGGCGGGGAGTTCGCTCAGGACGCGGAACGGACGGCGGACATCGGCGCGACGGCGATGACCAACAGGGTCGCCGGATCGACGCCGCAACAATTCCGCCGCATCAGCGGGGAGCGAGCCAATGCTGGCAAGGCCGCATCAACAACTCTGCGGACAACAACAGAGCGCGAGGCCGGCCTGCGGGCAACAACAGGCGAGAAAGGCAGTCGACGTCAACCCGTGCCAGTCGAGCGCGGGGGACAAGGGGAGTAGGGGTCTGGTAGACCACCCTTCCTGGGCTGGACTCAACAAAGGCAACATGCGGGACTCCTGAAAGTCTTCGCGTGCCTCTGGAATCGCCAGTCAGCAACGCAACGGAGGTCGAATCGACCTCGGTGAGCGTGAAGCAATCTCGACTTGATTGATGATATATATCTCGTCCCGGATGTCAACGGATCTTGCGAAGAAAATCGAGAAATTCCATCGACAAAGCGATCGGCGACGTCAGGCCGCTGGCCCTAAGTGGCTATTCAGTCGCTACTTGATAACATTGAGGGAGATTTGCAAAGTTGTGGGTGAAAGCACTGAGTGAGGGAAAAGTCGGGCTTGCAATCGGCTGCCAGAGTGTAACGAAATCTTCGACAGCTCGGGTGAGTGCGGAAATTCCTGCGATCTGAAATCGGTTTGAAGAGAGATTGACGAATCTGCCGACGAATATATCATGCATTGAGTCGAGATTGCTTTTGCGCTCGCCAAGTTGAACGAGACGCTGACTGGAGATTCCAGAGGCGCGCGAACCCCATGGAGCCGCGCATGTTGGTGCCTCTGTCGAACACTGCTCCCGCTACATGTTTCCTGCCGACCGGCGAGCTCGAGTCGATTGTCGAACGCCTTATCGGTGTGGGTGGGCTTCCGGTCGTTTCCGCCGGTCCGGCTGGTTTCGCGTCGTGTTGCAGGAGTCGCTTCGCTTTCCGCTGATGTCGCACACGGTGTGCGGTCAGCTTTCAAGCCACTCCCCTGCGTCACTTCCTTCGCGAAACGCCCACGTACTTCCGGCCGCCAGCGGCCACCCTGGAAACGTCTCCATGTCCCGTCGAACTAAGCCCGCCGCGCGCCCAGCGCAGTCTCTCAAGCCTCATCACGACCAGGAAAACATGATGTTACGCATCGCCGAGGCGCTGCGTGTGCTGCGTTTCGGTCGCATCGAGATCATGGTCCAGGACGGGCAGATCGTCCTCGTCGAGAAGCATGAACGCGAACGCATTCACCGTGGATGACGCCGCGTGTTCGCCCCTCTTCCTCAAGGAAATCGTCTGATGGAAGTGTTCAACGACAATGCTCACTCGATCGGACGCACGCCGCTCGTCCGCATCAACCGCCTCATCGGCTCCAACCGTGTCACGCTGCTCGCGAAGGTCGAAGGCCGCAACCCCGCCTACAGCGTGAAGTGCCGCATCGGTGCTTCGATGATCTGGGACGCCGAGCGAACCGGCAAATTGAAATCCGGCATCCGAGTGATTGAGCCCACCAGCGGCAATACCGGCATCGCCCTGGCCTTCACGTGTGCGGCCCGCGGCTATCCGCTGACGCTGCTGATGCCCGAGACGATGTCGATCGAGCGGCGGCAACTCCTCAAGGCGTTCGGAGCCGAACTCATCCTGACTCCTGCTGCCGAAGGCATGCGCGGCGCCATTCGCCGGGCTGAGGAGATGGCGGCGTCCGACAAGTCACTCTTCATGCCGCAGCAGTTCCGCAATCCGGCCAACCCCGAGATCCACTTCCGCACGACGGGGCCTGAGATCTGGCAGGACACCGTGGGGAAGGTCGACATCCTCGTGGCGGGCGTCGGCACCGGCGGAACGATCACGGGGATCTCGCGGTACTTCAAGCACGAGAAAAAGCAGAATCTTCACTCGATCGCCGTCGAGCCGATTGAGAGCGCGGTCCTCTCGGGCGGGCAGCCCGGCCCGCACCGCATCCAGGGCATCGGCGCGGGCTTCGTCCCCGACAACCTCGACCGGTCGATCGTCGATGAAGTGGTGACAGTCAGTGGGGACGAGTCGATCGAGATGGCGAAGCGGTTGCCGCGAGAAGAGGGGATCATCGGCGGCATCAGTTGCGGGGCGGCGATGCAGGCGGCGCTCAAAGTCGCTCGGCGGCCGGAATCGGAAGGGAAGACGATCGTGGTGATTCTTCCTGACTCGGGCGAGCGGTATCTTTCGACCGGGATTTTTGACAGGATTCCGTCCTTGACATGAATTTCGGGACGCCTTCATCCACGGCATATTTATGTCCGCGGAGTCGAGCATCGGTATGACGGAAGGTAGCAGCAAGACCAGGGACTGGAAAATGCGGACTTCCCAGTGCCCTCAGAACGTCGTTGATTCGTGGGGTGAACAGAGTTTTCTTACCCCGCTGGCGAAGGGAAAATTTCCATCAGGGTGGTGATCACCACACCGCGGGAGATTGGCAGGCGAAGGCTCGCGCGGGTCGCTCAGTGGCTGTTGACCAGCAGACCGCGGGACTTCGGCTACTTCCGCAGTCGCGGGCCGTGCCAGACGCTGGCTGAGGTACTGGCCTGTGAGACGGGGTGAATGTCGTCATCGCGCC
>JADZEF010000225.1 GCA_020850695.1 Planctomycetaceae bacterium | reverse complement strand
CGGACGCGAGGTTTCGTCCGGCCTTGGAAGGCCGGACGACGGAAAGCGCGACGGTAACGCGCTCTAAGGTTTGGCCTCCCCTTTCCGGAACGCGCACGGTCCGCGACATCTTTCGTAGTGGCCTCAAGGCCACCCAACGTCCTCAGAATGCCATCTAGGCACTTTCGCTTGGGGTTGTCCTTCTTAAGTTCCTCGATGTAGACACGTAGACCTCGCTTGGGGCTGGCCGTCACCATGATGACGCCGTCGGGAGGCGACCAGAGCAGGTTGTGGTTCTTTTCTCCCCAGTTGTTGGCGAGCACAATTGCGTCCTTCGTGTCAGCAGCCCCTCCTTTGAGCCCGGCCAATGCTGTATTCCACAAGTCACGGAGCTTCTGGCCAAGCCACATTATCACCTTTTGAACAGGAGCCGTAACCAGGTTGCGAAGCTTCTTGATGGCATCTTTGACCAATTTCGGGAGATTGGCAAAGCCAAGGATTGACGCGATGGCGGAGAGAATTGTTGTCAGTAGACGTAGGGCAGGCTCCCGCCTGCCACCTATGACGGTACCGCGATCCCTGCACCGTTCACGTCCTCATCACCTCCGGAGAGATGGCAGGTGGGAGCCTGCCCTACAGGACTGCCCTACGTCACAACACAAGTGGCCCATCGCGTGTCGTGTCGCGATTCACCGAAAACGTTCTAATCCTTCTTCCGTCGCTTCTTTGAAGGGACAGGATCGAATGATTCCCTGGGTTCAGAGAATGGATAGTCAGGATCGTCCGGAGTTTTGGGATATAGCGGAAAGAAGTCGTAGAATCGAGGTCCCATGCAGAACTCCAGAATGAACTCGTCGAAGCTCGCCGAAACCCTTTCCGCGTGGCCTTTCGGCGTCCTGCGGACCAAGTAGATGCCGCACTCCAGATCGCCCTCGGACGAAACATCCTTCGGGTCCCATCCAAATTCGATGCCGTCGTGGCCCACGGCCATCGTAATTAGCCGGCCCAGCTGTTCGAGGCCCTCGGTGGTCATCTCCTGATGAAGCGAGTCTGCGATCTTTTTCCAGTTTTTCCTTTTATAATCGTTCAAAAAAATCAAATCCGAAAGATCTGACTCGCATCCTGGTGTGGCAATCGTACACAAGCCCGCGACAACTCCCGGCCCCATGAGCAATGCAAAAGCGCGGTAGCTAGGAGGCAACTGGAAAGAGAATTGACGCTCAAAGTCGTCCAGGTCCTTTTCCGTTGGCAGAGCAGCGTACTGCTTTCCCGGTCGTCGGTACACGGACCAAGAAGCAGTTGTCTTCTTCCATTGCGCCAGATTCATGAATCACCTCAATTACATTTCAGTTTCCTTAGATCGTTCGGGAACGTTTCTCCCGCCGAATTGTCCATGTTGAACACGCCAGTCACGCACTTAGGATTTCCGGATTTTCGGCAGATCGTAACCGACCCTGACATCCGAGTAGGAATATACTTCCAAATTGCGTTAGCGTTGGCGTCATATGTGGTTGCCACAGACATGGTCCCGCTTTCAAAGCATGGGCTTGAGACGCATTTTTTGATGTATTGCTCCATCTGATACCACGCGCCTCCACTTCGATTGAAGCCGTACCCGACCATTGGCACAAGATTTCGGACGTTCGGAGGACCCCCCAGTTGATCAGCAATCAGGTGGCCTGCATCGTATCGCCCAAGTTCACTAAGCTCTGCCTGAAGGTTCGTTTGATTGGGTTTGTCATGCACAGCGAGAATCAACTTTCGCATGTCTCGTTGACCCTCGTTTGTGCGATCTTCGTCAGAACTAATGATAGAGCCAACGATGCTGTGGACACGGCAGACCCGCGCCACGGAATCACTTCCCAAGAACGCATCGAAGGATGCTACATAGTCTCCTCCTAGCCCTTGTACCGTCTCACCCGTGACGCGACGCGCCTTTTTGCACGGATCGCATCGCCTCCTGATATAGTCTCCACACTTTGGCTGGCACAGCGGAATCATGTCGGCCAATTGCTTCTGAGTGTCTTTGGCCGTCTTGCCAGAAGCAACCGTCGGCGGGATATTGTTCGCGGTCGGCGGATTCTTCTTTGCATTGTCCCTCATCCTTTGTCCGGCCGACTGAGTCTTCGGAATCGCCTTCAAGATGTCTTTGGCGCAGTTCTCGTCGGAATCTTTGTAGTAGGCCTGGACAGGCTTTCCAGGACTGAGTGCCATCATCGGCTCGCATGAAGCAGCGTCAACCCACAACGTTCCGTCGTCGTCGTCGATCTGAAACTTGTTCACCGGGTTTAGCGGCGGCGGCGAGGGCTTGACGATGTTGTTCCAGAGCTCCGTCATCTTGGCTGAAGCCTTTGCGAGAACCACACGCGCTGGTTTCTGCGCAGACTTCTTCACTGATTGCAATGCGTTCTTGATCGCGGCTGGCACGTTTCCGAGCCCCATGAGTCGGGCAAACATGTCGATTACTGGAACGACGAGGCCACTGAGGGCATTTTCAATGTATCCCGCGATTCTCGGCGACAGGTCACCGGAAAGAGCGGAATGCAGCGCGTTCACGATCGTCTGGAACAGCCCCCAGATTCGACTTGCATTGGCCACAAACCATTTTACAGCGGCGTACAACGTCTTCAAGATCGTCCAAATTGCTCCAGCCGGATTAAGAAGTGCGATCAACTGGACAATTGCGGCTCGAACAGCACGATCGATGACTGCTCGCACGGCTGCCCAGATCATGTCCTGGACCATTTCCCAGACTTTGTCTTTAAGCTCGGTGACGATCTCGACTACTTTATTCTTCAACTCCCTGAGTTTCATCTCGACCCACGCGCCGGGGCCGAGTGCCAGAACTGACTCCATCTCCCCGAACAAGGCCACAATGACCGCTGCCAACGTTGGCTGGACATACTCGAACAGCATCGACAGCAATGAGTTCCAGTCATATCCGAGGAACTTGATGAGCAAGCCGGCGTAATCGTTCAGCTTGGCACTTGCAAAACTGAAAGTAAAGATGTCGCTCGGCAGTCCAAGCCACGTGCCAAGTCCACGCTTGAAGTGTTCGACGATGTTGTCTTTAAACCGGGTAAATCCCAGCTTGGCACCATCAATGAAGTTATAAATTGCTGACGTCGTCTGACTGAACAACCCATCGTAGAGCCGCTCGATGATGTTACCAAAGGAGTCCATAGTCGCACAGAAATCTGAAAAACCGACGGCACTGAACGCATCGCAAGCCGTCCAGCCAAAGAGGAGGCCGGAAGGATCGACCTGGTTGACCGGATTGTTTGCTGCGTAGCGGTAGATGTTCGAGTCGCCGGGCGCAGCGCCGCCCGGGTCTTCTGACAGGAATCGGCCGGTTAGCGGGTCGTAGTCGCGGCGGCGGAGGTTGTAGCGGCCGGTGTCGTCGTCCCAGTAGTAGCCGGTGCGGCCGACGAAGCGGAAGGGGTTCGTGGTGCCGCCCGTCTCGGCGCGGACTTTCCCCCAGGCGTCGTACGTGTACTCGTCGGTGGTCACTTCGCTCGAATCGGTCAGGGCGGAGGTCGAGCCGAGGGCGTCGTAGTGGTAGAAGTGGCTTTCGGCCGCGGCGTGCCGGCTGACGAGGTTGCCGTGGGCGACCGGCTCGTACGTGTGATCGGCTTCGGCGAAGCCGAGCTCGTCGGTCTCCAGTAGCAGATTCTTCTGGTCCCACACGAACCGCTGGGACTCGACGTCGTCCGTGCGGCTGACCCGCAGATCGACCGTGTTGTACGCGTAGGTGACGACCGTCCCGGACGGCAGTTCCACCTGCGTGTTGCGGTTGTCGTAGTCCCAGGTATTGGTGACGATGTCGCCCGCGGGCGTTTCCGTCGAGTGGAGATTCCCCGCACTGTCGTACGAGTACGTGGTGCGGCCCGAGAGCGTCGTCTCGCGGACGAGACGGTTGGCCGGGTTGTAGGTGGCGAGCGTCACCTCTCCGTCGTCGTAGCGGCGGGTGCGGTTGCCGGCCTTGTCGTAGGTGTACGTCGCGAGATACGGGGCAGGAGAGCTGAGGCCGTTGCGTTCCTCGGACAGGAGCTGGCCGGCGGCGTCGTACGCCCACGTGACGACGTCCCCGTTGACCTCGCGGACGCGGGTGCGGTTGCCGGCGGCGTCGTAGTCGTACTCGAACGTGGCGATGAAGGCGTTGCCGGACGTCACTTTGTCGACGCGTCGCAGACGGTCGGCCGCGTCGTAGGTCATCGAGGCCCGCGTGCCGTTCCCCAGGAGCTTGCGCTGCCGTCGATCGGCCGCATCGTAAACGTAGGTGGTGACCTCGTTGTGCTGATTGACGAGCGAAACAAGCCGCTTGGCCTGGTCGTACGTGGTGGTCGTGCGGCCTGCGGTCTGCCACAGCGAGCGGCGCTGGCCGATGGCGTCGTAGACGTAGGTGAGCCGGCCGCCGAGAGGAGCCGTGGCCGTCGCCAGCCGTCCGGCAGCGTCGTAGGTCTTGGTGTACCGCCCGGTGGCGTTCGTCGACAGCGTCTCGCGACCCGCGGCGTCAAACACCGTGGTGACGCGTGAGCCGTCCGGATGGCGGCGGAGCGTCTGCCGTCCAAGGTCATCGTAACTGAACGTGGTGCGGAAGCCGCGACCGTCGATCTGGAGGGTCTGCCAACCGGCGGGATTCCAGACGGAGGTGGTGATCTCGCCGAGAGGATTCTGGATGCGGAGACGTCGGTTGGCTGCGTCGAAGATCGACGTGCTGCGGTTGCCGCGCGGGTCGATGAGGACGGCTTCTCGTCCGGCCGCATCGTAGAGGGTCGTGGTGCGGTTTCCGAGAGCATTCACGACGGCCGCGTTCTGGCCGGCCGCATCGTAAACCGTCGTTTTCCGATGGCCGTTCGGATCGACCGTGGAGACAGTCCGCCCGGCCAGGTCGTAGACGTAGGTCTGGCGATGGGAGAGCGGATCGATCTGGCTGATGCGCTGACCGGCGGCATCGAACAGGGTGGTCGAGATCCGGCCGAGAGGATCGACGGTGCGGCGCGGCCGGGCGGCCGCGTCGTAGACCGTCGTCGTGCGGTTGTTGAGCGGGTTGATGGTGGCGACCGCTCGACCGGCGGCGTCGAACACCGTGGTCGTGCGGGCGGCACGGGCGTCGGTGACGGAGATCTGCTGCCCCGCGGCGTCGTAGGAATTCGTCGTGCGGGCGCCGAGCGGATCGATCTTCGCACGGACACGCCCCGCCGCGTCATAGGTCGTAGTGGCCACCTCGTTGAGCGGATTGCGTTGGGAGACCTGCCGTCCGGCCGCGTCAAAGACCATCGTCGTGCGCTCGGAGAGCGCGTCGATAGTGGCGAACGCCTGGCCGGCGGCGTCGAAGAGGGTTGTGGTGATGAAGCCGAGCGGGTTCCGCTGACGGATAGTCCGTCCTGCCGCGTCGTAAGTCGATGTCGTGCGAGCGCCTACCGGATCGATCTTCACGACCTCGCGTCCGGCCGCATCGTAGAGCGTCGTCGTCAGGTAGTTGAGCGGGTTGCGCTGCGCGATCTGCCGGTCCGCCGCGTCGTACGCCATGGTGGTGCGGCGCCCCAGCGGATCGATTGTGGCGATCGACCGTCCCGCCGCGTCGTACACCGTGGTGGTGATTTCATTGAGCGGATTCCGCTGGCGGATCTGACGACCCGCGGCGTCGTAGGCGTGCGTGGTTCGCCTGCCCAGCGGATCGACCGAGGCCCGCGTTCTTCCCGCGGCGTCGTAGAGGGTGGACGTAATCTGGTTGAGCGGATCGAGATGCCGGACCTGACGCCCGGCGGTGTCATAGGCCGTCGTCGTCCGGTTACCGAGCGCATCCATGGTGGCGACGGAACGTCCGACCGCATCGTAGACCGTCGTCGTGATGTTGCCGAGGGGATTGCGCGTCCGCACCTGGCGTCCCGCGGCATCGAAGGCCATGGTTGTCCGGTTGCCGAGCGCGTCGACAGAAGCGATGGTCCGACCCGCGGCGTCGTAGACCGTGGTGACAATCTCATTGAGCGGGTTGCGATCGCGGATCTTGCGATCGGCCGCATCGTATGCCATTGTCGTGCGTCGTCCGAGAGGATCGACTGTCGCAGTAGTGCGTCCCGCCGCATTGTAGACGGTCGTCGTTCGATCACTGAGAGGATTGATGGTCGCCGTCGTCCGTCCCGCCGCATCATAGACCGTCGTTGTCACTTCGCCGATCGGGTTGCGCTGCCGAACCTGGCGGCCAGCTGCGTTGTAAACGATGGTTGTCCGGTTGCCGAGCGGGTCGATTGTCGCCGTGGCCCGGCCGGCCGCATCAAAAACGGTTGTCGTAATCTGGTTTAGTGGATTGCGCTGCCGAATCTGGCGGCCCGCAACGTCATATGTTGTCGACGTGCGATTGCCAAGGGGATCGACGGCTGCAATAGGCCGTCCCGCCGCATCGTAGACGGTGGTGGTGATCTCACCCAGAGGGTCGCGCCGGCGAATCTGGCGACCGGCCGCATCGTAGGTGGACGTCGTCCGATTTCCGAGCGGATCCACATCAGCGACCAAGCGGCCGGTCGCATCGTAGACCGTCGACGTGACTTCACCGAGAGGGTTCGTCTGGCGGACCTGACGACCTGCTGCATCATAGGTTTACGTCGTCCGATGACCCAGAGGATCGACGTTCGCCACCACGCGGTTGGCCGCGTCGTAGACCGTCGTCGAGATCTGGTTCAGCGGATTGCGTTGACGCACCGTTCGCCCGGCGGCGTCGTAGGTGGTTGTCGAGCGATTTCCGAGCGGATCGATGAACGCGACGGCGCGGCTCGCCCGATCGTACAGGGTCGTCGAGATTTCTTGCAGCGGGTTTTGCTGGCGGATCTGGCGTCCTGCCGCGTCGTACGAGACAGTCGTCCGGTTGCCGAGCGGGTCGATTGAGGCGACCGTGCGGCCCTGGGCGTCATAAACCGTCGTCGTGATCTCGTTGAGCGCGTTTCGTTGGCGGATCTGCCGCCCGGCCGCGTCATAAGTACTTGTGGTCCGGTTCCCCAGGGGATCGATGCTGGCGACCGCACGGCCCGCGAGATCGAGGATCGTGGTGGTGCGCTGGCCCAGAGGATTGACACTGGCGAGCGGGCGCGACGCAAGGTCAAAAATGGTTGTCGTGCGACTGCCCACCGGGTCGATCGATGCGATCGCGTTGCCGGCCCCATCGAGGACGGTAGTGGTGCGCTGGCCGAGAGGATTAATCGATCCAATGCGGCGACTGGCGGAATCATAGGCGGCGGTAGTTCGGTTGCCGAGCGGATCGATCGCTGCGACTGAGCGGTTCAGGTTGTCGTAAACCGTTGTGACCCGATTGCCGATCGGGTTGATGGACGCCACCGACTGATTGGCGGCGTTATAGATGGTGGTCGTTCGGCCGCCGAGGGGATCGACTTGGGCAATCGGTCGGTCTTGTTCGTCGTAGACCGTCGTTGTGATCTGCCCGATCGGGCTGACTTCCTTGACCGGATTGTCACGCAGGTCGTAACCGAACGTGGTGCGCTGCCCGAGCGGGTTGATCGTGGCGGACTGTCGATTCAATTCATCGTAGACGGTCGTTGTGATGTTGCCGACCGGATCGACGACGCGCACCCGGTTTCCACTGAGGTCGTAGCCGTAGGTTGTGCGGCTGCCCAGGGGGGCGACGGTTGCCAGGAGTTGGTCGGCATCGTAGAGATACGTGGTCACCGCTCCAAGCGGGTTGACCATCGTTGTCATTCGGCCGTCGGCGTCGTAGGTGTAGCTCGTGCGGTTCCCTAGCGGGTCGATCGTCTCGACGACGCGGTTCATTGCATCGCGGAGGTGAGTTGTGACGCCGCCAACCGGCGGGAGAACCGTCTTGATCTGGCCGTTGTTGTCGTAGGTGTAGCTCGTCCGTCCCCCGATTCCCGATTCGACGGCGCTTCGGCGTCCCTGGGAGTCGAAGACAAACGTGCGCCGCTCGCTCAGGGGGTTGACTGCCGCGACGACCTGGCTTCTGGCGTTATAGACATAGGTGTGCCGTTGGCCCTTCGGGTCAATGACGCCGGTCGTAACTGCTAAGGCGCGCATGGTCGGACGCCGGCCGTGCCGGGTGGGGCCTGGTCGTCAAGCGGCTCAGCGAAAGAGGCGACGCGTCAGCTCGGGTTGGACGGAGCGAGCGGCAGAGGGAGCGGCTGGCCTGTCGCCATGACGGCCAGCGCGCCAAGGCCGTAGCGGAAGAAGTTCAATCCGTTCTTCCGGCAGGTGCGGACGACGCTCTTCGCCACGCCGTACGCCTTCGCGCCCCAGTCCGTCCGGTTGACTCCGCCGTCGGAACGCGCGGCCGCCACGCTGCGGATGTCGTTCTCGCCCGAGTTGTTGTCCGGCGGGACGGCCGGCTCGTCGAGAAACACCAGCAGCTCGTTTCGATGACGCCGCAACCGGTTGTAGATCCGCTGGCAGTCGGGGTTGTTCGACGCGCGCCACCAGCGGTCGTTGAACCGGCGTTTGATCGCGGCGGTCTGCCGGGCAGAGTCGTCGGCCGGCAACTCGGCGCGCCGGCCCGCGAGTGCCATCGCGTCCTGAAACAGTTCGATCAGCGGGCGGATGTGCCGGGCCGCCGCGGCCGCCGGCAGTTCGTCGCGGAGCTTCGCCAGTTCACGCAACAGATGCACCAGGCACCGCTGCTTGCGACACTCGATGGCGTGGTAGGCGGCGTAGAAGTCGGTTACCAGCACGCCCGGAAGAGAGTCGCCGAGAACTTCGCGGACCACCGCGGCGCTCCGATGACGGTCGATGAGGAACACCGCCAGCTTCGGGTTCGAGAAACACCAGCACCAGACGTTCTTGCCGTTGATCCGCCAGCCGGTCTCGTCGGCGTGGACCACCGGGGACTCGCGGAGAATCACGAGCAACCTCTGCACGACAGGGTCGAAGCGCCGGGCGAACCATCGCAGGTGCCCGTTGGCCGCCGCGGTGCTCAGCCGCAGGCCGAACAGTTCGTCCATCAGGGCGGTCGTCTTCCCCAACGAGATGCCGAGATGGGCGCGGCCATAGACCGTGAGCAATTTCGTCCGCGGCCCCACGTGGCTGCCGGGGACGCACAGGTCGTTCCGCCCCTGAGCCGTCTTGCCGCACTCCTCACACCGGCAGACATGCCGGCGGAAGCGATGCACTTCGACCTTTGGCTCGGGGATGTCCTCGACGATGTGGTCGGTGAAGTCGCCGGTGGGCGTCATCTCGCCGCCGCAGCCGGGGCACCGCTCGACACGGACGTCGTGATGAACGACGTCCTCGGCGACAGGCGGGTCGGGCCGCGCCTGGCCAGGATGCTTGCGGAACTCGACGGTGCGGCGATCAGGCCGAGGCGACCGCTGAGGCGTGTTCGGCTTGGGCTGGTACTTCTTCCCGCGCCTCCGCAGTTCGGCATCGAGCGCGGCGATCCGCGCCAGAAGTGCATCGCGATCTTCCATGATGCGGCCAATGTCACCGAGACCCTGGCCCGCGCCAAGAGAGCCTTAGCAGTTACGATTGCTCGAGTCTCAAGATTTCGCGCCGCGAACGATTCACTACGAGCTGGATTGCTCAAGGCTGTCCACAGGTTCCTGATCACGGACAAGCATCTGCCGGAGTCGTTGCGGTTCCATTTTCCGTTGCGTCGCCCGCCCGGCAGCGACACGTACTGCAATAGCTCCGAGCAGGTGCGGCGGACGCTCAAACACGGCCAGCTGGACCGAGAACTCCACTGGCTCTTTCGAGTCATCCTCACTCTGGTATTGACCGGATTCCGCATTGGCGAGCTGATCTCTCTCCGCCGGAGCGATATCCATCGTGACGACGATGGGACCCCCGCATTCCTCCGCGTGGTCGACGAGGGGAGTCGCGCGCGGCGAGATGAGTCGTTGAGCCGACGTCGGACGAAGAGTCGCCGCTCTCGGCAGGTTCCCATCCACTCCGAATTGCAGCCGCTCTTGGACGCGCTGCCGATTCGAACGGACGGAGTGCTGTTCCTCACGGACAAGGGCCGGCCTGTCACCTACGATGTGATTCTCTCGACGTTTGTCGAACGGGTGATCAAGCCTCTGTCATCAGCGTTTCCCACGGTCGTCGGGCAGATCGGCTTCGAAAACGGGCGGCTCCACAGCTTCCGCCCTTACTTCGTCTCGCAGTCGTTGCTCAACGGGGCGAGTGAGGGTGAGATTCGCGACTGGATCGGCCACGCCGACACAGGCTTGATCGATCTTTATCGGCATCTCACGGCGGACGAGAGCCGTCGACGGATGCGGCACTTGAATCTTCTGGGCGCACGCCCCGGCACTGATGGTCCGTCCCGGGCTCCTACGGACCGTCTCGGTCCACATCACGGCGGGAGAGGATGTCGACGGGCGAATGTCCCCATGGACGAGGTCTGACCGCGTGACGGCGACCTGAATGTCCCAATCATTGTCTCAATCAGCATGGACAGGTCGCTGGAGCAGATCGTAACCAGAGACACGTTTTCGCGTTTCGGCTCGAAGCGAAAGCGCCGACAAAAGTGCGCGTGCTACGTTCCCTCTTTCGTCTCATTCGTTTAGTCTCATCCGTCGTTCCGTGGTGCCTCCACACGGTCCAACGAAATTCGCCGGACGATCTACGGAGCCGGCTCCGGCGGCACTGCGGGAATGGGAAGCGTGTTCGGTTCTGCCACACCTTCAGCGTTCGACGGTGGTTGCCCGCTGACGAGCAACTCGCCGATCAACCGGTCCGACGGATATGTTCCCAGCACGCAGGTGTGGCGTCCATCTTCGATGACGACCCGCGTCCGCGACTCGGCGCCTGGCGGGAGACCATTGCCGCCCGCGGTTCGCAGGGCAATCTCGTGTTCGCCAACCGGAAGTTCCACCCGCAGCACCTGGATGGTGTCGGGCAGAAGAGACCAGCAGCGGGTATCGGCCGATTCGGTTGCTTCCCATGCGACGCCGAGGGCGCTGAGAGCCACGCTGGCGGCTGACCACGGGCTGGCGTCGACCCCTTCCTTAATTCCGTAGATGACGGCCTTTTTGACGACGCGCCGGGCGACGGCTTCGGCCACGACGTGCGGGAAGCGGGCGTCGGCCTGGGCTTCGGCCATGCCGCCCACATCCACGAGCATCGCCGTCTGACCGAGGGACTGCCCACCGACGGCCACCTCGACGTTCCGTCGCGGGGCGTAAGAGCGTCGAACTTTCGGCACTTTCACCGGGGCGAGAGTCGGCGGCAGCCCGCGTTTGCCGACGGCCGAGATGATGCGGTCGGCGATGAGGAGCGACACCTGCGTCGCGACTTCGTCGACCTCTTCCTTCACCGGTCCGCGGCCCATCATGGCGAAGACATACAACACGCCGTGCCCCTGCGCGACAGGCACCTCATGCTTCACTCGTTCCAGGTCGGTCTTCGCATCGCGGAAGTCGGGGGCCCACTCGGCCACCTGGACCCGCGCCCGCTCCGCATCGTCGAGCGTCAGCGGCGATTCCTCCGCCAGCATCGCCCGCAGGTACGGCCCCAGCGCCACCTGCTTGTAGGCCAGCACCGGATCGGCTTCGCCTTCCTCCTTCTTCTCCTTCACCCGTTCGATGATCTCGTTCTGCTTGTCGGTGATCTGCAGCGAGTACGCCTGCACGTCGCCGCCGTCGGTCATCAGGTTCGAGATCGCCAGGAACGCGCGGACCAGCACCCGTTCGTAGTCCTCGCCCGGGTAGGCCTTCACGTTGTCGTCGGTGAGAAGCGAAGCCGCCCCTTCGGCGAGCGACTTCTCTTCAAGCACGTCGAAGCGGTCGCGAATGATCTTCAGCGTCCGCTCGGCCTCTTTGGGACGCCCGGAGACCAGGTGCAGCATCGCGTGGTCGAGCTGCTTCACATCGTCGTTGCGAAGCCGGCGATCCTGGTGCTTGTCGAGGAGCAGTCGGGCTTCATCAAGCCGCCCGGCGAAGTAGGCTTCGCGCACCGGTTCGATGCGGTCCCAGTGGGTGGCGCAGCCAGCGAGGGCGATGCAGAGGAGGGCGGGGAGGATGGGGGGGGGGGGGGGGGGGGGGGGGGGGGGGGGGGGGGGGGGGGGGGGGGGGGGGGGGGGGGGGGGGGGGGGGG
>JADZEF010000224.1 GCA_020850695.1 Planctomycetaceae bacterium | reverse complement strand
GATCCGCCACTCTCCGACAGTCCGTCGCGTGCAACCAAGCTCTGCCGCGATGTCTTTGTTCTCTCGACCCTCCGCAGCAGCCAGCACGATCTTCGCCCGCAGCACCAGCCGAGCCGGCGTGCTACGAAAGTACTGGATCTGTCGAACGGCATTCCGTCGCATGATCGGTTCAACGCGATTTTCGCCGCACTGAATCCGCCGAGTTCGAGAAGTGTCTGTTGAGTTGGATCGGTGCTTTGCACGAGATCACGGAGGGGCAGATCGTCCCGATCGACGGCAAGACCCTCCGGCGGAGTTTCGATGCGGCGAGCGGCAAGGCGGCGATTCACATGGTCAGCGCGTGGGCTGCGGCGAACCATGTCTGCCTGGGGCAGGTGGTGACCGACGCGAAGAGCAACGCCCTGTTCTTCCTCCTCAAGACAAGGGACGGCCATTCCGAAGCTGCTGGAATTGCTCGAGATTTCCGGGGCTTTGGTGACGATCGATGCGATGGGCTGCCAGACCGAAATCGCACAAAAGATCGTGGCTCAGGAGGCGGATTACAATACCTTGATTCATGGGGCGGCTCGCTGATGCCGACTCCGGTCAACCCATCGAGATCGGCATTGCGTGACATCAAGCGAAGAGGCGAACCCGACCGAGTCGCTTGTGATCGCGCGGCGGCTTCGACAGAACCCGCGTCTTCGAGTCGTTCGCGGCCTGGCGGATTGCCTCGACTCTCGGGGGCAGGTCCGCGTCTTCCAGAGCACAAGTATCAAGGCGAGGGAGCGTACCACGGCTATGCCGCCGGCACCCCCACGACGGACGGCGAGCTCTATTTCGTGTCGCAACACAAGGGGACCTACGTGGTCGCGGCCAAACCGAAGTTCGAGCTTCTGGCCCACAACGTGTTCGAGGAGGACGACAGCCGCGCCAATGCCTCCCCCGCAATCAGTCACGGACGACTTCTGCTGCGGACCGACCGTCGGCTCTATTGCATTGGAACGAAGTAATATCGGGAGGAAATCTGACAAGTTCGGAGTTCCGCATGGACGGGGGACACCCATCGGGCGTTCCGCTGCGTTCTCTTCGTGGATCGACTCGTTTCCTGGCAAGACGGGAAGCGTCAGGCGAAGAACGGGCAATGGCGTGCGTTCGACACGATCCGCCGGCATACTGCGAGGACCGGCCGCGGCGCCATCGAGACGCTGCAAAAGCCCTTGTCCGTTGAGGGGGATCCGATGTCGCAGATTCGTGTGGGTTACTGTCAGGGGCTCATCCTTTGCGGATTGATCGTCCCGTTCGTGGGGACCTCTCTGCGCGCCGCGGAAAAGGTGCCCATTCGAATCGATGACCTGTATCGCCACGAATCGTTCCACGAGCCGATCGTTCTGCCGGGAGCGCAGCGGGCGATTTTCATCCGTGACTGGGCTGAGCCCGGAGCAAAATACCGCCGGTCGGCCCTGTGGATTTCGGAACAGCCGGGCAACGACACGCCTCTCACGAAAAAGCCTCTTGAACCGGGCGAGCCCGATGCACGTCGGCCTGTGCTTTCACCCGATGGCAAGTGGATCGCGTTTCTCTCGACGCGCCCCCTACCCGACGGCAAGTCACCCTTCCAGCCAGTTCCGGTCTGGTCGGATCCCGCCACCGACATCTGGCTGATTCCAACCACGGGAGGGAAGGCCATCCCGCTGGCCGGTTCGACGCGGCCCTACGGGCGGGTGTTCAGCGATCCGTTCTACTCGCGCGTCGCCTTCTCACCGGACGGGAAGCGGTTGGCGTTCGTTGCGGACGACGGGCAAAGCCCGCGGACCCAGGCCGAGCAGGACCTCGGGATCACGATCGTTCGCGAAGACCAGGGAGAAGGCTATGAGGGCTTCGGTAAGGCGATGATCTGGGTGGCCGACCTTCTGGATTCGCCGTCCGAGGTGGCCGCGGCCCGCGTCGAATGCGTGGCGGGCGACAACTGGTACGGTGACCCGCAATGGACGCCCGACGGAAAGAGCCTCATCGTTCATGCCAACCTCACTTCGAGGCGCGAGTCGGTCCGCTTCAGCATCAATCAGAACTTCGATCTGTGGCAGATTGATCTCTCCACGAAGAAGCGGCGCCAGTTGACGAGCGGGCCAGGCCCCCAGGTGTCGCCCCGCGTGTCGCCCGATGGCCGCCGGGTTGTCTGTCTTTCAGTCCCTCGTCGTGGTCCTCACAGCGACGTCTACAACCTGGAGATCGTCGACCTGGCCGACGGAACTTCGTCGCGTGTGCTGTTCGATCATCATGTCGATAGTGACGAGCGGCCCCCGCACGGTTCGCCTTCCTTTCCGCTTCCCGCCGGCTGCTGGCTCGACGATCGCTGGATCGTGACCGATGTGCCCCGGGGCATGCGCGCGGAAAGGGAATTGATTGATGTCGACAGTCCGAAAGGCCTCGCAGATCCGATAGGACCGGAAACGAATCTCAAGGAGAAAGAGAGGTTCGAACAGCGCCGTCGTCTCATGCCTCGGAGCCAGGCGTGGCTCGATGAGCGGTTGGTCGCTGAGGATCAGGTTGTTCGCTGGAAGAGCGACGATGGAACGGAGATCGAGGGAGTGCTGACGCTCCCTCCGGCCGACGTCGCGAAGCGACCCTATCGGCTCCTGCTGCACCCGCATGGAGGACCGCACGGACGTGTGATTCCCGGATTCAGTTTTACCGCACAGCTTTTCGCGGCGCACGGATTTGCTGTCTTTCAACCGAACTTCCGTGGCAGCACCGGGTATGGCCGAAGATTTCTCGATGCTGACCGCCATGACCTCGGTGGCGGCGACATGCGGGACATCCTGACGGGCATCGATCATCTCGTGCGGGAAGGGATCGTCGATCCGAAGCGTCAGTTCGTTTACGGAGTGAGCTACGGAGGCTTCATGACAAGCTGGCTGATCGGTCACACCACACAGTTCCGTGCGGCGGTCCCGCAGAATGCCGTCACCGACATGAACGTCATGTGGGGCGTCGGCGACCTGCAGAGCTGGACCGAATGGGAACTGGGAGGCAAGCCCTGGGAAGTGCCGGAAGCCATGCGGAAACATAGTCCGTTCGCCTACGTCGACCGTGTGAAAACGCCGACGCTCATCCTGCATGCGGACCACGATCGTCGTTGTCCTCTGGCCATGGGGCGGATGTTCTATCGGGGTCTCAAGGAAGCTGGCGTCGAAACCGAAATGGTCATCTACCATGACGAACGGCATGGGATCACCCGGCTCGATCGGCAGGCCGACATCTATCGCCGGATCCTCGACTGGTTTGACCGGCACGACGTTAGCCCCTGAAATCGGTCGATTCGTTGCCGTGTTGGGGGAGAGACGCATGTCCGATTCGCAAGACAACTGCGTCACTGAAGACGCAGGTCGTTCGCGACGATCGCACCTATCGCGTCGAATCGCGGTTGACGACGTCCTTCGGAAGCAGCAGTTCTTCCGAGCTTCGGGCGAAGTACGGAGGCACGGTCAGCAGTTGTAACGGCCCTCGGCCTCCTCGGATTCTCCACAGTCGCCCGTCCTGGCCCTTCTCAACGGGAGTGCTGTAGTAGCTCGCCTCGCGGTCGTTGAGGGAGAAGACGGACTTGCCGTCCGCATCGAGGATCTCGCCGCCGTTGCCGCCAAACAGCCCGACGGTCTTCGTCCCTTTGGGAACGTAGAACCACAGCGTCCAGGGAGAGTAGAAGCGATTCATCGCGGAGTCGGCGGCGGCAGGAATGACCATCGCCGTGCCGGCGTCCCAGGTGACGCGGGTGCGGTCATTGCCATCGCTGACCGTGATGCGATAGGTCCCCGCCTCGCTCATCTTCAGGGTGACGCGCCGCTCGATTCCATCGGGTGGAACGCTACGGTCTTCGGAGATGAGCGTTTCCTTTTCGCCCGTGTCGCTTGCGCCACCAATCTTCACCAGTTCCACGCGGACGTTTCCGCGGTCGCGATAGTGTGTGATCAGTCCGCCGGTGATCTTCAGCGTCAGATTTGCCGGGGCCTTCTCAACCACGGTCAGGAAAGTCTGTTTCCCGCGTCCGGGGCCGGTGTCGCCGGGCTGAGAGGTCGAGGGCAGATTGAGCGGCCGTGCCGAGACGAGCTCTCCGTCGAATTCGATCGGCGTGAAATCGAGCGAGACGAGCGGATACCGCTCGATGCCATCCTTGAGATACGCGGTCAACTCGCCGGTGGAGAATGGCTCGCTCGATTTCCAGGGGTTCTTTCCTTCGGCGACATTCCACCGGCAGTCTTCAGGGATTTTGACCGACTTGTCCCGTCCTGCCAGATCGCGGTACAGGGCTTTGGTATGGACGAGCATCGTCGTCCGCATGCGGTAGGCGTGGCGGATGAGTTCTTCGAAGGCGGCCTGTCGCGGCGCGTCCTTGGCGTTGGCGTAGCGCGTGTAGAGGTCGACGTAGCGGGCGTAAAGCGTGAGATCGTCCAGTCGATCGTGGATTTCGGGAGTGTCTGCCAGTTTCTGCGCGGCTTCGAGAGAACGGAACATCCGCCCGATCTGGTCGGTCGTGACCAGGTGCGGGTGCGATGCGTCGATCTGCCGGTAGAACTCGGCCATCGGATCCTTCGCGGGTCCGAACGCGCGGGTGAGGAAGTCGTCGATCAGGGCGTCGGTCCGCGTCGATTCCTTCACGTCCCACAGCAGGCGGGCCGCCACGTAGTAGCCCAGTCCGTTCGGACCCCAGTTATCGCTCGATTCCGCGGAGAGGTACCGCGCCCCCTTGGCGTGGAACTCGGGAATGGTTCGCTTGAGGTAATCGATGTTCGACCCGCGGGCCCTCGCCGGAAGGTCGCGATCCCAGGTGTTGACGCTGTAGTACTCGCGCACGCCAAGCACCGTTCCCAGGTCGGACCAGCCTTTCATGATTTCTTCGAGAGACAGCCCTCCCTTCAGAAAAGCCGTCGCCACGCTGATGACGACTTGGGGATGCGGCTTCACCTTCGTCGGGGGCGGCGAGTGGAACGCGTAGGCATACATGCCGACGAGCTTGCCGGGGAACTCCTGGTTGACGGCCGCCGCCATGTCGTTCGCCAGCAGCAACGCCCGGTCGGTGACGTTCCCGAGCTTCGCGCACTGCTCGCATTCGCACCAGCCGCCCCCGTCGCTGGGATCGGCCGAGATGCTGTCGCGCGTCGGGTCCTTGCGAAAACGATCCACGGCATGCCGCGCAATCCGCCGGCGCAAGTCTTCGTTGCTGAGGCACAGCTTCGCCTCGGGGCGGATATTCCGCTCCCCTTTGACGAGCGCGTAATACTCGGGATGCTGATCGAAATCGGCCTTCAGCTCGCGGATGAACCCGCCGTAGGAATGGCCCGTCGAAAGCTCGATGCCGGGCACGCAGCGGTTCTTTGCGCACCAGTCGCGATACGGTTCCGCCGCATAATCCCACGGCCCGAACCCGTACCAGATCCGTCGGCTGAGATAGTTGGGAGACTCATCGACGTCGACCTCGATGGCCAGTTCGGGAGTCCTTGGGACGATCTCCCAATGCTTTCCTGGAAAGAACTGCCGGTAGCCCAGGCGATGCAGCAGGTCCCAGACGGCGTTCTCGACGGCGAGTTCCGTGGCCCCGACGAGCCAGATTCCTTTCGGGTGCGACCTCAGCAGATACCGCTCGCGTTCGGCCGGCTTCGGGTCGAGCAGCATCTTCGTCCCGGAAAGCTGCGGGAAGTCGGCGGCGACTCCCACGGCAATTCCCGTCGTTCCATCGCCCGTCACGACTTCGAACTTCGCCTCTGAGATCCGCGACAAGTAGTCGGCAAGGGTGCTGGCGGCCGCCCGCACGCGCTGCGTGGCGTTTTCGGCGGTCGTGACAGTCTGCCGGGCCTTGCCCTGACTTGAGAGCAGAACGGATTCCGCGCTCGCCGCCCTGGAAAACAAGAGCACCGACCCGACGATAGCGGACATCCAGCGAGCGGTCGTCATGCCATTCGTCTCCCATGAGTGCTTCGATGTCGCTCGATCTTTGCGAGCGACGAGGACCAAACACAAGTCCGCCGTCCATGTCCGATGGCACGATTCGGCGTCAGGTCACAGGCTTCCAAGGCGCACACCTCAGCCAGGCCGCGTCACGGTCGTTGCGAACCCTGGACGGAAACGCGTCACTCTCCTCACCAGACGACCCCTCCCGCAAATCGTCCTCCAAGCGAGGAAACACGACGGTTCGCAGATGGTCCCGCTCGGCCTGCATGTCCCGGAACGAGCTGCCAGCGAACAACCGGTCGACTGGTACGGCATGCGCTTCTGTCCTACTAACGTCCAGAATCTTTGCGTCTCGCGAAGATTTCCTTTGCGGCTTTGTCTTTTCGGATGGAATGGAGATGCCGCTGACACTCGCTCATCTCCTCTGGCGTTTTCTTTGCGTGCATTCCTTTGCGGACTTTGCGCCTTTGCGTTAGATGCCTTTGGTTTGGTTGCGGCTCTGCCGCGCTGGGGGAATCCGCCTCCAAGCGAGCCTTTCGAAGCAGGCCCAAGTCCGTACGATCGAACACGCTTTGCGTCGAACGTGCCTCCGGCGAGAATGATCCTGCAGAAGTCTGAAATGTCGTTTGCGGTCGAAAACTGTCGGCCAGCTGGCATTGGCTGCAGGCCGTCGTCGTTCAGTCGGTTTGAAGGTTTCGCGATCCCCGTCTCATCCAGCCCGGCTTCCTCGTCCCCCGGACTGCGATTGGAGGGGGATGAGGTCGATCACGATGTGAGGTTGCCCATGAAGGTTCCGTACGTTTTCGCCGTTCTCACGATTCTGGGGATGTGTACTCCGCCGGCGCTACCCGCTGCCGACGCCTCCCCGGCGAAGAATGGAGGAGAGCGTCTGGCATTGGCTGCCGGCGAAATTCCCAATGTGCTCATCCATCGCGGCACCTGCAACGTGTTTGTGCTTCGAGTCGATGACGCGGCGTTGCTCGTCAATCTCGGTGATGGCAGCGTGCTCGATGTCCTGAAGGAGAGCGGCGTCCGGAACGTCGAACAGATCCTCTTCACCGATCACCACCGGGAAGTCTGCCAGGGGATCGGCCTCGTCGACCGGACCCGGACGAAGATCGCCGCGCCCCGGCTCGAGCAAGAGTTGTTCGAATCGCCGCTTCAGTTTCGCAAATGGCGACCGTCGCTGAGCGATAAATACACGGTGCACGGGGCCAGCTACGTCCGTCCTCCTTCCCGTGCCGTGAAGCTCGATCGGCTGCTCGATCCGGACGACGTCGTCCGGTGGCGAGGATTCGAAATCAGCTGCGTCAGCACTCCCGGTTCGTCACCCGGCGGGATGAGCTACCTCGTTCGACGCGATGGGCGGACGATCGCATTTACCGGCGGAGTGATCCACGACGGCGCTCGCATGACGAACTGGTATGACGTCGAGTGGGATTACGGATTCGGCAAGGGGCTCGACACGCTGATGGAATCGGTGCAGCGACTGCGGGACCTGAAGCTCTCCCACGCGTTCCCCGCCCAGGGGCCGGTGATCCGCGACGCGGACAAGCAGCTTGCCACCTACCACGCAAGGCTCGTCGCGTTTCGTCCCGACTATCTGCGCGGCTATCCGGTGAGCAATCTGACGCAGCGGGCGAAGGTCGATCCGATCATCAAGCCGACCGCCATTCCGCAGATCGTCCAGGTGACGCCGCACCTTTACAAGTTCAGCGACGCGCTCGCGGGGAAGAACTTCGCGATCATCATCTCGGACAACGGCCGCGGATTGCTCCTCGATTGCGGGATCTTTCCCGAACCGCTCCTGCACGAACTGGTCGCCGCGATGCGGAAGCACCTGGGTCTGAAGCAGATCGATGCGCTGTGGATCAACCACATGCACGGCGACCATTTCACGCTCGGCTCGGTTCTGAAGAAGCAGTACGGGGCGCGGATCTGGACTCTGGACCGCATCGTCGACAAGGTGCAGAACCCGCTTCGCTACGACTACTGCGCCCTCATCACATCCTACAACCCGCGTTACGAAGGGCTGGAGGTCGACCGGCCGCTGAAGGATGGCGAAGTGGTCGAGTGGGAGAGGCTGAAGCTGCACATCGACTGGATGCCGGGACAGACCGAATTCGGCAACTGCCTGTGGCTGGAGCTCGACGGAAAAAAGATCGCTTTTACCGGGGACAATCTCTTCGGCGATCCGTCCGACCCCGAGCAGAACGGCCATGAAGCGGTCGTTGCCCGCAACAGCGCGATCTTCGAGGAAGGCTACATTCTCGGCAGCAAGTACCTCGTCGACCTGAAGCCCGACATCATCATGGGAGCCCACAACGTCCTGATGACCAACCCGACGGCGTTCGTTGAACGCTATCACGCCTGGTCGAAGCGGATCGTCGCCCGATACAAGGAACTCCTGCCCGACCCGAACTATGAATACCAGTTCGATCCGTTCTGGGTTTCCGCATATCCCTATCGCATCGATCTCCAGGAGCAGCCTCGGCAGGAAGTGACAATCACCGTCCGCAACTTCCGTGACAAGCCTCAGCGCCACCACATTCGCCTGCGTCTCCCGCCGGGCATCACCGCAACCCCCTCCGTCCTCGAAGGGACGATCGCCGCCACGTCCCGTGAACACTTCAAGGTCACACTGACGGCCGACCCGGCTCGAACCGGCGAGGGCGTTCAGATGATCCCCTTCGACATCACCCTCGACGACAAACGCCACGGAGAGCTGTTCGACTTCCTCATTCAGGCCAGGCCGCCAGCGGTCCCGAAGGGGGATGACAACTGATCTCGAACCGTGTTGTATGCTCCGAGAACGGCTCGCCGGGACGAGTGTCGGCCGGCACGCTTTTTCACCGGGCTGTTAGCGGTTGCCGCCCGAGACGTAAACCGTCTCGCCGGTGATCCATCCCGAGTCCGGGGACGCGAAGAAAACGACGACCGGCGCGATGTCCTGCGGCTTGCCGATGCGTCCGAGCGGGGTCTGCGCTTCGACCTGCTTGCGGAAGTCGCTCTCGGTGATGCCGGCCGAATGCGTTCCTTCGGTTTCGACCATGCCGGGGTTGACCGCATTGACACGGATGCGGCGCGAGCCAAGCTCTCCGGCAAGCGACTTGGTGATCGCGTTGACTGCGGCTTTCGTCCCGCTGTAGACCGAACCCGTGGGCGGGGCGAGCGTCGCTGCCACCGACCCGATATTGACAATGCTGCCGCCGTCCCCCATGTGCTTCACCGCTTCCTGCGTGGCGAGGATCAAACCGAGCACGTTGAGGTCGTACTGCCTGTGGAAGTGCTCGGGGGTGACGTTCTCGAGAGGCTGGAATTCGTAGACCCCGGCGTTGTTGACCAGGACATCGACGCGGCCGAAGGCTCTCTTCGTTTCGTGGAACAATCGGGGGATGTCGGCCGGTCTGGCGACATTAGCCTGCACGGCGACCGCCTTGCCCCCGCTCTTCGCAATATCGCTGACGACGCGATCGGCCCCTTCCTTGCTGCTGGAGTAGTTCACGACGACGGCGGCCCCTTCGGCGGCCAGCTGCCGGGCAATCTCTGCCCCGATGCCCTTTGACGCCCCGGTAACGACTGCAACCTTGCCATCCAGTTTCTTCGACATGGCTGACTCCCGAAAAAGTGGTGAACCGTAAGAAGATGCCTGGCGCCACGACGAGGCCGGCGAACTCCAGTCGCGTGTGACGTGTTTCCCGTCGGACACTCAGAAGTACCGCCCCCTGGCGAGCGTCTTACAGGCGGCAGACCGGCTTTTCGAAATTTCTCCCCGACCTGCTCGCCCTGCTTTCCGGGCAAAATGTAATCTGTCGGGTTCCGAAGCCTTCGACCGCGTCACTTGTCTTCCCTTTTCGCGTCACCTCAATGTCGACCGGCGACGATACCCCGCGCGATCTCCGCGACGAATCCACGGTTCTCGACTGGCTGGCGGCCGGCGTCATTTCGCTGCGCGAAACGCCGCCCACGCCGGAGCGGCTGGCCCAGTGGCTCGACGTGCTGGCGGCGGTCGTTGCTTCGGGCAGCGAGGTGCTGCCGTTCGGAGTCCTCGCGGACATCGTCTCCATCGTGGTTGGCGACGTCTCGCCCGCTGTCGCGCGGCGCTGCACCCTGGAGAACCATCCCGTGCCGGCCACCTTGGTGCGGCGCTATGAAGATCACGTCCTCGGCCGGCTCCATGTCGATCCAGCCTTCCAGCGCGGAGCGGCCGCCGTCTGCCGATATCACAAGGGGGACCGGGTGCGGGCCCTTGCGTACCTCGTCCAACAATTGCAGCGCCAAATCGGACTGGAAGGCGTTCTTCTCAGCCCGGGAGTCCTGCGCGGAATCGCCGCACGCAACCACGTCGTCCTTTGCGAGGAACTGGCGACGCGTCCGCTTCCTGCATTGCAGTCGCAATGGCTCGGATTGCAACTCACCACGCTCTGTCGAGCGTTTCGTCATTCTCCAGAGCTCCTTGCGCCGGAAGACTTGTTCGAACTCGAGCGCGGGACGGCTGTGAAATCGTTCGGACAGCGGCTGGCGTTGAGGCAGACCTTGCAGGCCGCCCGCCAACTGGCGGCCGTGCTCCCCTCGCAGCCGCCGCGCGTCCGCTCACGGTGGCGCGACGTTCCCACGCCGATCGCGGAAGAAGACCAGTACCCTGTCGGCGGGTATACGTCCCTGTCGACCCGCGGCAGCATCGAAAGCCTGCTCCACTCTCAGCTCGCCTACATGGAACGCGACGAAAGGCCCGACCTCTTCGACATCAAGTTTCTGCGCGACGAGCTCCTCTATTTCTCGCGCGACGACAACCAGTTTCTGCGTCCGCGCCGCACCGTGTTCCTCGTCCTGCACCCCAGTCTCGTCGCCGCGCGCGTCAAAGATTCGGCGGTTCCGTTTCAGCGGATCATCCTGACGCTGGGACTCATCACCGCAGCCGTTCAGACATGGATGGCCTGGCTGACCACAGAAGCGCTTCACTTCGAGATCGTCTTCCTCGACGACGGTCCCCGGCCGTCGTTGCCGCAGGAACGAGAACTCCTGGAAACGGTCTTCAGCACGGAACGCGATGTCGATGTCGTCCGGGTCCGACGCCTGACATCGGGGGAACTCGAAAGTCTTTGCGAACAGACAACCTTTCGGTCGCGATGTCACGCCGTCCAGTTCTCGTCGGAACCGGCCGAGCTTCCGCTGGCAGGCGTGCCGCTCGACAGCGTGCTCGTCACGGGACCCATTCCGGAACACTCGGCGCAGGACGCCGCGCTGACTTCAACGACAAACGTCACGGAGCTGACTTCGGATCCTCTTCAGGGCTGGCAAGCCTGCCTGCGGGAACTGGTCGTCCGGAGCCTTTAGTGCGCGTTACCGCCGCGTTCTCCGTAGTCCGGCCTTCCAAGGCCGGACAAAACCTCGCGCCCGGCCTTGGAAGGCCAGGCTACGAAGCAGAACACCCGACGGTAATGCGCCATCGGGTGTGTCGTGCGGCGTCCTTTCTTCAACCGCTCATCGTGCGGCGCATGATGGCGACTTGGGACGGACTTATCACTTCGCTCCCGTGCTTTTCTGCACGAGGACGTTCACGCCTTTCTTGTTCGACAGGACGATGTCGGGCCGCCTGTCGCCGTTGACGTCCTTCACCAAAAACTGCGTGCCAACGCCGGTGTCGCGCCCCGCCACGATCTCGTGGGCAGTGAAGACGGGTGCCTTCCCTTTTTCTCGCTTGATGCTGTAACGGTACATCCAGACCGGCTCGTAGGCGCCGGGGTCTCCGCCGTTGTGGGCGAAGTACCGCTTGCCCGTGACATACTCCAGTTCGCCATCGCCGTCGAGGTCGACGAATTCGGCCGCGTGCGTCTGCGAGTACGACTCGTCGATCAGGTGATAGACGAATTGCGGGTTGCCGTCGCCGGTCTCCGGCTTCGAGCCGACGTTCTCGAACCACCACACGCCGTACTGGTGGGCGCAGCTGCAGAGGATGTCGAGGTCGCCGTCGAGATCGAGGTCCTGCGTGTACATGTTGGCGGCCGGCAGAGGATTTCCCTTTCCGTCGCGCGACAAGGTGTAAGGATGCCACTTCCACGGTCTCTGGTTGCGATCCTCGGGAGCTTCCCACCAGCCGTGCATGATGAGGATGTCCTTGCGGCCGTCGCCGTTCAGGTCGGCCACGCCCAGGCCGTGGTAGTAGCGGAAGGAGCCGTTCTTGTGGCCGTCGCCGGGGTCGCTGACCGGAGTGAAATCCCACTTCAGATGGCACTTGTCCTTCGCCGGCACGCGAAGAAAACCCATCTGCTTTTCAGGCTCCGAGCCGAACACGAGTTCGGGTTTCCCGTCGCCATCGACGTCGGCGAAGATCGGCGACTCGTTCGCGGCACTGTGCCACAGCAGATACTGCTTCCAGTGCCCTTCAGGGTGGTCCGACTTGTTCTGCGGGTTCTCGTACCAGTGGCAGGCTTCGCCTGGGAAGCCGATGACGATGATGTCGTCCCAGCCATCGCCGTTGATGTCGTAGGTGAAGTTGGCGAAGCTTTGCGAATAGCCGACGCCGGCCTTGAATTTTCCGACGGGACGGAAGGCGTGCATCTTCCAATCTGGGGCTGCATACCACACGTCGGCCGCGACGATGTCGATCTTGCCGTCGTGGTTGAGGTCGGCGGCGGCCACTCCTTCCGAACGGAACTCACCGTCGAGCTTGATCCGCTCCCAGCCGTCGTCCGGAACGCCTTGAGGCTTTTTCTCGGGCTTCGCGGCGTCCGGCCTGGTGGGCTTGTCCTCGGCTGCTGAAGAGAGCGCCGCAAGGGATGTCAGGCAGACCGCCAGACCGAGAATCGCAAGGACCGACCGCATCGACGTCGTCATTCCAGGCTCCGGAACGCGTAGGCGTGAGGATCGCCGTCAGCGTGCAAACGGATGGGCGACGGCGGACTGAATCCTCCGCCGCGTCTCCGTGCGGTGTCAAGCCATCGAGAGTTGAAGGCGAGAAGGAAAGCTCCAGTCCAAGATCGTTTTCTTCCCTGCCTTTGGCTTTCCTCTGCTCCCTCTGCTTGCTCCTGTTCATTGCCTCTTATTCTTTCTGCGTCGTCTTGAGTGCGGACGACACCAAAGCTTCAAACCAGAAAAGGCAATTTAGCAGGAGCAAGCAGAGGGAGCAGAGGAAAGGCAGAAATGCAGGAGAGTTGACTCGAAGCACATGCCCTTTGGTCTTTTGCGGATCCGATGAGGATTCGAATGGCTTGGCGACCATCAGAAGTTGTCCCCAGCGGCCACGGAAACGACGGAGAGAACCGAGAGGCACGGATGAGATGACTCTGTCGTCCGTGAAATCCGTCCCATCCGTCGTTTCCGTGGCCCTTCTGCGGGCCGGAGAATCGGCAGGTCACGCGCTCTCACGCAGTGCAGTGCTGGATGTTTGCTATTCCTGAAAACTGTCGGCTTCCGTTGCCGAGGCGTCGCGGCCCAGCAGGCCGGCGGACGACTCGAAGATCTTTCGACGGCGCGTCTCGCGCTCGGGCGTCCGCTGCTGGCTCTGCTGCATGTCGTCGAGCAGCGCCAGACAGAAGCGGCAGCCAATCGTTTGCACGTGGAACGCGACATACGCCGCATGGTCGGCGTCGAGCGTCTCAAGCAGGTAACTGCCGAGGTCGGCCCGCGTCGGGCAGCTCAACCGCAACCGCCGCCAGATCTCGCCGATCGAATGTCCTCCCTGATCGCGGCGACGGGCCAGCAGGGCGACGTGCCGCTGCAGCGGTTCCGAATCGCGCAGGGCTTTCTCGATGGCCGCCATGCGGTCGACGGGCAGCTGCTCTTCGAGCCAGGCAAGCAGCTCGTGATCGGTGAACGCGGCCTGCATCGTTCGACCTCACCGCACCGAAACCCCGAAGAACCGATCGATCCACAGACGGAAGATGATCCAGAGCGCCCCCACCGATTCCTTCCAGTTGATCTTCGAAGTCCCCGCACGGCGGTCTTCGAAAATGATGGGCGTCTCGGCGAAGCTGCACCACACCCGGGCGCAGCGGAACAGGACTTCCTCCTGGAAAGAATACCCGCGGCCGCGGAACTTTCGGAAATCGAGTTCGCGGATTTTCGACAGGCGGTAGCAGCGGAAGGCTCCGCTGGCGTCGCGGACTCGCAACCCCAGAAGCTTGCGGGCATACCAGTTGATGCCGCCGCTCATGAACTTTCGCCAGCGGCTCCACCCGACGACGCCCCCGCCCGCGACATACCTCGAGCCGATGCCGACATCGGCGACGTTCATGCAATCCCGCAATGCGGGGAGATACTTCGGATCGTGACTGAAGTCGGCATCGAGATTGATGACGTAGTCGTAGCCGTGGTCGATGCCGTACTGAAGACCTGCGAGAATGGCGGTTCCCAGTCCCTGCTTTCCGGGGCGGTGCAGGACCTTGACCCGCGGATCCGCAGCGGCGAGATCGTCAGCCAGTGCCCCCGTCCCATCGGGCGAGTTGTCGTCCACGACGAGGATATCGACGTCGGACGTGTGCCGGAAAATCTCAGGGACGAGCCGTGGGAGGTTCTCGCGCTCGTTGTACGTGCAGATCGTGACGAGCCAGCGCGTGCTGGTGCTGGCGGGCACGGCGTCCTGCCGGTCCATCGATGGAGAAGGGGGGTTCCCGCCGGTCACGAGCTTGAGCGTCCTGCTCGAATGATTGGAAGGGGCACGAAGAACGCTCCAAACTGTAGCGGATTGCCGCCGCTACGTCGCCTGAAGGGGGGCTCCGTCCGGTAAGGGGTAGTGTCCTAATTTGAAATCCGGTCCCGCAAGCGAGCGGCACGGGAGTTAGCCGGCACTATCATGTCACGTCTTCGTGTGTTCGGACCAAGATGGCACCCTCCGGCTGCATCTCATGGTAGGTTCCATTTGCGAACACCAGCCCTCTGGCCGTGGTGTTGAAACGGGCGACGAATTCGGCCCTCAATTCCCAAGCGAGAAAACACGGCCGATGCATTGGTGCGTCCGAGAAACGCCATAGGTGATCAGTTGGATCGGCGATGAAATGGCTGGTCGCCACGATCTCGTCCACGGGCGTAATGACATCGCCGCAGATTGCACAGCAGCTTTGCCCTAGAAAGATGAGTGCCATCTCGAAATCCCCCTGGCGTAAGGTTCCTCACCGCATTCTACCGCCAGCGCAAGAAAGGACCCCGCCAGATTTCTCTGACGGGGTCGCTCGTTTCCACCCTCATCCCATCACGACGTTGAACAGATCCTCGAACGTCCAAAGGGATTCGACGATTCCGGCCTGCATGGCAGGAGTGGGGCGAAGCTTGCCGCTGTTCCCGTTCTCCCGTATCCGCCAGCAGAAGTTGTAGTTTGCGATGTGCATGGCGACGGCCGCCTTGAGGTTGTCGAGTTTCTTCGAGAACGCCAGCGTCAGCCGACAGAACCGCTTCACGAGCAGTGTCCAAATTTGAAATCCGGCCCCGCAAGCGAGCAGCACGGGAGTTGTCGAGCGGTTAGGGTTCGTTCGGATCGCGGGACAGGCGGTTACGCACTAAGCCGACGAGGAGGCCAACCGTCACCCCTGTGCCAGCAAGTAGCGGAGTGGCAACCCGCCATCGAAACTGGTCGTTCACGTGGGTTGTTCCAGGGGTTCCCTTTACCCCCCGCGTTGCTGGCTCGCCTGCAATGAAGGCGAGTTGGTGGCCCATGACCAGCGCTGCAAACAACCCAAAGATACCGCCCCAAACCGCGCCACGAATCATGGTGTCGCTCCCGTCCCAAAGTCTGCGACATCATTCTACCGCCAGAGCATGAAAAGACCCCGCCAGTTTTCACTGACGGGGTCTCTGGTCGGAAGTCTCGTGTGGCTACCGACCACGCCACCCGGTGATTCCCCGCAACCTGCTCAAGACCAGTCAGGTGGGAGGTTGCCCTTGCTGCGGAGGCAGAGTCGGGCCAAACGGATCGTTGCCGGGGCGGACCGGCGCATTCGGCCGGACGGTCCGATCGACGTCAAACCCGTTGTTGGGAATGTAGCCGGCCGGGAGCAGACGCGGTCCGCGCGTCGGGAAGAGACGAGGCGCGGGTTCGATCGCGGATTGCGGGGGAAGCTCCGGGAAGCTCGGGCCGTCGACCTTCTTTTCACGCGCCTCGCCCGTCGAGCGCTTCGGGACGACCGTTTCCGGGATTTCTACCGGAAGGTCGGCGGCGGGCTTGTTGGTGGTGCGGGGTGTTGCTGTGCCGGGGGGGAGCTCCGGCAGGAGACTGTCGAGACTGCGGGAGTTCCGCCGTGGAGAAGATCCGGTTTCCGGCGGAAGAACCGCGTCGTTGTCGGCGGAGTTCGATGTGGCGGGCGCACCGAGTTCCGGGTTCGCCGGGTCGGTCCCGTCATTCTGCGGCTGGAACGGAACGACTTCGCCATCGCCTCCCACACAACCCAGGAAGGGGTTGGGAATCGTGACGATGACATGCCGGCGCGCGGTCGGATCGAACTCCGCCGCGCCGGGACCGTAAACGACGGTCGGGCCTTCGATCGGTGCGGGGCGGAAGACGCTGACGTTCACTCCTCCAAAGGCCGGACCGCCGAACCCGCCGCCGCTCGGTCCGACATTGATGTTCACGTTGCCGCGACTGATGTCGGCCGAGAAACCGCCGAACCGGCCGATCGGCGGGATGAAGATCTGCACTCGGCGTCGGAACCGGGGCGGTGCGATCACATCGGGCGGCGGAGCCTCGACCTCGGGAACCGGGGCCTGGGCCATCGCGAACGAGTCCGGCAGCAATGACGCTCCGGCCAGGAGCGCGGCGGAAAGGTAGCGAGTCATCGGCATGGGGTCTCTCCGTTGGACCGCGTTCGTTCCGTTCCGGACACGGAGTTTCTGACGATCAGCACAGTCCCAAATTATGGGTGGGCTGCGCTGAATGGTCAAGAAGTTCGCGAGACTGGATGCGCGGGGCGACACCGCGGACGCCCGGTGGCCCCAAGCCAAAAGTCAAAGGCATTTGACAGAAGCAAGCAGAGGCAGCGGAGGGAAGACAAGCAGAGGCGAAGATCGTGGCGCTTGCTGTCGTGAAATGGACCATCAGAATGAGACCCCCCAGGGCTCGCCGATTCGCTCCGGCGCCAGCGCCTGTTCGTCGTCCGCCTGATCCGTTACCCTCGATGCCTGACCTCAATCGATGGGCGTCCGATTCACGCCTCCCAAAGGATACTTCGACCCGGCCCCATGAAGACGTTGTTTTATGAGCGGCACGGGTGGTGGATTGCACTGCTGGGAGTTGTGCTGCTGCCGTTCGTCGTGGTGCTGGGGCTGCAGGCGCTGGCCAGCAATGCGAACGAAGTGTCCGACTGGCTGCCGTCGGACTATCCCGAAACGGCCGACTACCAGTGGTTCCGCGAACGCTTCCGTTACGACGAGTTCGCCCTCATCTCCTGGGAGGGCTGCACGATCGACGACGAGCGGCTCGACCGTCTGACCGAGGAACTCGAGTCGGGACGCTGGCCGCCGGACTCTGCGGGGAAGAATCGTTTTCAGCGAGTCGTCACCGGCCGGGGGGTGCTGCGCGAGCTTCAGGAAGGCTCGAACTTCTCGCGCGAGGATGCGATCGCGAAGCTGGAGAACGCGCTGGTTGGACCGGACGAAAGTCACACCTGCGCCATCACGTTCCTCACGCGCGAAGGGCGCAACGACGCTCATGGCACGCTGGCGATATTGCGCGCGGCCACGGAGAAAGTCGGGGTGAAGCCCGAAGACCTTCGGCTGGGGGGCCCGCCGGTCATCAATGCGGCGATCGATCAGACGAGCGCGTCGTCGATCAACCGCGTGGTGGTGGTCGCGTGCCTGATGGTGACGATCATCGCCTGGATCTCGATCCGCGACCTGCGACTGATGATCCTCGTCCTCGTGACAGGATTGTACTCGGCGGGGATCGCCTTGGCGGTGGTGCGGATCACCGGCGAGCTGATGAACGCGGTGCTTATCACCATGGTGCCGATGGTCTACGTCGCCGCCACGTCGGGCGCCATTCACCTCTGCAACTACTACCAGGAAAGCGTGCTGGAGGAGGGAGTCGTCGGGGCCGCCGGACGGGCGGTGGCACACGCCTGGATTCCGCTCGGTCTCGCCACCGCGACCACCGCCGCCGGGCTGCTGTCGATCTGCTACACCGACCTCACGCTGATCCGGTCGTTCGGCGTGTATTCGGCGATCGGCGTTGCCCTCAGCTGGGTGATGCTGGTGGCGTGGCTGCCGGCCGCGTTGACGGTCTGGAAACCGAAAGCCGCGACGCACAAGAAGGTCGGATCGGCGGACGGAACGGGGGAAGCGCCGCTCGCTCCCTTCTGGCTGCGGCTGGGCGAACGCGTGACAGAGCGGCCGACGCTCTTCGCCGGGGCGTGCCTGTTGCTGGGGGTTTTGTGTGCGCCCGGAATGAGCCGCATGCAGATCACCATCGACCTGATGCAGGAATTCCGGCCCGAGGCCGAACTCATCCGCACCTATCGCTGGCTGGAGGAAAAGCTCGGTTCGCTTGGGACGATCGAAGTCGTCGTCCGCATGAACGACCAGTGCCGCTTGAATACCCACCAGCGCGTGCGGCTGGTCGAGCGGCTGCAGCGACGCCTCGAGGAACTGCCGCTGACGGGCGGCTCGATGTCCGCAGCGACGTTTGTCCCCGAGGTGCAGGCCGGCGGTCCGGCCTGGCTGCGTCAGGGGGTGGTCAATACGCGCTTCGAAAAGCAGCGGCCGCGGCTGCTGGAGAGCGGTTACCTGGTCGAAAGCGACGGCGAGGAGCTGTGGCGGATCGGTGTGCGAGTGAAGGCCCTCGAGCAGGTTGATTACTCGCAACTTGTCGCGGATCTTCGGCACGAAGTCGATGAGGAACTGGACTCCGACGCCGAGCGCGGTCGCGAGGGGATTCGTGTGACTTACACCGGTGTCTCGCCGGTGCTGTTCAAGGCGCGGCAGTCGCTGGTGGATGGTTTGTATTTCGGCGTGGCGACCGACCTGCTGCTGATTGTGGTGACGGTCACGGTCGCCATGCGGCACTGGTCGAACGGGCTTCTGATGACGTTCGTCAGCCTGTTCCCGACATTCGTGGTGCTGGGGCTGGTCGGGTGGTCTCAGGTGCAGATCGACCTGGGAGCCATCATGGCGCCGTGCGTGGCCCTTGGAGTGACTGTCGACGACGTGGTTCACTTCCTGCTGTGGTTCCGCACGGGGGCCCAGCGCGGATTGAGCCAGCGCGACTCGGTGATGCTGGCGTGGAAGGCCTGCGTGCGGCCGATGTACCAGAGCTGGGCGCTGCTGGGGCTGGGGATGTCGTCGCTGTTGATCAGCGAGTTCCTGCCGATCCTGCAGTTCGGCGCGGTGATGGTCGCGATGCTGACGGTCGGCATGCTGGGGAACCTGTTCTTTCTTCCGGCGCTGCTGGCGGGGCCGCTGGGAACGATCATCGCGCGGCGTGCGCGGGCCGTGACGCCCGCCGCGCCCGCGGTAACGCTCGAACCAGAGAAGTTGTGACTTCGTAACACGGGCACTCATGCCCGTGGGATCACTTGGACTTGTGCAATCGCACGGGCATGAGTGCCCGTGCTACGATGAATTCCACGATGAATTCCGGCCCCTGAAAGGAACCTGCGTCGAATGTCTCCCGTCGAGCCAGTCCCCCCACCTGCCGCCGTGGCCGTCGTCATGCCCGAGACGGGGGAGGCGAGCGCCGTGGTCACCGCCTGGCGGACCGAGCCGGGGGACCTGGTTGAAGCCGGCGAAAGTCTCGTCGAGGTTCTCATTCCGGGTGTCACCATTGAGGTGGCCGCCCCGTCGTCCGGCCGCCTCGCGGCCATCGTCTCGCCGGTTGAAGCTCGTGTCCGCCCGCACGATGTCCTCGGATGGATCG